>CAMLIL010000044.1 GCA_946480015.1 uncultured Oxalobacteraceae bacterium | reverse complement strand
TCCAGGCCGGCAGCAAGCTGGTCGGCCAGGCCGGCGTGACCATGGATGAAGTGGTGGCCAGCGTCAAGCGCGTCACCGACATCATGAGCGATATCGCCAACGCCAGCCAGGAACAGAGCGCCGGCATCGAGCAGGTCAACCTGTCGATCATCGAGATGGACAGCATGACCCAGCAGAACGCCTCGCTGGTGGAAGAGGCCGCCGCCGCCGCCCAGAGCCTGCAGGATCAGGCCAGCGAACTGGCCCACGTGGTCAGCGTCTTCAAGCTGGCCGAAGGCGAGCAGCCGGTCATGGCGCACGCGCCGGCCATGCTCGAGCCGCAGCCGGTTGCCGCCGTGGCCAGGAAGGCCGCCCGTCCGGCCCTGAAACGTCCGGCCCCCGCCGCCGAGGCCGACGCGCCCGTCAAACCGAAAAAAGTTGCCGCCGCCGCTAACAGCGACGAGTGGGAAGAGTTCTAAAAAATAATTTTCAAATTTCTAATATCGATAAGTGGGGAAACCGAAACCATGAAGAAACGCGCATTCCGTCTGATCGCAGCCCTCGTTGTCGCCGGCGCCGGCAGCACCGTTTTTGCAGGTGAAGTGCCGGCCCAATTCGACCCCAAGTCCTGCAAAGCCGAGTATCCGAAAGCGTCGCTGATGAACGAAGAAGAAGGCGCCGTTTCGATGGCCTTCCTGGTGTCCGCCGAAGGCCGCGTGGTCGATTCGAAGATTGAGAAGACCAGTGGTTACAAGAACCTCGACAACGCCGCCGTCAGGGCGATCAGCAATTGCAAGTTCAAGCCTGGTTCCAAGGATGGCGCAAGCGCCCAGACCTGGACCAAGGTGAATTACGTCTGGGCGCTTTGATCGCCTGAACTGCATCACATCTGGGGAAGAATGGTATGTCTACGAATAAGCGATTTCTGGGCGTCATGGTGGCCATGCTGGTGTCGGGCCTGACTCATGCGGGGGAAGTACCGGCGGTGTTTGAACCGGCGAAGTGCAAGGCCGAGTACCCGAAGGCGTCGCTGATGAACGAGGAGCAGGGCACGGTCTCGATGTCTTTCCTGGTCAATCCGGACGGAACCGTTGCCGAGTCCAAGCTGGAAAAGACCAGCGGCTTCAAGAACCTCGACAAGGCCGCCCTGAAGTCGATCAGCGCCTGCAAGTTCAAGCCCGGTACCAAGGACGGCGCTCCGGCCCAGACCTGGACCAAGGTGGACTACGCCTGGAAACTCGACTGATTCCTGCCATGCCACGCACCGGCGCACGCGCGCCGGTGTCTCCGTCCTACCTCGCAATGCCGCCTTCCACGCCCTGCACACACCAGTCCAGGGACGTCAATTCCCTCCGCTTCGGCGCCGCACCCGCCGCCACCCCGTAGCTGGCCACCCTTGTTCTACTGCTGCTCCTCCGCCGCACTCCGCGCACCCTGCTGCGGAACCGGGCCGATGCTGGACTACTGCGTCCGGCGCGCAGTCTGAAGATGCGGCGCCGCCAGCATGGTCTGGTCGAGGAAGGTGGCGGCGGCGCGCGCATAGCGTGGCCGCATGTGCACCGAGTCGGTGTACAGCGGCACGCCCGCCTCGTCCAGCACCGGGCACTTGCCGTTGCCGCACAGCGTATCGGCCGGTTCGATGGCCACCGCGCCGGTGTTGCGCGCGATGTCCAGAAGACGCTGGCGCGCCTGCGCATGGCGCGTGAAGTACTCGTTCAGGTCGAACGGCGCGATGTGCTTGAGCGGATAGATGCCGCCCAGGCGCGAGCCGGTGTACATCGACTGCGGATCGAGCTGCGCCCCGGCGGGCGGTTGCAGCACCAGATACACCTTCTTGCCATTGGCAACCAGCCTGGCCAGGCTGGCGCGCAGCGAGTTGTACGCCAGTTCCTGCGCGCGCGGATCGGGAAACGCCAGCTCGGTCTTGCCGTCCTCGACCAGCAGCTCGTGCTGGCTCGGGGCAAAGTAGCCGTACCACGCCGCCCCTACCACCACCACGTCGGTGGCGGGACTGTTGGCCAGCGCATAGGCGGCCCTGGTGGTCTGGGTGCACAGCGGGAAGCGCAGGCGCGGCAGGCGCACCGTGCCTTCGATCGGCGGGCAGCCGCCGGCGGTGGCGAAGATTACCGAGCGGTAGCGCTCCGGCGCCGTGCCGATGGCGTGCTCGACGCGCGGGCCGTACTGCTGCATCACCGAGTCGCCCAGGAACACGGTCTGCCCGGGCGCCTTGCTGGCCGCCTTCTGGAACACGATGCCCTGGAAGCGTATCGGCGTGAGCGTGCGGCCCGGGAAGTCGCTGTCGTTCAGCGCCGACAGATAGGCTTCGGCGCCATGCGTATCGATCCGTTCGCGCAGGGTGCCGGTGGCAATCGTGACGCCCAGCACGGCGATGGCCAGCATGCCGCCGGCCAGCGACCAGGTCACGCGCATGCGGGCGCGCAGCGCGCGCAACGGCAGTTCCAGCAGGCGGTAGGTCAGCACGGCCAGCACGCAGGCGGCCGCCAGCAGCGCCGCCTTGACCAGCATCGGCGGCTTCTGGCCATACACGATGAAGGCGAACGACAGCAGCGGCCAGTGCCACAGATAGAGCGGATAGCTGACCAGGCCGATGGCCGTCATCGGGCGCAGTCCCAGCAGGCGGCGGTTGAGCAGGCCGCCGGGGCCCGCCATGACCAGCAGGAAGCTGCCGCCCACCGGCAGCAGCGCCCACAGGCCGGGGAACAGCGCCTGGGGTGAAATCAGCCAGAACGACAGGGCCAGCAGCAGCGCTCCGGCCAGCGACAGCCAGTGCGCATGCGGCGTGAAACGCTCCTTATGGTGCAGGGTCAGGTAGGCCGCAACGCCGCCGCTCATCAGCTCCCAGAAGCGCGACACGGGCGAAAAGAAGGCGCCCACCGGATTGCTGTCGACCATGTGCAGGTTGACCGCCATCGACACGGCGAAAATGGCCCCGGCCACCCACAGAAAGCGCAGGCGCAGCTGGTACACGGCCCACAGCAGCACCGGCCAGACGATATAGAACTGTTCTTCCACGCCCAGCGACCATAGGTGCAGCAAGGGCTTGGTGGTGCCGGCATTGTCGAAGTAGCCGGCTTCGTGCCACAGCAGCAGGTTGGAGACGAAGCCGGCGCCGGCCAGCGCGTGCCGGCCGATCTGCAGGAATTCATCGCGCAGCAGCAGCATCCAGGCACAGGCCAGGGCGACCAGCAGCACCAGGGTGAGGGCGGGGAAGATGCGGCGGATCCGGCGCACGTAGAAATCGCCGATCGAAAAGCGGCCCGCTTCCAGTTGCCGGGCGATGATGGTGGTGATCAAAAAGCCGGAGATGACAAAGAAGATGTCCACGCCAACGAAGCCGGAATGAAACCAGTTGGGCCAGGCGTGATATAGCAGAACGGCAATGACGGCAATGGCGCGCAGGCCGTCGATATCGGCGCGGTAGTCGAGCGCGTGCGAAAGTCCCGCAACCGGGCGGGCAGGAGAGGGCTGCATGGTGTTCCTTAGTTTAGTTATCTAAAGAATAACCATTGTTCAGCCATCGTGGCGCGCGATTGGGCGCGCCAATGGCCTGCCGCTCAGCTGGCGGAACGGGCGCGCCGCACCTGCTGGCGCCGGTCGTAATTTTCCAGCAGCGCTTCGCGCGCGACCTCGTCGTTAATCCCGCGCAGTTTGAGGAAACGTTCGGCGGCGTCGCTGCCAAAGGCACGCTTGAGTGCGCTCGCTTCGTTCACCTGGGCGGCGGTCTCGTGGTCCTGGCGGCGGTCTTCCCCGCGGCGTTCGTTGTCATCCATGTTTTCCATGTAGTTCTCCCGGTCTCTTTGCCTTTATATCATGACTCGGGGACGGGCACCGTTGCAATTATGCGAAGCGGCGGTCCGGAGTATTATCCGGATATGCATGCATATAAAAAAACCGGCACAAGGCCGGTTTTTTTATTCGATCCGGGTGGGAATCAGAATTTGTAGCGCACGCCGAAAGAAATCAGATTGGCTTTCAGGATGCCACCGTCGTCTTTGACGATTTTGCCGAAGTTTTCGTATTCCACCACGCCGACGATATCTTTGGTCAATGCATACGAAGCACCGATGCCGATCAGCGCGGTGTTGTGGTATTCGTTGAAGTTGTTACCGTTGACATTGAGTTTGGTGCGGCTGCGGGCGGCGCCAACCTTGGCGAACACAGCGAATTCCTGATTGACAGGCACGGTGGCGGTGCCGGCAACGTAGATCGATTCCGGCTTGCCGGAGATGGACGGGCCGTTGTTCAACTCGCCTTTGCCCAGGTAATTGTAGCCGCCCTCAACACCGAAGGTCGGGTTGAACTGATAGCCGCCGTACAGCTTGGCGGCGGTGGCGGAATCCTTGGCCGAAGGCAGACCGGAGATATCTGCCTTCAGTTCGGCGCGGCCGACATTGGCGCCGATGTAGGCTTGTGCCTGGGCGAACGAAGCGGCGCTAGCCGCGATCAATGCGACGATCAATTTGGTTTTCATGTGAGCCTATTTAAAAGTTTATATGCACAGGCGCGGTCTCTCTCATTGACAGCGCAGCGGTATTATATCCGAAGGATTAACATTGGCAATTGAGGTGTTGCTTTTATGATTTGCCGGGATGATCGCCTATGCATAAAAAGTTATTGGCAGGATTTATCACTCCGGCGTATTATCGATATTCATCTTGGTGATATTTTCAAGGCGCCAAGCGAAATTGCCTGAGTAATAATAAACATACATATCCAAAACTTTTTTTCCTAAATGAGGACCGCATGATCCGTATGCATAAACCCAGCGCGCTGATGTGCGCCGTAGCCATCCTGTGCGGCGGCAACGCGCTGGCGCTGGACCTGCCCAAAGGCGTGACCCAGGGCCCGTCGATGGAAGGCATTACCGAATACCGCCTGCCCAACGGCCTCAAGGTGCTGCTGTTCCCGGACGCGTCCAAGCCCACCGTCACGGTCAACATGACTTACCTGGTCGGTTCGCGTCATGAGAACTACGGCGAGTCCGGCATGGCCCACCTGCTCGAACACCTGCTGTTCAAAGGCGCCACCGGCTACACCGACATCACCAAGCAGTTCTCCACGCGCGGCATGCGTTTCAACGGCACCACCAGCACCGACCGCACCAATTACTACGAGAGCTTCAAGGCCGACGACGACAACCTGAAATGGGCGATCGGCATGGAGGCGGCGCGCATGGCGCGTTCCTTCGTGGCGCGCAAGGACCTCGACTCGGAAATGACGGTCGTGCGCAACGAATTCGAAATGGGCGAGAACAGCCCCGTCAATGTGCTGTTCAAGCGCCTGCAGAACATCTCGTTCGACTGGCACGCCAACGGCCACTCGACCATCGGCAACCGCAGCGACATCGAGCATGTGCGCATCGAGAACCTGCAACAGTTCTACCGCACCTGGTATCAGCCGGACAATGCCGTACTGCTGGTGGCCGGCAAGTTCGACGCCGCCAAGACGCTTAACTGGATCACCACCGCCTTTGCCGCCGTGCCCAAGCCCAAGCGCACCTTGCCCGAATTCTGGACCGTCGAACCGGCCCAGGACGGCGAGCGCAGCTTCACCGTGCGCCGCAAGGGCGACTTCCAACTGGTGGCGCTGGCCTACAAGATTCCGGCCGAAATGCACGCCGACGCACCCGCGCTCGGTGTGCTGTCCAGTATCCTGGGCGACAACCCCAATGGCCGCCTGCACAAGCAGCTGGTGGTGCCCGGCAAGGCGGTACAAACCTTCAGCTTTAATATAAACGGCGCCGAGCCGGGCCTGCATCTGCTGGGCGCGGTGGTCAAGAAGGGCGACGTCATCGACCCGGTGCGCGACGTCATGATCGCCGCCGCCGAAAGCTTCGGCAAGCAGCCGCCGACCGCGGAGGAAGTGCAGCGCGCGCAGCGCCAGGCCGCCAACTCCATCGAGAAGATGATCAACGACCCTGAGCAGGTCGGCGTGGCGCTGTCGAACGCCATCGCGCTGGGCGACTGGCGCACCTTCTTCTACAACCGCGACCAGTACGCCAAGGTGACGCCGCAGCAGGTGGCCGACGTGGCAGCGCGCTACCTGAAGAAGACCAGCCGCGTGGCCGGTAACTTCCTGCCCGACGACGACGTGTCGCGCGTGGAAATCGCCGCCGCGCCGAGCGCCGCCCAGGCCCTGGCCGGCTACACCAACAGCGCCATCGTGCAGGCTGGCGAAGACTTCGACCCGGCGCCGGCCAACATCGACAAGCGCACCCGCCTGAGCAAGGTGGGCGGTCTCAATCTGGCGCTGCTGCCCAAGAAGACCCGGGGCGCCATGGTCTCCGTTCGCCTGAATCTGCATTGGGGCGACGAAAAGAGCCTGTTCGGGCGATCCCGCGCGGGATGGATGGCCGGCATGATGCTCGACCGCGGCACCAGCCGCTACACGCGCGAACAGCTGGCCGACGAAATGACCAAGCTCAAAATCCAGGGCAGCCTGTACAGCTTCACCACCACGCGCGAGCATTTGCCGGCGGCCCTGCGCCTGTTCGGCCACATGCTCAAGGAGCCGAGCTTCCCCGAGAGCGAATTCGAGCAGCTGCGCCAGCAAATGATCGTCGGTACCGAAGCTGGCCGCAACGAGCCGCAGGTGGTTGCCCAGCGCGCCAAGAACCTGCACTTCAACCACTATCCGAAGGGCGACCCGCGCGCCGCCAGTACGATCGACGAGGACATCGCCGCCTTCAAGGCGATCACCCTGGCCGACGTGAAGGCCTATCACCACGATTTCTACGGCGCTTCGCAAGGCGACCTGGCGGTGGTGGGCGACTTCGACGCCGATCAGGTGGCGGCGGTGACGCGGGAAGTGTTCGGCGACTGGAAGAGCCGCGCGCCCTACAAGCGCCTGGACTGGAAGAACTTCGACGTGACGGCCAAGACCGAGACGCTGAACACGCCGGACAAGGAAAACGCCAGCTACAGCGCGCGCATCGACGTCGATATGGCCAAGGACGATCCCGACTATCCGGCGCTGATGGCGGCCAATTACATCTTCGGCAGCGGCGGGCTCAAGTCGCGCCTGATGGACCGCGTCCGCCAGAAGGATGGGCTGTCGTACGGCGCCGGTTCGGGCGTGAACGTGCCTGACCAGGACCGTGCCAGCAGCTTCACCATCGACGCCATCGCCGCGCCGCAGAACATGAACAAGCTGTCGGCGGCGGTGCGCGAAGAGCTCGACCGCGCACTCAAGTCGGGCTTCACGGCCGAGGAATTGGCCGGCGCCAAGAGCGGCTTGCTGCAACTGGCGCAGCAGGCCCGTGCGCAGGACCGGGCGGTGGCCGACAAATGGGCCTTGAACCTGTACACCGGCAAGACCTTCGCCTGGGAGCAGAAGATCGACGACGCCATCGGCAGGCTGACCGTGGAGCAGGTCAACGCCGCCTTCCGCAAGGCGGTCGATCCGGCGCGCATGTCGGTGTTTATCGTGGGCGACGCCGCCAAGGGTGTGGGCGCAGGCGCCGCGCCGTAATCGAAGGCCGGCCTCGCACACCGTGCGCGGCCGTCGTCCCCGCGTGCGCGCGAGTCCGCCCTCGCGAATGCGGGGGGCGACGCTTGGTTTATCTTCCCGTTGACCACCCATCCGGAACGTCTGCTTTTACCTTCTCTCGGCAGCGCGTCAGGCACAGCACGCACAGCAGCGAAAACACCGCCGCGCTGAGCAGGGTGAGGCGGTAGTTGTGGCCGGACAGGTCCAGCAGCGGCCCCTGCAAACTGCTCACCACGATGCCGGCGACGGCGACCATCAGGTCCTTGGTGGAATTGAACTGCACGAAGCGGTCGTTGGGGAACAGCGCCATCGGCATCGACGCGGCGGCGGTGAAATATGCCCCTGACAGGATCACGTGGGCGAGGAAGAACAGGCGGAACGTAAAGGCGTCGTGCAGCCAGAGCAAGCCGCAGCCGGCGGCCAGCAGGTAGGCGCCCATCAGCAGGGCCGACATGCGCACCGCGCCGAAGCGGTCGACCATCCAGCCGATGCCGATCGCGCTGGCGATCGAGATCGCATAGCCGGTCGCCGTCATGGTTCCCAGCGCGGCCTTGGAGATGCCCGACACCTGCGCGTAGTACTGGCAAAAGGTGTTGAAGGGGTTGAAGGTCACGCCGGCGCACATGAAAGCCGCGAAAGTCCACAGCATGGAGCGCTGCGCGAAGCATTCCAGGATATGCGCGCGCGGCACCAGCAGCGATTGGCTGCGCCCGCCCGGCGGCGGATCGAGCCGGGGCGGCTCGCGCAGCATCATGCACATCAGCACCACCGGAATGCTGAACAGCAGGCCGATGGCGATCAGGATCTCGAACAGGTAGTGGTCAAGGAGCGCGAACGCCAAGGTATTGAAGCCGATGCCCACGCTCAGGCTGACGGCCCGGATGAGCGCATAAAAGCGCCCCAGGAAGGGGCTGGGCACGACATCGTTGACCTGGCCGGCGAACAGCGCGGCGGTGGTGATCGACGCGCATTCGAACAGGGTCCAGAACAGGCAGAAGAAGGCCAGGTTGCACACGTCCAGGCCGGGCGACATGGCGCCCAGCAGCGCATCGGTCCATTGCCCCAGCGTGGGCGAGAAGGCCAGTCCGATCATGGCGGCCGCGCCGACCGGTGCGGCGGCCAGCAGGAAGGGGCGGCGCCGGCCCCAGCGCCCGCGGTGGCGGTCGGAGTGGTAGCCGACGAAGGGCACCAGCAGTACGCTGAGCAGGGCCGGAATGGTGACCACCAGCAGCGAGGTGGTGGTGTCGGAAGCGCCATGACGGCGCAGGAAATCCAGTCCGGAGGGCAGGGCGGCGCGGTCGCGGATGGCGATGCCCAGGTCGCCCACCATCAGCCAGAAGAAGACCGCCAGCAGGCCCGCCGCCGACAGCGGCAGCGCGCGCTGCGACCACGCGGGCAGGCTTCGGCTCATGGCGGGACCGGCGGCTTACGCCAGGCCGGGTTTGCGCTTGGCCAGCGGCGCGGTGGAAGCGCGCAGCATCAGCTGCATCGGGAACGAGATTTTGCGGTCGCTGAATTCCTTGCCCTGAATGAGGTCGATCACTTCGTCGACCGCGCGCTCGGCCATCGAGGTGTACGGCTGGCGCATGGTGGTCAGCTTGGGGAACACATAGCTGGAGGTCGGGATGTCGTCGAAGCCGACCACCGAAATGTCGTCCGGCACCGACAGCCCTTTGCTGCTGATCGCGTCGATGGCGCCGAAGGCCATCTCGTCGTTGGCCGAGAAGATTGCGCTGGGTGGTTCGGCCAGCGCCAGCAGCTGTTCGGTGGCCGAATAGCCGCCGGTCTGGGTAAAGGCGCCTTCCACGCACAGCGCGGGATCGACTGCCACCCCGGCCGCGGCCAGCGCTTCCAGATAACCCTGGTGGCGCTCGCCGCTCTGGCCGGTGCCGTTGGTGCCGGCAATGAAGCCGATGCGGCGGTGGCCCAGTTCGAGCAGGTGCTCGACGGCGGTGCGCGCGCCAATGCGGTTTTCCACCGCCACCACCGGCACGTTCATCGGCTTGGCGTCGAAGTTGACCAGCACGCAGGGAAAGCGCTGCTGGTTGACCAGGTCGAGGTAACCGTCGTTCACGTTCGGCAGCAGCAGCAGCAGGCCGTCGCACAGCTTGCTGAGCATTTCGCAGGTTTCGATGCGGCCGGGCCGGTCGAAGCGCTCGGCATTGAAGACGATCAGGTCGTAGCCTTTCTGGCGCGCGTTGTCGCTGATGGTGCGGATGATTTCGTGCAGCACCACGGAACCGTAGTTGTTGACGAATACGCCGATCAGGTTGCTCTTGTCGCCGCGCATGCGGCGCGCCAGCAGGTCCGGCGTGTAGTTCAGGCTGGCCGCCGCTTCCATGATGCGCGCGCGCGCCGCTTCCGACACATAGCCGACGCCGCGGATGGCGCGCGAGGCGGTAATCGGCGACACGCCGGCCAGCTTGGCCACTTCACTTAATTTGCTCGCTTTACGCATGGAGATTCCACGATGCTCGGATAGGCAGATTGTAGTGCCTTCGAGAAAATGTTGTGCAGCAAATTTCTATCGCGGAGGCACTACGGTGTGGTCACGATACCACATTCGTGAAAATAAATTTGCTCTTGATTTTTTCTTTGCAATTCAATCGCTTAGATGATTATTTTAAAAATTACGAATATTGACGAGTTGCAAAATTGTGGACTCATGGTAACGTGACCATATGTTCACAGCATGGGTCGCTGAATGGACGTTGGAGTTCACACGGAGAGAGACAATGAAAAAAAAGATTCTAGCCACGCTGTTGCCTGTAGCACTGTCGGCAATGTATGGCTCCCAAGCGGCAGCCCAGGAAGCGCCCGCGCAGCCTGACGCAGCCAACGCCGGACCGGTCGCCACGGTGACCGTGACCGGCTTCCGGTCCAGCCTGCAGAAAGCGCTGAACCTCAAGCAGCAGGCTATCGGCGTGCGCGATTCGATCGTGGCTGAAGACATCGGCAAATTCCCCGAAGCGAACGTGGCCGAATCGCTGCAGCGCGTGCCGGGCGTGATCCTGAACCGCGACGAAAACTCGGCCGAAGGCCAGCGCATCTCGATCCGCGGTCTGCCCACCGAGTACACCGTCACCACCTTGAACGGCGCGCCGGTCAACACCACTTCCACCGGCGGCATCGGCAATGCCCAGCGCGGCTTCAACTACGACGTGTTCGCTTCCGAACTGTTCGGCCGCGTGGACTTCTACAAGTCGCCGATGGCCGACCTGAGCGAAGGCGGCCTGGGTGGCGTGGTCGATATGCAGTCGCCACGTCCCTTCGACAATCCCAAGCGCACCATCCGTTATGCCGCTTCCGCCTCGTACAACACGATGTCGAAGAAGACCGATCCGACCGGCTTTGCCCTGTTCTCCAACACTTGGGGCAATTGGGGCTTCCTGGTGGGCGGTTCGCACTCGACGAGCGTGAACAACCGGTCCGGCTTCGAAGCGACCGGCGGCTACAACAGCTCCGCACGCGGCAGCCAGAATCCCGTCAAGGGCAACTTCGCGCTGGCGCTGGACTACGACGATCCGCGCGCCAACCTGTCCGGCTACACCCGTGACCAGATCGACAATGCGCTGCTGCCGCGCATCTACCGCTACTTCGGCTCAGCCAACGAGCGTACGCGCGACGGCCTGGTGTCGTCCCTGCAGTACAAGACGCCCGAGCTGAATCTGAGCCTGGACACCATGTACTCGAAGCTCAAGAACAGCTTCGACTCGGTGTACATGGGTATTCTGATCCGCAACAGCAAGACCACCAACCGCGCCGCGCCGGCCGGGCAGGGCGCCAACAGCGGCCTGGTGCCGCTCAATGTGCAGATCGATCCGGCCACCAATCTGCTGACCGGAACCTTCGGCAACACCTCATACAGCAGCGGCGTCACCTACAGCGACGACGAGACCAAGTTCGGCTACGTGGCCCTGAACGGCCAGTGGAAAGCCACCAGCAAGCTGGCCATCACCGGCCAGTTGAGCAGCAACAGCAGCAAGGCGCAGAGCTACCAGGACACCCTGTCGGGCCAGATCTTCGGCGTCGATTCGACCATCGACTACGGTTCGGACCATGTGTACCCATCGATGTCGTCGACGGCCAGCTACACCGATGTGAACAACTACTCGGGCTTCGGCATCAACACCGGCCTGACGCGCGAAACCGACAAGGGCAAGCAGGGCCGCCTGGTGGCGGACTGGGACTACGACCTGCCGGGTGCGTGGACTGGCCACCTGAAGGGCGGAGCGGTCTTCGTGGAAACCACCAAGGGCATCCACAAGCGCAACGGCAGCGCGGCCATGACCACCAAGCTGAACACCCTTGGCAATGCCGGTATGCGCAACGGCATGACCACCACCCTGCCGATCTCCAACCTCGACATGGGCGCGGGCTGGCCGCACGCCTGGGGCACCTTCACGCGCGACTACACCTACTCGACCTTCGATCCGCTGGCGTACAACACCGACGCCACGTTCACCCCGGCGCAAAGCTTCACCGCCACGGAGAAGGTCTCGACCGCCTTCATCCAGTCGGACTTCAGGGGCGATGTGGCCGGCCACGAGCTGCGCCTGAACGCCGGCGTGCGCTACTCGAAGACCGAAACCGGCATCGACAACTTCAAGCAGCAGGGCACCAGCCTGGTGTACGCGCCGAACAACGAGCAGGGTTCGTACAGCAACGTGCTGCCGTCCATGAGCGCCGCCTTCGACATCACCGATAACCTGATGTGGCGTGCTTCGTGGGGCAAGACGATCTCGCGCGCATCGCTGTCGATCATCGCCGCGCAGACCGTGATTCCGAACCCGTTCGACAACACCGCCACCGCGGGTAATCCAAGCCTGCGTCCGCAGCAGTCGAAGAACCTGGACACCAGCCTGGAATGGTACTTCCAGCCGGGCAGCGTGCTGTCGGCCGCGCTCTTCAAGAAAGACCTGACCGATGCCACGGTGTCGAGCACCGTCAACACCACCTTCGGCGCACTGGGCCTGCCCGATACCGCCCTGGGCGCGATCTTCCAGGACGCCAACGGCAAGGTCGATCCGAACCTGCCGATGCAGCTGCGCACCTATTCGAACGCGGGCAAGCAGACCCTGAAGGGCTTCGAGCTGGCTTACCAGCAGGCCTTCAACTTCCTGCCGGAGCCGTTCAACGGTCTGGGCGCACTGGCCAGCTACACCCACATCAACCCGTTCAACAGCGCCAAGTGGATCACCAACGCCGGCCAGGAAATCGAAGTGAACTCGGTACCGAAGTATGCCTACAGCGCGACCGGCTACTACGAGAAAGGCCCGCTGGCGGTGCGCCTGTCGTACAACTACAAGGGCCGCTCGCTGCATGGCGACAACCCGCGTAACCTGGGCGACGATCTGATCCGCTGGCGCGCGGCGCGTGGCTACCTGGACGGCAGTATCAGCTACAAGATCAGCGACAGCCTGGAGCTGCGGATCGATGCGCTGAACCTGTCGAACACCCTGGCCTACGACTACTTCGAAGACGCCACCGGCAAGTACGGCAGCGGCAGGACGACCCGGATGGACTACGCCAAGTATGACGGCCGCACCATCAAGATCGGCATCCGCGGCAAGCTGTAATACGGCCGCCTGAGCGGGAACGGCCCCGGGCCGTTCCCGCGCTTGACTGACACTACATCGAAGACTATGCAACGACAAACTCTCGCGCCCGTCATGAGCAGGCGGCTGTACCTGCGGGCCGCGCTGGCCGGCGCCGCGCTGCTGGTGACCGGTTGCGTCACCGGCGGCCGTGCCTCCGGCGCCGTTCCGACCAAGGCCAGCGTGCTCGCTGCGCTGAACCTGGCCAACACGTACTGGCAGGGCACGCACGCGCCGCAGCAGTGGGCGTTCTGGGACCAGGCCGCGTACCACACCGGCAACATGGAGGCCTACGCCATCACCGGCAACGAGGCATGGCGCAAGTATTCGAACGACTGGGCCGAGCATAACCGCTGGCAGGGCGCCAAGGCGGCCGACAAGTCGACCTGGAAGTACACCTACGGCGAGACCGACGAGCACGTGCTGTTCGGCGACTGGCAGATCTGCTTCCAGACTTACGCCGACCTGTATCAGCTCGACGCGGTCAAGGACCGCCGCAAGATCGCCCGCGCGATCGAGGTGATGCAGCACGAAATGAGCACCCCGAACAACGATTACTGGTGGTGGGCCGACGGCCTGTACATGGTCATGCCGGTCATGACGAAGCTGTACAGGATCACCGGCGAGCGCCGCTACCTCGACAAGCTGCACGAGTACTTCGCCTGGGCCGACCGGCTGATGTTCGACCCGGAAGCGGGCCTGTACTACCGCGACGCCAAATACATCTACCCCAAGCACAAGGCCAGCAATGGCGGGCGCGACTTCTGGGCACGCGGCGACGGCTGGGTCTTCGCCGGCCTGGCCAAGGTGCTGGCCGACCTGCCGCCCGACCACGCCGCTTACGCGCTGATGCTGGACCGCTTCAAGCGCATGGCCAAGGCGCTCAAGCCGGTGCAGCAGGAAGAAGGCTACTGGACCCGCAGCATCCTCGATCCGGACCAGGCGCCGGGCCGCGAAACCAGCGGCACCGCCTTCTTCACGTATGCCTATCTGTGGGGCATGAACCACGGTGTGCTGGCAAAGAGCGAGTACACTGCCGTGGTCATGAAAGGCTGGCGCTATCTGAGTACGATCGCGCTGCAGGCCGACGGCAAGGTCGGCTACATCCAGCCGATCGGCGAACGCGCCATACCGGGGCAAACGGTCGACCAGAACTCGACCGCGCCGTTCGGTGTGGGCGCCTTCCTGCTGGCGGCAGCCGAAATGACCAGGTTCCTCGATGCGTAAAGACTCGCCCTAAACTGGCACCGTGTAACTGCTCCAGGGCGGGAGTGGGTCTCCGTCGCCTTGGATTTTCTGCCGAAGGGTGCTCACGCATCCTTCGGTTTTTTTCGATACGTATTTACACTCGATCGATTATGACCACATACGTCCCACGCCGCCGCCTGATCCAGGGCGCCGCAGCCGCTGCCGGCAGCGCATTGATGCCCCTGTCCGGCCAGGTTCTCGCCGCCGCCTCCGCGCGCTTTTCCATCGGCCCGAAAGACTTCCTCCTGGATGGCAAGCCGCTGCAGATCCGCTGCGGCGAAATGCACTTCGCGCGCGTGCCGCGCGAGTACTGGGGCCATCGCCTGAAGGCCATCAAGGCGATGGGACTGAACACCGTCTGCGCCTACCTGTTCTGGAACTACCACGAATGGCGCGAAGGGAAGGTCGACTGGCGCGGCCAGCGCGACGCGGCCGAATTCTGCCGCATGGCGCAGAAGGAAGGCCTGTGGGTGATCCTGCGTCCGGGCCCGTACGCCTGCGCCGAATGGGAAATGGGCGGGCTGCCATGGTGGCTGCTCAAGCACGACGGTGGCGCCTTCCTGCGCACGCGCGACCCGGCCTATGTGGAACCGGCGGCCCGCTGGATGCGCGAAGTCGGCCGCGCGCTGGCGCCGATGCAGGTTACGCACGGTGGACCGATTCTGATGGTCCAGGTGGAGAACGAATACGGCTTCTTCGGCGAAGACCTGGAATACCTGCGCGTGATGCGCAAGGCCCTGCTCGACGCCAAATTCGACGTGCCCCTGTTCCAGTGCAATCCCACCAACGCGGTGGCCAAGACCCACATTCCCGAACTGTTCTCGGTGGCGAACTTCGGCAGCGACCCGGCCAACGCCTTCAAGGTGCTGGACTCGGTGCAGAAAGGCCCGAAGATGTGCGGCGAATACTACTCCGGCTGGTTCGACACCTGGGGCGCGCCGCACCGCCGTGGCGACAACACCAAGGCCGTGATCGACATCCAGGCCATGCTCAAGGCGAACGGCTCGTTCAGCCTGTACATGGCGCACGGCGGCACCAGCTTCGGCCTGTGGGGCGGCTGCGACCGTCCGTTCCGGCCCGACACCACCAGCTACGACTACGACGCGCCGATCAGCGAAGCCGGCTGGGTCGGTTCCAAGTTCGAGGCTTACCGGGAAGGCATCCGTCCCTACCTGGCGCCGGGCGAAACGCTGCCGCCCGCGCCGGCCAGGAACCCCGTCATCACCATCGACGCCTTCGCGCTCAAGGAATCGGCGCCGGTGTTTGCCAACCTGCCGCCGCGCGTGATCAAGGACGTCTCGCCCAAGCCGATCGAACAGTACGACATCAGCCGCGGGCTGGTTGCCTACCGCGTCACGCTGCCGGCCGGACCGGCCGGCGTGCTCAAGGCGGCCAAGGTGCGCGACCTTGCCTGGGTCTACGTCGACGGCAAGGAAGCCGGCACCATGGACACGCGCTACCAGCGCTTCTCGGTGGCGCTGCCGGCGCGCAGCAAGCCGGCCACGGTCGACATCCTGCTGTACACGATCGCACGGGTGAACTTCGGTATCGAGGTGCACGACCGCAAAGGCCTGCACGGTCCGGTGACTTTCGTGCCGGCAGATGGCGCCGAGCAGGCGGTGGAGAACTGGCAGATCCGCGCCATCGATTTCGACGCCGATGGCGCGCTGCCGCCGCTCACATGGAAAGCGGGCCGCTCGAAGGGGCCGTCGTTTTACCGCGGCAGTTTTGCGGTTGGCAGCACCGGCGACACCTTCCTCGACATGTCGAGCTGGGGCCAGGGCATCGTCTGGATCAACGGCCGCTGCCTGGGCCGCTACTGGAGCATCGGCCCGACCCAGACCATGTACCTGCCGGGACCATGGATCAAAAAGGGCCGCAACGAAGTGGTGGTGCTCGACCTGACCGGCCCGCAGAATGCGCGCATCGCCGGCCTGGCCGAACCGATACTCGACGAGCGCCATCCCGAGAAGGACCTGGCGCGTCCGCCGAGCACCGTCAAGCCGCTGCTCGCTGGCGTCAAGCCGGTGCATGAAGGCGAGTTCGCGGCCGGGTCCAGCACCCAGGAGGTGCTGTTTGCCGCGCCGGTGACGGGGCGCCACTTCTGCCTGGAGTCGCTCAGTGCCTTCGACGGCAAGGACTTCGCGGCGGTCGCCGAGATCGCCCTGCTGGGCAAGAACGGCAAGACGCTGAACCAGTCGCTGTGGACCATCGCCTACGCCGACAGCGAGGAGCTGACCAAGGAAGACGGCTCGGCGCTGAACGCCATCAACGGCCAGAACACCGACCACTGGCATACCGCGTACAGCGGCAACGGCGTCAAGCCGGGGCACCCGCACCAGATCATCCTCGATCTGGGTAAATCGGTGGAGGTGGCGGGCGTGCGCTACACGCCGCGTCAGGGCGCAGAGGGCGTTACCGGACGTATCAAGCAATACCGTATGTATGTAGGCGACCGTCTGGTCAGCGCTTAATCAAGGAGGAGAACGATGGAACGACGTAATTTCATGCGCACGGTGCTGGCCGGTTCGGCACTCACCGTGGGCGCGGGCGAGAGCGCACTGGCGGCGACCGCCAAACCAGTGCTGCCAAAAAGCGGCAACGACCGCGAGTACATGGCCGGTCTGCTGCAAAAGATGGCCGAGCCGGTGCTGTCGGCCATGTCGCAGGGGGAGCTGGTCAAGAAGTTCGAGCTTGAAGTGAGCCCGACCTGGGATGGACGCGACAAGCGCGTGGCCTATCTCGAATGCTTCGGACGGCTAATCGCCGGCGCCGCGCCCTGGCTGGCGCTGGGCGACGATGGCAGCGCCGAAGGCAAGACGCGCAAGCGCCTGCAGCAGATGGCGCTGCAAAGCTATGTGCACTCGGTCGATCCGAAGAGCCCGGACTGCCTGCTGTGGAAAGGCCCAGCGCAGACGCTGGTCGATTCGGCCTACTACACCAACGCGCTGATGCGCGCGCCCAAGCAGCTGTGGGAGCCGCTGGACGCGGCCACCAAGCAGCGCATCATCGCCGAGATCAAGCAGCTGCGCCGCATCGAGCCGCCGTACATCAACTGGATGCTGTTCGCGGCCATGAACGAAGCGTGGCTGATGTCGATCGGCGAAGAGTACGACCCGATGCGCATGAACGTGGCCATCCGCAAGATCAACGAGTGGTATGTGGGCGATGGCTGGATCAAGGATGGCGAGACCTTCCACTTCGATTATTACAGCTCGTATGTGATGTATCCGATGCTGGTCGAGATCCTGGAAGTGCTGGAGAAGTTCAAGGGGCCGTTCTGGAACGGCAAGCCGGAGGAGCTGCGCGCGCAGGCGATGAAGCGCATGCAGCGATATGGCGAGCACCTGGAGCGCCTCATTTCGCCGGAAGGCACTTATCCACCGATCGGACGTTCGCTGACCTATCGCACGGCGGCCTTCCAGCCGCTGGCGCTGCTGGCCTTGCGCAAGCAGCTGCCGGCCAGTTTGCCGGAGGGGCAGGTGAGGGCGGCCATGCGCGCGGTGCACGACCGGGTGTGGGCAGATCCGACCAATTTCACCAAAGGTGGCTTCCTGACCATCGGCTTCGTCGGCCACGCGCCGGAACTGGGCGACTGGTACTCGAATAACGGCAGCATGTACATCGCTTCCGAGAGCTTCCTGCCGCTCGGCCTGCCGGCGACGGATTCGTACTGGAGCGCGCCTGCGCAGGACTGGACGCAGAAGAAGGCGTTTTCGGGGGCGAAGTTCCCGAAGGATTATCACGTCAGTTATTGAGTCCCCACGCGTGCGGGCAGGCTAGAATGCCCGCATGCGATCGAAACTTCCCACCTATCCCGGCGTCGCCACCGCGCGCGGCGCCGTGCTCGCCGTGCTGCTGTCGAACGAAGACCAGACCGGCTCGCCGCCGCTGCAGGGGCGCGTGACCCTGGCGGCCATCGTCAAATCGCTCAAGCGCAAATATAACTGGCCGATCGAGACCAGCAGCTTTCCTTCCAACGATGTCGATGGAAGGGCGACGTGGGCCACGGTGTACAGCCTGCCGCCTGTGGTGATTGCCAGGGCGATCGAAAATGGTGGGCGTGAATGGCTCGACAGGCGCAGGAAGTAGCAAGGCGCCGGCACCTCCGTCGCCCTCGCGAACGCGGGGGGCTATAGGACAGCGGCAAAAACGAGTTCTTGGCCGCTCTGCGGTGGTATGGGGGGCGCGTTCGCGAGGGCGACAGAAATACGAGCTGCGAGACTCCGGTGCTATAGTCGTAGTGTCATCGCCGGAAAAAATACATCCACGAGGTCCTCATGTCATCGACTCCCTTCGATACGTTGAACATGGTTGAACGTCTCATCAGCGCGGGTGTTCCGGCTGAACAGGCGAAAATGCAGGCCACGCTGTTAGCCGAAGTCATTCGTGCAGCGGATGCGAGTATCGTCGAGCGATTCTCGCGGAAGACGGATGTTGCTCTTGAGCTTAGCGGAGTAAAGGCTGAGATCAGTGCGCTGCGTAGCGAGGTCAAGCAATCAATTTCGGAAACGAAGGCAGATTTGATCCGCTGGGTCGTTTCGGTGGGAATCCTTCAGATGGCGCTTGTTGCCGGTCTGGTCGTCAAGCTGATCCCGTGAGCGTAGGTAGTCAATCCTGATACCCAGGTGGCCGTTCGCCAATACTTCGCTCCGTACCTTCACAGCACCTACGAACTCAGCTAATCTCGTTAGCAGTTAACCCGCCATGCGAGCTGGCGGCTTGTTCTGCGGGGCGTGGGCGGCGCGATGATCGGTCTGTGGAGCGGCCTGATCGAATTTCGGTGCTGACGCGCATACCGCCACTAGTACTTGCGCGGCAGGCGCAGCAGTAGCGCGCCGGCGACGACCGTGACCACAAACACGATCGCCACGATAATCCAGAAACCGTCCGGATGATTCGTCAGCGGGACACCGCCGACGTTCATGCCCAGCAAGCCGGCCACCACGTTAATCGGCAGGACCAGCACCGTCACGATGGTCAGTACGAACAGGCTGCGGCCGTTCTCCTCGTTGACATAGGCGGCGATTTCCTCCTGCAGCAGCTTGATGCGCTCCTGCAGGGACGACATGTCGTTGAGCACCACCGAAAACTCCTCCATCGACTGGCGCAATCCCTGCGTGGCCTGCTCGTCCATCCACGCGGGCGGCCGTTGCAGCAAGCGGAATAGGGCGGCCGGCTCGGGCGCCAGCAGCCGGCGCAGGCGCACCAGCACGCGCCGCATCGCGCCCAGGTCTTCGCGCTTGTGACGCGTACGCCCCGCCAGCAAGGTGTCTTCGATCTGGTCGACCCGTTTCACGGCGTTGCGGACGATATCGACCAGCACATCGGCCTGGTCGCGCAGCAGATGGGTGAGCAGCTCCACCGAGGATTCAAACAGTTCGCCCTGCAGCGCGGCCTGGCGCAACTGTTCGATCGACTGCAAGGGCGTGCGGCGCGCGCTGATGACGACGTCTTTCGACACGCTCAGCCATAGCGTGGAAATGTCGGATGGCTCGAACGAGAAACCGTGTTTTACGTCGTTGACGACGGCAATGAGCGTGTCATCGGCCAGCTCGATGCGGGTCGAGCGCGAACCCTGATGCAGCGTTTCGTAGAATTCGTCAGTCAGGCTGGCATGCGCGTTCAGCCATTTTTCGCTGGCGGCGTTGGAGAGGTTGAAATGCAGCCAGATGAATTCGCCCTTGGCGCGCCGCGCCGGGTCAGCCATCCAGTCGAGCGCGGCACGGGAATCGATCGTGGTGGACGCGCCCGCGCTCTCAAACAGGAAACCCCAGACCAGTCCAGAGGAATCGGATCCATAACTGACTGCTGGCGCTTGCATATCCCATCCTTGACGTGGCGATGCCGGGATTGTAAGCCTTGCCTGTCCGGTCATCCAAGGATTGAAATGTTTTTTTTGCTTATCGGTAATGCGGCGGGCGGACGCAAAAAAGCCACCTCGAAGGGTGGCTATCTCGCAAAACACATTGCATTCTTTGGGGTGGCTGATGGGGCTCGAACCCACGACAACAGGAATCACAATCCGATGCCCAAGACGTCCTAACCTTTTGATTTCAAAGAGTGTGAGGATGGAATCTTTGGAACGTGCTACGCGTTGAAACCATCATGGAATCGTAGTAATTTGCGGGATCTTCCAAGGAAACTGTTGACTTACGCAGCCTGCATTGACGCTTGTAGCCCAGGGCATTCGAGCGTATTGCCAAGAAAAATTGCCTCCGTTCCTCGATACCTGTTTTGCGCGCAGTAGTGGAGGGTATAGCTCACAAACTGATATTGCGCGTACAGCTCGCGGATCTGTGGCACATCATCGTACGACACCATCAGATGCTGACCGATGCGTCCAGCGGCTTCGGCAACTGCGGCGTGATCATTGTGTCGATAATGGTGCTCATAGAGGTCGCCGCCTTTGACGTAGTACGGCGGGTCGAGATACACCAGGGTTTGCGCCGGGAGCTGAGACACGACGTTGTCGATCAGGTCGATCGCATCGAGTTGATATAGATGAATGAACTCCGCATGGTCTGCGATGGTTTCGATGCGGGAAATTAGTTCATCCTTGTTGAATCGGGCGTCAATTTTGAAGTTGCCGTCTTGGTTCTTGCCGCCGATGACTCCAGCCTTCAAGATGCCAGATCGATTTGTTCGGTTTAGGAAGAATGTGGAGAAGCCCAGCAGCAAGGGGTCAACCGTGGTCTTTTGACTTTGGACCTCGCGCTGTTCGGCCCAAACCGACATCGTGACTGGCGTGGCTGAAATCATTCGGCATAATTCCTCAGGTCGCGTGAGTACTGAATGCCAGAACGCCCAGACCGACCGATCAAGGTCGTTGATATGCACGTGTGATGCAAATTCTTGGATGATCAACTCAATGGCAATCGAAGCGCCTCCGGCATATGCTTCCACATATTCGCCACCTATGAGGTCGTTATGACGGAATAATGCCTTTACGTAGTTTGTTAGCTTGTTCTTGCCGCCGGGATATCGAAGAGGGGAATGGTAGCTACTTGACACAACTGCTCCTATGTTTTTCGCTACTCTACAGGCAAATGGATCTGCTGGCCAGCCTGTTCACGCGTTTGCCGCGAGTTTGACAAAGGCTGAGATGTTGTCCCAAATGAGCATCAGTTCGGACGGAATCGGATGCCCGCGGCGGCTGTGAACGAAACCGTGCAATGTCGTTATACTTGACGCATCTGCACGCGGATCGGTGTTGTCACCCACCAAACGTTTGACGATGCTCTCCTGATTGTGGTCGAGCTGGCTGCGCGACTTGAAAAATGATGCAGCACCCGTGCATTTTTCTGCCAGCGTCGGTTTCTTTCCCGATTTAGGGATGTGGATGGATTCGCGAGCAATAAGATCATCAAGCGACAGTTCAATGAAAACACGGAGTAGAACAGCGACGGCATTTGGGTGCTGTTCGACGTTCAGCGAACGCAGTTCATGATAGATTTTCTCAAGCCTGGGGCTCGCTGGATCTGGCGTGATAACCCAGTCTTTGGGAATTAAAGCAGTGCGTTTTGTTGTCTTTACTTTACGCTTCAATTTGGGCGGTACGATCTCTTCCTTTGGCTCAGTATCAACGTCGACTCGCCATTTCTGAACAGGCGGTCCTTCCGTCGGGAGTATGCTTGGTGGGAGTTGTTCGACATACCCTTTGCGGTCGCCTTTTAGCTTCAAGCTTGTAACATTCCAGTTACCTGTCGCCAGATCATTCACCACGTGTCTTACGACCTTTTCCAAGGCCGGCACGGGAACCGCAGCGAACAGAGCGCCGTCAACGATATCCAAGCCCATTGCACTTCGTACGCCAGGATCCCCTAACAATCGATTTAAGGTAGAAATTGGGAACGGATTCCCTTTTGGACTTAGGTCCTCTTCGTCGAACCAACCATGCAGTTTCCCGAAGTCCAAGAGCGCGAGACCGACATCCCCATTGTTACGGAAGCGGGCGCGAGCTGGACCGTCCCACATAACCGTTCCCGCGCCGTCGTTTTCGCCAGTGTGCTTTAGATTGATCCAGATGCCCGCGCTCTCGCGAGAATCGAACGGTACAACGGTTGTTTTATTTATGCTCTGTGCCTTCTTGGCAAGCGCCTTCATCCGTTTCACGAACGCTGGGACGCCAGGTGCATCGGGAAGCGAATCGAGCATTACAGGTTTGTTCAATACGCGAAGCACGGCAAACCGGCGATTACCCTCCAGGACCGTATATCGGCCAGATTCGCCAGGTAGAACCGCCATGACATCTATCGGATTCTGTCCGAACTCGACGATATGTTCCGCCAATTTCAGCGATTTTGCCATCTTCGATAGCAAGACCTTTTCTAGCGCCAATCTCTGGCTGGTTTGTGGCGGCCATCTCGGGTTTTGCAGATCGAGGTCGAGTTTCGTTACGGGTACGGTCAATTGTTGAGTCATGAGGTCTCTCACCAGAGGGGAAAACGACCTGAATGTACACTCAACAGTTACTTTTTTGCAAGTGGTATTAGTACATCAGCGAGAAGTGGGGAGGGGCAAGTGTACGGGTTCTTGGTAGAGGTCTCATCCAAAGGTCTGCGTGAATTGCGTATTTCGGTGAACGTGCCCACCCATTCCGGTCTATCGCGCCCACTTGCGCATGAGATGGTGTTACGCGGTTAAATTGTAGTCGGTGCGGTCACGATGGGTCGATATTTATCTCCTTTTTGCGGGATTTAGGTCGTAGAGCGCGCAGCGAGTCGCCAGTCAGGGTAAATCGGTGGTTGCGCTGCATGATGCGGTCCAGGATGGCGTCGGCGATGGTGGCGTCACCGATCCATGCATGCCAGTGTTCGACCGGCAGCTGGCTGGTGATGATCGTCGCCTTGCTGCCGGCCCGGTCGTCGATGATCTCCAGCAGGTCCGAGCGCGTCATGCTGTCGATGGCGCCCATGCCCCAGTCGTCGAGTATAAGAACGTCAGTTTTGGCCAGCTGGAGCAGCCATTTGCCGAAGGCCCCGCTGCCGTGCCGGATGCGCAGTTCTTCCTGCAAGCGGGGTACACGCTGGTAGATCGCGCTGTAGCCACGCCGGCAGGCGTACTGCGCCAACGCGCACGCCAGCCACGTCTTGCCCGCGCCGGTCGGGCCGGTGATCAAGACGCTGTGGCCGGCGCTAACCCACTCGCCCAAGGCAAGGCTCATCACCTCGCGGCGGTCGATGCCGCGCCCGGAGCGCGCGTCGATATCCTCGATCGCAGCTTGGCCGTACTTGAGGTGCGCGTTCTTCAGCTGCCGCACCAACTTGCGGTCATTGCGGGCGTGGACCTCGCGGTCAATCAACAGCGCCACGCGCTCCTCGAAGCTCAACGCGGCCATGCCAGGTTGTGCCAGTTGTTCTTCAAGGCCGGCCGCCAGACCGTCCAGCTTCAGCGTGCGCAATTGCGCCAAGGTGGTGTGCATCATCATTTCGTCGTTCCTCATTGGTAGTAGCCAGGTCCGCGGACGTGGGCATGGTCGGGGCTGACCCATTCACTGGTGGTGGTCGGCGCGCTTTGGTCGCGGTTGTTGGTGAGGATGTCGCGCACGTGGCGGTACTGGCAGGCGCCGATCTGCAGGGCCAGCATGCAGGCCGCCTCCAGCCTCACCTTGCCATATCGCTTGGACAGCGATAGCAGGCCAAGGCAGGCGCGGTAGCCATGCTCCGGGTGCTTGTTCTCAGCCATCAGCCGCGTCACCGCTTCGGCCGTCGCCGGGCCGATGCTCTGGCCCCAGTGGATCAGCCGGGTCGGCGTCCACTCCATGTGTGCACGGTGCGCAGCAGGCATGTGCGTGGCCGTCGTGGTGAAGCCGCCTTGGCGGCTGTTGCGGGCATGGCTGGCGATGCGCTGGCCCCTGTGCATCAACTCCACCACGGCCGTCGTGATCCGTGCTTCGAGCGTTTGGCCGACCAGCGAGTGCGGCACGCTGTAGCGGTGGCGTTCGATTTCGACGTGGTAATCGATATGCACCCTGACGGTCTTGAAGTGCGCCATTTCGTAGCGCTGTAGCGGCAGCGGCAGCAAGGCTGGCGCATCGATCTCGGCGAACGTGCTGGCGCGGCTACCTGACAATTTTTGGAACAGCTTTTCGTTGAGCCGTGTAAGCAACGGCGCCATAGCCTGATTGACCTCGTGCACGCTGTCGAACTTCTGGTGACGCAGGCGCGCCATGATCCAGCGCTCTACGATCTGCACTGCCGATTCGGCCTTGGCCTTGTCCTGTGGATGGCGCGGACATGCCGGCAAGACTACTGCAGCGGCCAGAACCAGATTTCTTTCGCCTTAAAGTAGCATTGCATCGAGCACTCTGAAAATCCGTTCGAACGCGGTTCCACCAAGTCAATGTGCCCTTGGTTGACTCCAGAGTGGATTCGGAAGAACGAGATTACGCCCGCGCGCTTCCCGATGCCGGCTCGCGCCACCTCCTCGCTCCGGTACTTTTCCGGCTCACCCCAAAGCCGGCGCAGAATATTTGACAGATCACGTTGCCCGGGCTCGATAGGCTGGCCGCTGACCGTCTTGCCTCTGCCAGTCATACGTGCGCCTGCCAGCGTCACGCCAGAGCGCGCCAGCGCGTAACTCATGCGCATCGCACACGTATCCTCGAAGGCCGAGTTGTTCAACAGGTCATCCCAGCCGAGCAACTCCAGCAGCTGGCCACGCAAGTACTGGTCGCGCGTCGGGTAGTTGCTATGCACCACGGTATACAGCGGCGGCTTCATTGACGGGCTCCAGCGCATGGATATTGCCTGCCAAGGAATTCGAGCAGCAGCACGGCCGCATTTTTCTTTCTACGCTCCGTCGGAATGGTCTTGATGTAGTCGGCGGCGTCGTAGGCGAGCGCGAACGTCTTGCGCGCCTGCGGCGGGCACCAGGCTGTGCCGATCATCGCGTCCTTGGCGCCGTCCAGGTAGCTGTAGGCCTTTTCGCGGTCCATGTAGTGCTCTGGGCTCAACGGCTCTGGGTGCGACATCATCTGCACGAACTGGTCGCCGGTCAGGTCGAAGTAGTAGGCCATTGGCGCAGCCTGCGTCATAATTGGCAGCGCCAAGCCTAAAATGATCATGGCGCGCATCATGCAATCCTGTTCGTCGCCAGATCCCAGCCGCCGGCTGTGTTTCCACTGGCGCCGCCGCCGATTTTTTGCTGCGTGTACTTCCAGCGGATTTTCGAGAACTTCAGGCCCACGTTCTCGGTCGGGAAGCCGCCGGTAAAGATGGGTGCGATGTGCGCAATCAGCACGTTCTCAAGTTCGACCTCGAAATACTTGACCGGCTCATTGTCGCCGTCGGCACGCAGCATCTCGAGCCGCGCTTTCGGGATCGTCTTGCCGCACGCGCAAGCTTGCGCCAGGATAGGCGAGGCTAGGTCGACCAGTTTGTGGATGCTGATGTCGCTAAGCTCTGCGCGTTCCGCAGTGTGGCCACCGCCTGTCGACGCGGTCGCACTCTTCGGCTGTGTGATCGACCAGTTGACCGACGTGCACTCAATCCAGCCGGCGTGCCGCGAATCTGCCGACTCACCCTTGATACTGTCGAGCTGCAGGTAGAAGTCCGATGCCATGATGCCTCCGTTGTGTTGAGGAGGCATCGTTGCAGAAATTTCTCTACGCCAACTTAGCGCGGGTCAATAGGAGTTCGGCGAAAGGTCAAGCGCACGCCCGAGGATTGGTTTTGGCCGCGCAAATAGGCAGCCCGGCCGGCGCCGATTGTAGGGATCTTCCAAAAAATGGAATTCATCTTCCAAAAATAAAAAAAGAGCTACAGGCTCATCGCGTGTAACTCTTTGATATTGCAGGGCATTCTTTGGGGTGGCTGATGGGGCTCGAACCCACGACAACAGGAATCACAATCCTGGACTCTACCAACTGAGCTACAGCCACCACTGTCTTACTTTTGTCTCGTTGCCGGGACAGCTCGAAATTATACAAACTTCTGGCGGAACTGGCAAATCTAATTGCAGACCTGCTTATTTGCCGCCGATCTCGACTTCGGCCACCGGTGCCGCCAGCCCAAGCAGGCTGGTGAATGCCGTCGACAAGGCGCTCGCGCTGGCGGTCGTGAAGCCATGCAGGCGCGGTACCGCCCCGTTGCCCGGATTGAGCAGGCCGGCCTCGCCCAGCAGGCTGACCAGGCGCCGTGCCACCGCTTCGCCCGTGTCCACCAGCAGCACCTCGCGCGTGGTCGCGGCGGCGATCACCGCTTCGATGGCAGGCTGGACGAAAACGTAGTGCGTGCAGCCGAGCACCAGCGTGTCCGCGCCTCCATTGAGTAACGGCACGATGTAGCGCTCCAGCATGGCGCGGGTGGCGTCCGTGTTTAGTTCGCCCAGTTCGATCTGATCGGCCAGCCCGCTGCAGCCTTGCAGCAGGAATTGCGCCTGGGTCGACGCGGCGATCTGGTCGCGCAGCAGGAGGAATTTTTCGCCGCGGATCGTGCGCGAGGTCGCCAGCACGCCGATTTTGCCGTTGAGCGACACCGCCGCGGCAGGTTTCAGGCCCGGTTCCACGCCTACGATCGGCATGTCTGGATAGTGCGAACGCAGCAGCTTGATGGCGGCGATGGTCGCGGTGTTGCAGGCAACCACCAACGCCTTGGCGCCTCGTTCGATCAGAAACCCGGCGATGGCCAGCGAACGTTCGGCCACGACCTCTTCCGGCTTGTCGCCGTACGGCGCGAAGCCGGAATCGGCAAAGTACATCAGATGTTCGTTCGGGAGCTGGGTGCGGATGTGGCGCAGCACCGACAGTCCGCCGACGCCGGAATCGAATACGCCGATGGGGTTGGTGCTGTCTGGCATGGTGGGTGCGGGGAGGGAAATGGGGCCCCCGCTTTCGCGGGGGCGACACGTCTACATGGGCTCACCGCTTGCGCGGGGATGACGCATCTTTTACTTCACGGCGACCGGAATTTCACCGACGCTGCTGAGTTTTTCGATCTTGGCTGCCCATTCCTTCGGTCCGGTGTTGTGCACCGAGGTACCGTTGGAATCGACCGCTACCGTTACCGGCATGTCGGTCACTTCGAACTCGTAGATCGCTTCCATGCCCATGTCTTCAAAGCCCAGCACCTTGGCGCTCTTGATGGCTTTGGAGACCAGGTAAGCCGCGCCGCCGACGGCCATCAGATAGGCCGATTTGTGCTTCTGGATCGATTCGATGGCCACCGGTCCGCGCTCGGCCTTGCCGATCATGGCGATCAGGCCGGTCTTTTCCAGCATCATGTCGGTGAACTTGTCCATGCGCGTCGCGGTCGTCGGGCCTGCCGGACCGACAGCTTCGTCGCGCACCGGGTCGACCGGGCCGACGTAGTAGATGACGCGGTTGGTGAAGTCCACCGGCAGTTTCTCGCCCTTGGCCAGCATGTCCTGGATGCGCTTGTGCGCGGCATCGCGGCCGGTCAGCATCTTGCCGTTCAGGAGCAGGGTCTGGCCCGGCTTCCACGAGGCGACTTCTTCCTTGGTGAGATTGTTGAGGTCGACACGCTTGGATTTTTCCGTGTCCGGCGCCCAACTGACGTTAGGCCAGTCGGACAGTTTTGGCGGTTCGATGTAGGCCGGGCCGGAACCGTCGAGCACGAAGTGGGCGTGGCGGGTCGCCGCGCAATTTGGGATCATCGCCACCGGCTTGGAGGCCGCATGGGTCGGGTACATATTGATCTTTACGTCCAGCACGGTGGTCAAGCCGCCCAGGCCTTGCGCGCCTATGCCCAGTGCATTGATCTTGTCGCACAGCTCGATGCGCAGTTCTTCGGTCTTGTTGCGTGGACCGCGCTGCTTGAGCTCGTACATGTCGATGTCTTCCATCAGCGACTCTTTGGCCAGCAGCATGGCTTTTTCGGCGCTGCCGCCGATGCCGATGCCCAGCATGCCCGGCGGGCACCAGCCGGCGCCCATCAGGGGCACGGTCTTGAGGACCCAGTCCACCAGCGAGTCGGACGGGTTGAGCATGACGAACTTGGTCTTGTTTTCCGAACCGCCGCCCTTGGCCGCGACGCCGACATCGACGGTATTGCCTTCCACCAGTTCCATGTGAACCACGGCGGGGGTGTTGTCCTTGGTGTTCTTGCGCTCGAACTGCGGGTCGGCCACGATCGAGGCGCGCAGCTTGTTGTCGGCGAAGTTGTACGCGCGGCGTACGCCTTCGTTGACGGCGTCGGTGACAGTGCCGGTGAATCCCTCGAAGCGCACGCCCATGCCGATTTTCAGGAACACGTTGACCATGCCGGTGTCCTGGCAAATCGGGCGCTTGCCTTCGGCGCACATGCGCGAATTGGTCAGGATCTGGGCGATCGCATCCTTGGCCGCGGGGCTTTGCTCGGCCTCATAGGCGCGCGCCAGATGCTGGATATAGTCGGCCGGGTGGTAGTAGCTGATGTACTGGAGCGCTGCGGCGACCGATTCGATCAGGTCGTCCTGCTTGATGACTGTCATGACGTTTCTCGCTGAGTGATAAGGATGCTGTCGAAACCTTCGGCCTGCGCCAAGAAAATTTCAATCCGTCATTTTACACGCGTCCGTTACGCATCGTCGCGATTGCCGCGCCGGCCAATGTGATCGTTGTTGTAGTATCAGTGTTAGGGATGTGCAAAGTGTAAGGGCGCAGTAAGCGATAGCGTCTATCGTATTAGCAAAACAAAACACTGATGGAGACTACCAGCATGGCAGTTACAGAGACTCAGCAGGAAAACGGCGGCTTGCAGGAAAATCGCGTGTTCGCGCCGCCACCGGAATTCGTCGCCAAGGCGGCCGTGTCGGGCATGGACGGCTACCAGGCCCTGTGCGCCGAGGCGGCCAAGGATTACGAAGGCTTTTGGGCGCGCCTGGCGCGCGAAAACCTGGACTGGCACAAGCCATTCACCCAAACGCTGGACGAATCGAATGCGCCGTTCTACAAGTGGTTTGCCGACGGCCAGTTGAACGTGTCGTACAACTGCCTGGACCGCAATCTCACCAATGGCAACGCGGAAAAAACCGCGGTGATCTTCGAAGCCGATGACGGCAGCGTCACCAAGGCCACCTACCGCGAACTGCACGGCATCGTCTGCAAATTCGCCAATGGCCTGAAATCGCGCGGCATCAAGAAGGGCGACCGCGTCATTATTTACATGTCGATGTCGATCGAAGGCATCGCCGCCATGCAAGCCTGCGCCCGCATCGGCGCGACCCATTCGGTCGTGTTCGGCGGTTTTTCGGCCAAGTCGCTGCAGGAACGCATCATCGATGCGGGCGCCGTGGCCGTCATCACGGCAGACGAGCAACTGCGCGGCGGCAAGCAGCTGCCACTGAAAGCCATTGTCGACGAGGCGCTGGCGCTGGGCGGCTGCGCTTCGGTCAAGGATGTCATCATCTACAAGCGCACCGGCGGCAACATCGCCTTCCAGGAGGGGCGCGATCTCTGGCTGCACGACCTGGTCGCCAATCAGGCGGCCGAGTGCGAGCCGGAATGGGTCGATGCCGAACATCCGCTGTTCATTCTCTACACGTCCGGCTCGACCGGCACGCCGAAGGGCGTCCAGCACTCCAGCGGCGGCTATCTGCTGTGGGCCGCGCTGACCATGAAGTGGACCTTCGACCTCAAGCCGGCCGATGTGTTCTGGTGCACCGCCGACATCGGCTGGGTGACCGGCCACACCTACATTGCCTACGGCCCCACAGCCGTCGGCGCCACGCAAATCGTGTTCGAAGGCATTCCGACCTATCCGAACGCGGCCCGCTTCTGGGACACCATCGCCAAGCACAAGGCCACCATCTTCTATACCGCGCCGACCGCGATCCGTTCGCTGATCAAGGCCGCCGATGTGGACCCGAAGGTGCATCCGAAAAATTCCGACCTGTCCAGCCTGCGCCTGCTGGGTTCGGTGGGCGAGCCGATCAATCCGGAAGCCTGGATGTGGTATTACAGGAATGTCGGCCAGGAGCGCTGCCCGATCGTCGATACCTTCTGGCAGACCGAAACGGGCGGCCACATGATTTCGCCGCTGCCGGGCGCCACGCCGATGGTGCCGGGATCGTGCACCTTGCCGCTGCCGGGCATCATGACGGCGATTGTCGATGAAGCCGGCCAGGATGTGCCGAACGGGCAGGGCGGCATTTTGGTGGTCAAGCGTCCTTGGCCGTCGATGATCCGTACCATCTGGAACAATCCGGAGCGTTTCAAGACCAGCTACTTCCCGGATGAGCTGGGCGGGCGCATGTATCTGGCGGGCGACGGCGCCATCCGCAACAAGCAAACCGGCTATTTCACCATCACCGGCCGCATCGACGATGTGTTGAACGTGTCGGGCCACCGCATGGGGACGATGGAGATCGAATCGGCGCTGGTGGCCAATCCGATCGTGGCCGAGGCGGCCGTGGTCGGCAAGCCGGACGAGACCACCGGGGAATCGATCTGCGCCTTCGTCGTGCTCAAGCAGGCCCGGCCGACCGGGGACGAAGCCAGGAAGCTGGCGCTGGAATTGCGTAACTGGGTGGCCAAGGAAATCGGTCCGATCGCCAAGCCGAAGGAAATCCGCTTTGGCGACAATCTGCCCAAGACGCGTTCGGGCAAGATCATGCGGCGCTTGCTGCGCGTGCTGGCCAAAGGCGAGACCATCACCCAGGACGTCTCCACGCTGGAAAATCCGGCCATCCTGGAGCAGTTGAAAGAAGCGTCGTAAGCCGTTCAGGGCAGCAGGATCGCCAGCTCCTTCGCGCCGCGTTCCAGTGCGGGCAGATAACTTGCCCGCATCTGGTCGGCGCGAATGCGCGCCGCCTGCCCACTCACATTCAGCGCCGCCACCACCGATCCGGTGGCGCCGCGCACGGGCACGGCGATCGAACGCAGGCCCAGTTCCAGTTCTTCATTGACGATGGCGTAGCCGTCCTCGCGCACCTTCAGCAATAGCTCGCGCAGGCGGCTTTCCGACACGATTGTGTTGTCCGTGAACGCCTTCAATTCCACCGATGCGAAATAGCGGTCCAGGTCTTGCGCATCCATGTGCGCGAGCATCACGCGCCCGAGCGACGTGCAATACGCCGGCAAGCGGCTGCCGGTATTGAGTGCCACCGACATGATGCGCGAGGTCGCCGCGCGCGCCACGTACAGGATTTCCCCTTCGTCCAGCACGGCCAGCGAACACGATTCGTTGACCGTGCGGCTGATCTGGTTCAGGTAGGGCAGGGTCGATACCGTCAGCGCCGTCGATGACAGGTAGGAATAGCCCAGGGTTAGCACCTTCGGCTTGAGCGTCCATGCTTTGCCGTCCGATTCCGCATAACCCAGTTGTTTGAGCGTATTGAGGCAGCGGCCGACAGCGGCACGCGGGATCCCCGTTTTGTGGCTGATCTGCGCCATGGTCAGGCTGCGGCGCTGGTCGCTGAAGGCGCGCAGCACGGCGAGGCCGCGCGCAAGCGAGGTCATGAAGTCCGGCGCGGCCAGCGCGTCAATCTCTTCGGCGATGGTCGGGGTGGCTGGTGTTTTCATCTGCAATCAAAAGGTGTTCGGTGACCGAACGGATTCCGCATGCGGCATATTGTTCAGCGTGACTCTCGGGACTAAACTTTAATTCATCGGCAATCATACTTTAGTTCGGTGATCGAACACCAGGGGAGGGCAAGGTGATAAACAAGATAGCGCCATCGCTGGAAGCGGCCGTGGCAGACATTAACGATGGCGCGACCGTCATGATCGGCGGCTTCGGCAATGCCGGCATGCCATCGGCGCTGATCGATGCGCTGATCGCCCAGGGCGCGCGCGACCTGACCATCGTGAACAACAATGCCGGCAACGGCGACACCGGCCTGGCGGCCTTGCTGGCTGCCAAGCGCGTGCGCAAGATCGTTTGCTCGTTTCCGCGCCAGGCCGATTCGCATCATTTCGATGCGCTCTATCACGCCGGTGAAATCGAACTCGAATTGACGCCGCAAGGCAACCTGGCCGAGCGCATCCGCGCCGCGGGCGCCGGCATCGGCGGCTTTTTCTCGCCCACGGGCTACGGCACCCTGCTGGCCGAAGGCAAGGAAACCCGTCTGATCAACGGCCGCCATTACGTGCTCGAATCGCCCATCCACGCCGACTTCGCGCTGATCAAGGCGCACCAGGGCGACCGCTGGGGCAATCTGGTGTATCGCAAGACCGCGCGCAATTTCGGCCCGATCATGGCGATGGCCGCCAAGGTCACCATCGCCCAGGTGAACGAAGTGGTGCCGCTGGGCCAGCTCGATCCCGAGAACATCGTTACACCCGGCATTTTTGTTCAGCGCATCGTCGCGCAAGGAGGCAAGGCATGAAGCGGATGACGCGCGATCAGATGGCGGCGCGGGTCGCCCAGGATGTGCCGGAAGGCGCTTACGTGAACCTCGGCATTGGCCTGCCGACCATGGTGGCCAATCACTTGCCGCGCGAACGGGAAGTGTTTTTGCACAGCGAAAATGGCCTGCTCGGCATGGGACCGGCTCCCGCGCCCGGCGAGGAAGACGAAGACCTGATCAACGCGGGCAAGCAGCCGGTGACCTTGCTCAGCGGCGGCGCCTATTTCCACCACGGCGACTCGTTCGCCATGATGCGCGGCGGCCACCTCGACATCTGCGTGCTAGGCGCGTTCCAGATGTCGCAACGGGGCGATCTGGCCAACTGGCATACTGGCGCGAAGGGCGCGATTCCGGCGGTCGGCGGCGCCATGGACCTGGCCATCGGCGCCAAGCAAGTGTTCGTGATGATGGAGCACCAGACCAAGCAGGGTGACAGCAAGATCGTCGGCCAATGCAGCTATCCGCTGACCGGCATCGGCTGCGTGTCGCGCATTTACACCGACCTGGCGGTGATCGATGTCACCGCCGATGGCCTGGCCGTGCGCGAGATCGTCGAGGGCTTGAGCTTTGAGGAACTGCAGGCCGTCACCGCGGTATCACTGATTAACCAGACCGGAGGTGCGGCATGATCGACGCGTTTATCTGCGATGCGGTGCGTACCCCGATCGGGCGTTATGGCGGAGCCTTGAAGGATGTGCGGGCCGACGACCTGGCGGCAATGCCGCTGCGCGCCCTCATCGAGCGCAATCCGCAACTGGACCCGGGCGCCATTGCCGACGTCATTTTCGGCTGCGCCAACCAGGCGGGCGAGGACAATCGCAACGTGGCGCGCATGGCCTCGCTGTTGGCCGGGCTGCCGCAGTCGGTAGGTGGCTCGACCGTGAACCGCCTGTGCGGCTCGGGCATGGATGCGGTCGGCAGCGCGGCGCGCGCGATCCGCTGCGGCGATGCCGACCTGATGATCGCCGGCGGCGTGGAATCGATGACGCGGGCACCCTTCGTCATGGGCAAGGCCGACTCGGCCTTTTCGCGTGTGGCGCAGTTGCAGGACACCACCATCGGCTGGCGCTTCGTGAACCCGGCCATGAAGGCCTTGTACGGGGTCGATGCAATGCCGGAAACGGCCGAAAACGTCGCCACCGACTATGCGATCAGCCGCGCCGATCAGGATGCTTTCGCACTGGCCAGCCAGGAAAAGACCGCCGCCGCCCAGCGCGACGGGCGCTTCGACGATGAACTTATTGCGGTCGTGATCCCGCAAAAGAAGGGCGAGGCGCTGCGCGTGAGTGTCGACGAGCATCCGCGTGCCACCACCCTGGAATCGCTGGCGCGCCTGAAAGGCGTGGTGCGCGCTGACGGCTCCATCACCGCCGGCAATGCTTCGGGCGTGAACGACGGCGCCTGTGCGCTGATTCTTGCCAGCGGCGAAGCTGCCGCCCGCAATGGCCTGATACCGCGGGCCCGCGTGGTCGGCATGGCCAGCGCCGGGGTGGCGCCGCAGGTGATGGGCATCGGACCGGCGCCGGCGGTGGAAAAGCTGCTCGCTCAGGCCGGCCTGACTCTGGCGCAGATGGATGTGATCGAGTTGAACGAAGCCTTTGCGGCCCAGGCGCTGGCGGTGTTGCGCATGCTTAAGCTGTCCGACACGGATCCGCGCGTCAATCCGAACGGCGGTGCGATTGCACTGGGCCACCCGCTCGGCATGAGCGGCGCGCGGCTGGTGACGACCGCCATGTACCAGCTGCACCGTACCGGCGGACGCTACGCACTGTGCACCATGTGTATCGGTGTGGGACAGGGCCTGGCGATCATTATCGAGCGGGTCTGAGCAGACTATATAGATGACGCCGGCGCGGATGCGGCGTCAACGCCGCAATGCCAGCACCAGAACCCCGCCGCCAATCATCGCGATACCGGTCCAGTCGCGAAGGGAAGGGCGTTCGCCTAGAAAGATGGTGGCAAACACGGCGACCATCACCAGGCTGAGCTTGTCGACCGGTGCAACCTTGGACGCTTCACCCAGCTGCAGCGCCCGAAAGTAGCAAACCCACGAGGCGCCGGTCGCCAGGCCCGAGAGTACGAGAAACAGCCAGGTCCTGGGGGAGAGCGCCAGCGGGTTCGACCATTTGCCCGCGTACACGACGAACAGCGTCAGCACGACCATGATGATGGCGGTGCGCACCAGGGTGGCGAGATCGGAGTCGACCCCTTGTATGCCGATCTTGGCAAAGATGGCGGTCAATGCCGCGCACACCGCCGACATCAGCGCCCAGTACAACCATCCACCTGATCCCGCCATTGCATCCCTCGCGAAGCTGTAAAGACAGAAATTGTCAACCGGATACCGCTACCGAGTGGCCCATGTGACATTTCGCGTCGCCGACATGGTCCGGCAGACAAGTCGACTGACAAAATTCTAACGGCCAATATCACTTTACCACGCGTTTTGCCGCGCAATGCCTTGGCACGCCGCTTGCAATATGGTCTGTGCAGGCAAACACAAACGACCAGTTGAAAGGGCAAAGCCCGCGAAAGCGGGTGGCGCAAAGCCACGGGCCTAAGTGCGTTTCGCATCACGACGCATACGGCAGCCGGGCCGCCAACACCACATGTGGTTTGGAACTTTCAACCTTAACCACCACCATCAAGGAGTTCCAAATGAAACGCACCGTTATTGCAGCACTGATCGCTTCCACCTTCGCCGCCAGCGCCCTTGCCGCCAATTTCGGCTCGCCCGCCGTCGCCCCCGCCGCCACCGCTACCGCCGGCGCGGCACCGGCGAGCGCCGTCAGTACGCCGGCCGCCGGCCCGCAGCTGGGCGAGAGCTTTCGCATCGTTAAGCCGGACGGCGGCACCATCATCCAGCAGGGCAAGCTCGGCACCAATGTATTGACCGGCACGGCCATTACCGTCAGCGACAAGGATGCTTTCGTGGCCATGAACGGCAAGTGCGCCTTCAACGTGAAGTACGATGAAATCTCGGCGGTGGCCGCGCTCGGCACCACCAACCGCCTGTACAGCAACGACGCGCTGATTGCGCAGAACACCAAGATCGATCTGGTCCCGGGCGTGCTCAAAACCATCTGGACCCAGCCCTATCTGGTCGCCGGCGTGAACAATGTGCGCGTGGTCGTCAATGCCGACAGCACCATGCCGAGCACCAGGTGGATTCGCATCACCGTGACCGGCACCTGCGGCGGCGCCGCTGCCGCCCCGGTCGCCGCGCCGGCACCTGCACCCGCCCCGGCCGTACGCGCCCCCGAGCCGGTCAAACCCGTGGTTACCCCGCCGCCAGCCCCGGTGGTACGTTACGCGCCCGGCTCGTCCGAGTGGAATAACCTCAATATCATGTGGGGCTACAGCAATTACGCCACCACGCAGTTGAAGACGGCGGACTATGCGCGCTATGCCGAACTGGTCAAGCTGAACGCCGCCATCACCACCGTGATCAACGCCAAGACAGTCGAGCAGGGCGCTTACAACAGCCTGGTTGCGGGCTGGAATACCTTCGTCACCGAAGAAAAGTTCAAGACCTTGATGAGCGCGGTCGCCGCCAGCACCGCCGGCAAGAAATAAGCAGCACGCCGCGGGACGTGTTCAGCGAGCACGTCCCTGTACCGATTCCGGAGCCTTTTCATGGTCACATTCACGCCGTTCCGTGCCGCCTGTTCAGTCCTGTTCATGGCCGTTCACCTTGCCTCCGCCGCCCAGGTCGCGCAGGCGGAATTTCCACCGATCCCCAAGAGCGCGTCGGCCGGCGAGGCGCCCAGCCTGCGCCAGTTGCTCCGGCCTTTGCCGCTGAGTGCGCCCCCGGCTGCGGGCGGCAATGGTCCCGCGCCGAGCTACCAGGCCATGCCGGCCAGCCAGATCGCGGCCGGGGGCAACGACATTGCCCAGGTGCTTGGAAGTACCGCCAACGGCATCCTGACCAAGGCCTACACGATTACCCATCTGCGCGTGAGCGACCTGCTGGCCTTGATCGGCGATCCGAACGCCCCCTTGCTGGCGCGCGAGACCTCCAGCGTGGTGGCCGATTCGCGCAGCAATATTTTGCTGGTCAAAGGCACGGAGGCCGAGCATCAGCTGGTGGAAAACCTGGTGCGCCGCATCGACAAGCCGGTCAAGCAAGTTCTGGTCGAGGTTAAGATCGTCAGTGCCGACGAGTTTTTCGGCAAGAGCCTGGGGGCGCGCTTCGGCATCACCGCCTCGCATCTGATGAATGCGGCCACGGGACGGCAGAGCGGGGTGCAGGTGGCCGCTTCGAGTGCCGACATGAATGCCATGGCGACCACCGGCATGTCGGCCTTTCCCAACATGGTGTCGCTGCCGGCGACCAATTCGCTGACCCCGGGCGCGCCATCGACCCTGGCGCTGGGGTTTTATAAGCTGCCCGCCGGGATCAATATCGGCATGGAAATCAGCGCCCTGGAAGAGGCGGGCCATTCCACCTTGCTCAGCAGTCCCAAGCTGGTGCTGTCCAATTTCAAGCCCGGCGTGCTGTCGTCGGGGCAGCGCATTCCGTATTCGCGCCCGTCGATCGTGCAGGGTGTGACGACCACCGAATTTATCGACGCCAAGGTGAGCATCGCCGTCACGGCACTGGTATCGCCCGACGGCACGATTTCCATGGATCTGGCGCTGACCGACGATAGCGTGGGCGCCATTTCCGCAGTCGGGCCGACCATCAATACCAATCAGGTCACCTCCAATGTGACCTTGCGCAGCGGCGAAACGCTGGTGCTGGGGGGCTTTCAGAGTTCCACCCAGAATCAGGAAAAGGAAAAGACGCCATGGCTGGGCGACCTTCCCGTGGTCGGCAACCTGTTCAAGCGCACCTCGACGACGTCGGTGAAGCGCGAGCTGATGTTTGTGATTACGCCGACAATTATTGACGCCGGGGGATGATGGATTTGTTGTTTCTTGCGTAATCAATATGGCGATTAGGAAACTTTAGTTTGATTAATTGCAATTGTTCTGGCATAGTTCAAGTATTGCTTTGATGAATATCAAATTGACACTAAGGAATATATGCCGACTCTACGTTCGCTTTTCAGCGCCGCCGTTCTGTTTGCCGCCACGTCGGCAGCCCACGCCGGGCTGATTCTCGATAACACGGCAAACGGTTATTGGGGCGCCGATGGCCATGGCTACGGCGATGTGATCGGCGAATCGATGTATGACGTTGCCAGCGCCGAGATCACGCGTTCCGGCAGCAAGCTCACCGTCAAGATCAATACCAACTTTGCCGGCCACGCGGGCAGCGACACGTGGGCCGCCACGCAGGGCATCGGCTATGGCGACGTGTTCCTCGGCACTTCCTGGAACCCGTTCGGCAGCGACGCCCACCATAACGCGGACAACGCCGCCAACGGCACCAAGTGGACGTACGCGCTCAATCTGGACAACCGATGGAGTAATACCGGCGGCAGTTTCACGCTCTACGATCTGGCCACGGGAACGAATACGGCCAACATCCTCAATTCGGGAAGCTTCCTGAACTGCGCCCTCGGCAGCCAGTGCTACTACCGCAACGGCCAGGCGACGGCGGTCAATACCGCGTCGGCGAGCGCGATCAATACGCACATCACCGGAACCTGGGCGGTCGATGTTAACAAGTCCCTGACCTTCACTTTCGATACGACCGGCTCCCGGCTGGCCGGTGCCGCCGACGTGGCGCTGCACTGGGGTGAAACTTGCCAGAACGATGTCATCGAAGGTATCACCAACGTCCCCGAACCAGGCTCCGCGATGCTATTTGTTACCGGACTGCTTGCGTTGGGGCAGCGCCGTCGCAAGGCAGGCCAGGTTGCCATTTGAGGTGCCGCCAGCGTGGTTTGACATGAAGAGCTCGACTGGGTAGGTATATTGAGAGCAGGCAAGGGCGGGCGCGCTGCGCGCGCCGCTGCCGCAGAGCGGCAGTGATTGGAAGTTGCACGCGCGCCCTCGGCGCGCGGCGCTGCCCGCACGGCGGGCAGCAGTCGGCCGATTCGGAGAGCCGCGCCCTCGTAGGGGCGCGTCTTCGAATCCCCCTCGCTCCGTCCGGAAGCAAAAAAAATGGCCTCCCGCAGGGGAGGCCATTTTTTTTGTTCCTGGCGGAGAGGGGAAGTCGAATCATGCCTTAGAACCCGCATAGATACAGGCTTTTCTCCTTTACATCATGAAACATACCGTCACTAATACCGTCATAAAATTTACCCAGCAGGACAGCGGCGCTAACCGTCCAGTGCCGGGATGGGCATCTGAAAAATAACCCTTACTCGCCTTGCCACGTTGTCGTTTTGCAACACGCGCATCGTCGCGAACCGCCACTCCAGTTCTGCCCATCAACCGCCTTGATCTTGCCTCATCACCGACAACACGGCAGCGCTGTGGATCAGCCCGCCATCAGAGATAGTTTTCGCACCTCTTCCCAGGTTGCTCAGGTAGATATTCAAATCTCTCGCCGTTACGCGCCCGTCCATGCTGTTCACGATCTTAAACACCACTTCGAACGTAGCCATCATGGCGTCGTCGCTGCCCAACTGACCTCTCGATTCAGCGATACGCATAAATTGATAGGCATTACCCAATACATCGCTCTCACGACCGGATTGCTGCAACAACGACACCGCCTTTGACAGCCTTCTAAGCAGTCTTACCGATGGCTTCCGTCCCAAGGTCTTGGACATCTTTTCGCAGATCTGGGAAGTCTCCTGTGCGCTCATCGAGGAAATACTTACGGGGAGAACTGCGTCGAAAACGCATGAAGACACCACCGCTTCGTCGGCATCAAGCGCCCGCTGCTGCGCCTCCACCTCTTGCGCCGATTTCCCACAGCCGGACAGAATGAAAAGTGACAAGGACAGCGCGGTAGATAGCGTCAAGGTCTTGAGTTGCATAGCTTCCTAGTTGAAATTTTATGTCAAAGAAAATGTCACGATTGGAGCGTGGTGATTTAGTATACATTGCTCGACAGTGTCGGCGTGGATACGCTGAGAAAATCATTGGGCGAACGGGTGCGCCAACTACGCCGCGACGCGGGGGTCTCGCAAGAAGACTTCGCAGACGCGTGCGGGTTCGCACGGAGCTACATGAGCCGAATCGAACGCGGCACCTCGAACCTATCGCTTGACGGTATCGAGCGGCTAGCGGTTGCGTTCGGCATCTCCGTCGGTGAGTTATTCAAAGGGCTGTAGGCTAGCGAAAATACTTCGGATCGAGAAAGTGAGTAGCATTCAACCATGGAAGAGAACGTCGCACGAACAATCCGCAACCTGGTCAGTTGGGACGAATTGCGCCAATTTGAAGCCAATGCGCGCACGAAAAATCGTCTTACCGAGGAAGTAATTGTTGCGCTTATTGATCGAGCTTCTAAGATCGCGAGAACACTAGTCTCGGAAAAGACAGGCTTAGATCTAACTTCTCTATCACCTGCCCAGGAAAAAATCGTTCAAGCAGTATGTGAGTATGTCGGGATAATGCGCCAGCAAGGCAAATATCCCGGGCGCACTTTGGAGCAACTACGCAATCGTGGCTTACTTGGCGCTGCTGAACGAGCAGTTTCGCGCAAAAAGACCACGCAGGGTTACCAGACATTAGTCGATGCGGACTTAGAAGAAATGTCTTATGAGCAAATTGTCTTAGACCATCCCAGTGAATTCTCTGAGCGAGCCATTTGGTTTTCCCGTAGAACGCTTGGCCTCCCAAACATCCGCCAATTCGCTCCTCCTAGTGCTGAGATCCTGATTAACTTCGTTGCTGTGCATGATCGTTCATCATGGCGAAAACATACTAGGCATCAGAGTCTTACTGCTGCAATTCATGAGAAAGATGGTGCGAAAGCACTTCTCAGTCGAGTCGGTCGTGTGGCAATAATGTGGGAGAAATATGGGGACGTTCGCTGCGTTTTTGTTTGGACGGACGGAGCCTCTAGTGGCGAAATTTTCCAGCTTTCGCCTGACAAGAGTAGGATTCTATCCGCGAAAGTAGAAATTAATAAGATTAAGTCTTTTGATCGAAACAAGGAATGCACCCTTCAGGAAATCGCAGATTGCTTTTCCCAGCAATCTGACACGTCCGCCGGCAGGGTAATGGAATCTATCGAGTCACTACCAAAAACGCCGAATGAGGAAAACTCCACGACCTTAGCGCGAAACCCCATCTGGTCCCGGGATGAACTTATACTAGCGCTCGATCTTTACTTGCAGCATCGCTTGTCACCTCTTGGAAAAGGCAGTGCGGAGGTCACAGAACTTTCGGACTTTCTAAACAGAATGGGCGTGGCGCTCGGAAAACCTTCCACTGAGACATTTCGAAATGCCAACGGCGTCTACATGAAATTGATGAATTTCCGTCGTTTCGATCCAGAATATACAAGTGATGGTAAAGTTGGGCTGACTCGAGGGAACAAGGATGAAGAGCTGGTCTGGACGGAATTCTCTGGGGACATGTTGCGATTGGGCGACGTCGTGCGCGCTATCCACCTGGCAGTGGAGGCAAATCAATCCGGTTCGCTTAACGGCGCCGATGAATCTGAAATCGTCGAGGCTGAAGAAGGTAGAGTTCTTACGCGCATGCACCGTATTCGGGAGCGGAGCCGTTCCCTTGTAGATCAGTGTAAAAAGGCTGCATTGAAAAGGCATGGCAGATTGGCTTGCGAGGCATGTGGATTCGACTTCTCAGTAAAGTATGGCAGTGCGGGGGAAGGCCTCATAGAGGCCCACCACACCAAGCCAGTCCATACGCTTGTGGAAGGTGATAAAACCAAATTAGAAGACCTCGCTTTACTCTGTGCGAATTGCCATCGGGTTGTTCATTCTACCCGCCGCTGGCTGACGGTAGAGCAAGTGCGTGCCGCTATCCAGGTCAAATAAGGGAATCGAATACAAATGTATAAGGATCGGCCAGAAATTTTCCGGATTGACAAACGGTAAGGGTTCAGTGATAACCTTATGCTTCTAGGACATTCATTTTCTGTCAGATCAACGCGGGACTTAGTATTGACCCTAGCGACGCAGCGTCTTCACGTCAATCCGACGCGCTGGCGGGGACATCCGACATGCATGTTGGAGCTACGCTCCAGACACGTCTTTATTAAGGGAAATACATGAGCAATTCGACCTCACCTTATGCCGTATATTCTATTGGTGGGCTTCCTGCCGGACTATGGGGCGAAAGCTATGTCGTCAACGCATCTTACGAGCGAAACCCGGACGAGTTTGTTTCCGAGTATTTTATTTTAACCAAGCGCCCGCTTGAAGCAATGAATTCCGGCGCGGTGACATTTTCGTCATCGCCCATCCCGCCTGATCTAGGCACAATTAATCTTGAATTTGCGCTACAGGAAGGCCTGGAGCAGGCAAAAATACGCCTTTACGACCTGCTCGAAGCCAGGGCTATTGAGCTTGGACGACCGGATTTGGCTTATCTCCAATTCGATCTTAAGCCCTCGCGAACCGGCCACCTGCTTGGCTGCTGGATGCGTGGCCAGTTCAATGCGCAACTCAGTCAAATTGGGCAGGCAACTCAATGCCCACCGCTGAAGCGGTATCTCGGTCTCTTGTCTCAAGTCGCTGTGACCAGAAGAGCAGGTTAAGCGGGGCAGGCTCGGCACGGCCTAATCACCGCCATTTAGCTGCAAGGTCACTGAATAATGTAACAGCCACCATCGCCACCCCATGTCGAGATAGCGATTGTCGGCTGTCCTTCGACACGCCCGTGGTGGGTAATGGCAAAACCGTCGTCGATGGACTGAGTGATGGTCATAACTTCCAAGATGTCAGCGAGCTGTTTAAGTGTTATTTGGCGCATAAATTGTTCCTCTATAAGTAGCGGCTCCCATAAACCCAGCGCCGATGAGGGTTTGTCACTTTGGCGGTGGAATGATTGCGCGTCTCTTGCGCGCCAGTTCTCACCGGTTGAAGGGTGACAGCAGATGTAAGGCTGACCGGTGACGGGGTTTTTCAGAAATGACATCCCAACTCATCTCTTTCCGTCACCCCCTGATTTCGACAGTTTGCGGGGCGTTGCCGGTCGATGGATGGGTGACGGAAATAATGGGGAATTTCATTCCCCAAAAGACCATACGTCACCTCGTTCCTAGCTCATCAAGTCAGCTTCGATCTCACAAGCGCCGTCCGCATTTTCTCAAGGTGCTTTGCAGCCAATTGACGGGTGATCGGATCGCCGGTCAGTTGGGTATAGCGAGCCGCAATTGCGGATGGGCTGTTCTCTCCGACAATGCGCTCGCAGCGCCACAGAGCATGGCGGCGTCGCAATGCAGCGTCGGCTTCCAGCTCACCAAAGGCAACGGTGCGCCGCGTGGCTTGCAGGTCGGCCCGCAACGCCTCCAGAACCCCGTTGCTGGCAGTTTCGATCAGTGCCGTCCTCTTCCTAATTGGAGTCGAGCGAAGCCACGCACAGTCCCACTGCTGGTATTCCGTCAGGCTCAGCGAGCCAACCAGCTTCCAGGCAGGGCGTCGCCCACCCCAATAGGCATACTCGGCCTCCCTATGAAACTGCGTGTCGCTGCCTGCGAGCAGAACTCTGCATCGCCGATATCTGACGACCTTCGCGTGATCCGAGTGCCACCTTCGCAGCCAGGCTAGATCTGCCATAAGCAGGTCATACCGCTGGCTGACGCTGGCACCATCCCATGCCAAGCACGCGTGTCGAAAGCACGGCGGCACGCCGCGCCATGTCAACTCGACAGACATGATGTGTGCGACCAGCCGCTTGTCGTTGGCGAAGGCTTCACGGAATCTGCCAATCAAGTCTTCGCGCCCTACCCGTTCCAGTCGCCGCTGTGCCTGGATGAGCTTTTCAGGCGCGACCTGGCACAGCAGCGATGCGAGAGGAGCGAAGCCCTGAACGGTATCCGTTGCGGGGCTTCGTGGGATCATCAACGTGCAGCCTGTGATGGAGCAATGAACTGCGCCACTTGCCGCGCAAACTGCTCGCTCAGCATTTCGTAACCTGCTGGTGCGATGCACTTGATTCCGTCGGCCAAGGACTCCGGGCCGAAACTCTGCAAGAGGTTCGCGGCCTGTTCACGGACTTCCGGGTGGGCGCTAACCAGCGCCAGCAATTCGTGCAGTCCAGGCAAATGGGCGCTCAACAGGCGGCTGATCAATTCGCTAGGCGAGAGGCCCGTCAACTCAGCGTGTGCCTGCAACAGGTCGGCCATGTCAGCATCAAGGGAGATAGTTTGATCCATGCTTAATCCTTCGACGTGAACAGGTGAGGCAGCCCGGCTGCATGATTCTGGATGCACAGGAATGGTTGCGCAGTCTCGCCATCAGCAGAAAAAGCTTTGTTGCGGTAGCCGACAATCAGCGTGAACGTTCCAAACATTGCGTTGGACTCGACGATCTCAGCGCCAGCGAGTTCGATCTCCAGTTCTTCGTCGTTGATTGGGTAGTAGCCGCTGCCGATGATCGGGTGCCAGATTGGATTGGTTCTCATGCCGCCACCTCTGCGATCAGTGCGCGGATATCCTCGACGCGCCATGCAGTAACGCGCTGCGACAGCTTGTGACCCGCAGGGTAACGGCCAGATTTTACGCCAGCCCACCAGGTGGATTTGCTGACTGGGAATGCGGTCAATACGCCCGAAAGGCGAATGTAGCCGGTTGTTGGCAGGCTATTGGGTTGTCCGTTCATGTTTGTGTAACTCCTTATCGTGTTGAAGAAGTCCACATTGTCGGCGTAGCGACCGAATAAAAAAATCGACGCGGCTCTTGAGCCGCATCTACCGTTTACCGGAACACTCCCATGCGCCGCAGAATCGGCTTGATCGTTTGGTTAATCTTTCTTTCGGGATCATTGTCTTCAATCCTGGCTTTGCCTCCCCGTTGGCCAGGTTAAATTCCCCCACCTTTGGCCAGGTCAAACTCCCCCAGGC
>CAMLIL010000043.1 GCA_946480015.1 uncultured Oxalobacteraceae bacterium | reverse complement strand
CTTTCACGGTGAGTACAGGGGTTCGAATCCCCTAGGGGACGCCAGGATTCGACAGTAGTGAGTCGTACGCAAAAAGCCGCCTTCGGGCGGCTTTTTGCTATTGCACTCACCATTGGCGCGCGAAGATCGGATGACCGCCGAAGCCGAAGGGCAGGGCATCCATGCCGCCCTGCATCAGGCCCCCGCCCATGAAGGGGTTGTACTGGGTCGGGTCCAGCGCCATGGCCTCGAATTGCGGGCCGCGCGCCATCACCGGCGCCATCCACGGCGCCAGCATGCCCTGCGACGTCATCTGGCGGCTCAGTGCCTGCGCCACCAGGGCCTGGCTGAACGCCGGCGCCTGCAGGCCGACCGCCACCAGGACATCGGGCAGACCCAGCCCAATCCGGCTCGGATCGCCCAGGCTGACGCGGCGCGCGCTCATTTTGATCAGCTGGAACAGGCGCTCGACCCGGTCCGCCGTGCGCGCCTTGAACGGCCCCTGGAATTCGGGGTGGTGCGCCAGCACCAGTGCGGCCAGTCCGGTGATGTGGGGTGCGGCCATCGAGGTGCCGTCCCAGGCGGCATAATTGTTCGGCGGTACCGTCGAGACGATCGCCACGCCGGGGCCGCACACGGCCACCTGTGGTCCGAAACAGCTGAAGCCGGCGCTGAAATAGCCGTTCGCGTCGATGTTTTGGCTGATCGTCTGGGCGTGGTAGCTGTCCGGCGGGAATTCGTCGAGCTTGCCGACGGCCGCCACCGCCAGCACATTGGGCGAGGATGCCGGATACTGCACCGGTCCGCCCGAGTTGCCGGCCGCGACAATGCAGGCGATGCCGGCCCGCCTGGCGCGCACGATCTGCTGCTCGAGCGCTTCGGACACTTCCGCACCGCCCAGGCTGAGATTGACCACGTCGATCTGTTTGTCGATGCAGTATTCGAGCGCGTCGATCAGCTGGCTGACCTGGCCGCCCGGGAACAGTTTGCAGGCGTGGATTTCGGTTTCGGGCGCGAAGCCGCGCACGCCGAAGGCCAGGTCGGCCGCGCCGATCATGCCGGCGCAGTGGGTGCCGTGGCCGAGCTGGTCGTCGGTCCAGCCGTTCGGATTGGTTTTCTTGTTGATGACGTCGAAGCCGGCGCGGACCCGGTTCAGGGCTTCGTGGGTGGTGGCGATGCCCGAGTCGATCACGGCGACCCGCACGCCCTGGCCGCGGTATTCGGCGGGCAGCTGATCGAGCCGCATGGCTTTCTGCCCCCAGGTGTAGGCTTTCTGGCGCGGGAAGCCGGCCAGCGGTGGCCAGTCCGACAAGGCGCGCAGCGTGACCACGTTGGCCTCGTCCGCGCTGAGATCGGGATCGCGGTTGTAAAAACTCCAGTAATCGGCTTTCGGCTTGATGTACAGGCCACGGATCGAGGCTTCAGTTTCGCCGGCCAGCGAGATCAGGGCCTGGCCGCTGGCGTCGGTGGTGGCGCTGGCCGGCAGCAGACTGCCGAACAGCGACACTTCGCAATCGGGCACCGGTGCGCCATCCTTGCCCATCACCTGGATGATGGTGGTGAAGGCCGGGCCGGCGGCGGGCGTGACGTTGCTGACGAAGGCCGGACGCAGATATGCGGGCGCATCCATCAGCGCCAGGTGCTGGTCGCGCTCGACCAGCAGGCGGCCTTGTGCCTGCTGGTGCAGGGCGCCGGCCTTTTGCTCGGTCATGCGCGCCACCAGCACGCCCTGCGCGCCGCCCATGCCGTCCGACAGCATGCTCATGGTGTTGCGCGGGCCGACGGTATCAACGATCTCGATATCGGGATTCTTGCGCAGCGTCTCTTCGACGCTGGACAGCGACAGCGGCGCCAGGCCGAGCGTATGCAGGCCGCCCGCCGGGATGGCGCGCGGGGCGATCAGGAACTGCTTCTTGCGTTCGCCGAGTTTGCGTCCGCCGGCCGGGCCGGCGCGGCTCTGGCTCTCTTCGGGGGCGGCCGCATTGACGCCCGGCGCCTCGGCAGCGCCGTGCTCGGTCGCGTCCTGCGACGGCAGGGATATGTCGGACGAACCATCCGGTCCGCCGTTTGGATTGGGATTCTTTGGCATGTGCTATTCCTTTCCGGCCGGAGCCGTGGTGTGAGGCCGCTAGAACAGCGACAGCGGCCGGTCGCGCTCGAACACCAGCTGCGGCGTCTGGCGCATGCGCGCTTCGAGAGCGGCCGCCTGGTCCTGCGCGACACTGATGACAAGGGTATGGGGCTGGTCATGCGGACCGATGCGGTCCACCAGGGCGATGTGGGGATCGCCGTCGATGCTGCGCATGAATGCGGCCAGCGCGTCGCTGGCGTCGCGCTCGTCGCGCGCCCGTACGATGTAGCGGATCGGTGATGCTGTCATGCTGCTCTCCTTTTGACAGGTGATCGACGACCGTGCTCATCGCACGGCAAGCCGCTCCCGCCTGTGAGCCAGTCGGACCTGGGATCGCCCAGGTCCGACAGGCTCCGGCGCGAGCGGTACGCTGCTTGCTGCCGGCGTGTTAGTGCAAGGTTGGCTGCTGGCTGTACTGCATGCCCTGGCTCGGGTAATACGTATTGCCCTGGCCAAGCTGGGCCTGCTGTTGCGCCAGCTGCGCCTGCTGCAGATAGGCTTGCGACACCGGATCGCTACCGAAAGGCAGCATGCGGCCGAGCTGGCTGGCTACGCCGCCAATGCTGCTGCCCAGGCTGGCATTGCCGAAGGCGCTGCCGATGGCCGAGCCCAGCGGTTGACCGATCTGTCCGATCAGGTTGCCGAACCAGCCTTGCGGCGCGATCTGGCCCTGGCCTGCCTGCTGGCTGAGACTTTGTACCAGCTGGCTGTACTGTTGCTGAATCTGTTGCAGTTGCTGTTGCAGCTGCTGCACGTGCTGCTGCAGGACCTGGTTTTGCGCCTGATGGGCCTGCACGATCGAGGTAGGATCGGCGCCGAACGGCAGCAGGCGGCCCAGCTGGCCGGCCATGCCGCCAATGGTGCTGCCAATGCCCGACTGGCCGAACAGCCCGCCGACCGCACTGCCGATGGGCTGGGCGACCGATCCGATCAGGTTGCCGAACCAGCCTTGCGGCGACAGCTGCTGCTGTTGCTGCTGTTGCTGCTGCAGCTGTTGTAACTGCTGTAGCTGCTGAATCTGCTGTAGTTGTTGCTGCTGCTGTTGTTGCTGTTGCTGATAGGCTGCACTGACCGGGTCCGCGCCGAACGGCAGCAGCGTTCCGCCGATGCCGCCGGCCCAATTGCCGATCTGGCCGCCCAGTTGCTGGTTGCCCAACAGGCCGCCGATGCCGCGCCCGATCAGACCGCCCAGCGGCGCCCCCAACATGCTGCCGAAGAAACCTTGTGGCGCATATTGCTGCCCACTGATACCTGCACCATATCCACCAGTTTGAAATTCATTCATTTCACTCTCCTTATTGTTGCTGTTGAAAGTTGCTGTCAGTGCCTGCGTGCGCTCATGCGCAGCGCAGGCGGCGCGATGCCAGTTGTCGCAGGCGGCGCCACGCGCCGTTGAAAGCGCAAGCCCCTGCACACTGGTAGGGATTGGACCGGGCGGGGTGATAAATAGTTTAAGTACTTAAGGTCTTTGTTTGACCGCGATTTCCGGTGGCCGACACCCGGGCCCGCTGCCATCGGCTATCATGTGCGCGATGACAGATCTAGATTCCAATACCGGCGCGCCATCGCTGGCGATTTTCTGCAAGGTGGTCGACAACTACGGCGACATCGGCATTTGCTGGCGCCTGGCGCGCCAGCTGCGGCGCGAGCATGGCGTGGCCGTCACGCTCTGGGTCGACGACCTGGCCAGTTTCCAGCGCATCTGGCCGCCGCTCGACGTGCATGCCGATGAGCAGCGCCAGGAAGGCGTCACCGTGCGTCACTGGCGCGGCCAGGACGGCCAGTTCGAGCCGGCCGACATTGCCGACATCGTGATCGAATTTTTCGGCTGCGATATTCCCGAGGGCTACATCGGCGCCATGGCGCGGCGCACGCCCAAGCCGGTGTGGCTGAACCTGGAAGGCTTGAGCGCCGAGGAGTGGGTCGAAGGCTGCCACACCTTGCCCTCCACCCATCCGCGCCTGCCGCTGGTGAAGCATTTCTTCTTCCCCGGCTTCACGGCGAAAACCGGCGGGCTGCTGCGCGAAGCCGGGCTCGATGCCGAGCGCCGCGCTTTTCAGGCCGATGCGCTTGCGCAGCAGGCCTACCTGGCCGGGCTGGGCCTGAACGCGCAGGACATGGCGGCCTTGAAGGTATCGTTGTTCTGTTATCCGCACGCACCGGTCGGCGCGCTGTTCGAGGCCTGGCGCGATGGCGCCGAACCGGTCACCTGCCTGGTGCCCGAGGGGGTGGCGCGCGCGCCGGTCGAAGCCTTTCTCCGGCACGGCGCGACCCAGGGTGCGCTCACCGTGCGCGTGATCCCCTTCGTGTCCCAGCCGGATTACGACCGGCTGCTGTGGGCCTGCGACCTGAACTTCGTGCGCGGCGAGGATTCCTTCGTGCGCGCCCAGTGGGCCCAGCGGCCTTTTATATGGCACATCTACCCGCAGGATGAAAACCTGCATCACAAAAAGCTGCGCGCCTTCCTGCGGCGCTATGCCGGCAGCTTCGATAGCCTGAGCGCCACGGCGCTGCGCTGGAACGGCGCCAGCGCGGGCGCGGATGCCGACTGGAGCAGCCTGTGGTCAGCCTTGCATGCCGATCTGGAACGCCTGCGCGTCCACGCCGCCGGCTGGCAATGCGAAATGGATCAGAACGGCGAAATGAGCCGCAATTTGCTGGCATTTGCGGCTTCCCTGCGTCGTTGACGTGCGAAAACTCGGGTATAATGCCCGGTTAGTGTTTTAACCGATCAAACGTAAGCTGCCAGCGCATGTCGCCTGGGGCGACAGATGATTTTACTGCAACCCTTTTACGTATTCTTTCTATGAAACCTGCAAAAGAGATTCGTGTTGGCAACATCATTATGGTCGACGCCAAGCCAATGATCGTGTTGCGTTCCGACGTCAACGGTTCGAGCCGCACGGGCTTCACCTACAAGTGGAAGATGAAAAATCTTCTGACCAACAGCCCGATGGAGAACGTGTTCCGCGGCGACGACAAGTTCGACGTGGTAGTGCTGGACAAGAAGCCGGTCACCTACTCGTACTTCGCCGACCCGCTGTACGTCTTCATGGATGAAGAGTACAACCAGTACGAGATCGAAGAAGAGAACCTGGGCGACGCGCTGAATTACCTGAAAGACGGGATGGAATGCGAAGCCGTGTTCTACGACGGCAAGGCCATTTCGGTTGAACTGCCGACCACCATCGTGCGCAAGGTGGCGTACTCGGAGCCTGCCGTCAAAGGCAACACCTCGGGTAACGTGCTCAAGGAAGCCAAGCTGGAAAACGCCATCGAATCGAAAGCACACACGGTGCAGGTTCCGCTGTTCGTGAGCACCGACGACCTGATCGAAATCGACACCCGCACCAACGAATACAAGCGCGTGATCCGTAACTAAGATCGCCTGCTTCGTCATAAAAAAGCGCCGGCTGATGCCGGCGTTTTTTTTGATTGTCGTCCGCGCGAACGCGGCGACGACAGGGGTTTATTTTGCCTTCTTTGCCCTTGCAAACTGCGGACCCCACAGCGGGTGCCCATATTCGCCTGGCGCCAGATCGAATGCCGGGTCGAGCTTGAAGGCCTTCTCGAACTGCTGCCGGCACAGGGTCGCGCGGTTGCTGACGCAGTAGCTGAATGCGGTGTATTTGAGCGCAGCCAGCTGGGCCGCCTTGCCGGCGGCCGCAATCTCCGGCGCCGCGAGGCGCTTGATGGCTTCGTTGTACTGGCCGTTGTTATACAGGGCGATGCCGTCGTTGAGGATGCTCTGGCCGGCGGGCGGGGCCGGCGCCGCCGGCGGTGGTGGCGGTGGCACTTGCGCTGGAGGCGCGGATGCGCACCCGCCCAGCAAAACCGCGGACGCTAACAGGAAAAGGCGAATTCGAATCATGACAATCACTTAGTTGTTGGCCGATGCGGCGAAGTCGTGGGCGATGGCGCCAGCCTGGCCGGGCGTCACGTTCACCTGCGTCGCGTAATCGGGGAAGCTGGGGTTGACGATCCGGATCTTGTGACGGCCCGCCGGCAGGGCCAGCTTTTTCAGCGGCGGGCTGGCGCCGCGCTGCTTGCCATCCACATAGACGGTGCCCCATGGCTGCACCGCCAGCGTGTAGGTGGCGGTGGCCACTGGCGCCGGGCGCGGCTTCACCGCTGCCGGCTCGGGTTCAGGTTCGGGCGCCGGCGCCGGTTCGGCCTCGGGCGTGGTCGCGGCCGGCACCGGCGGCGTCGGCGCCGGCGCAGGGCGTACCGTCGCGGCGGGTAGCGCGGGCGCGGGCTTGAGCACGTCGCCGGCGCTGCCCAGCAGCGCATAGGCCGCGCCCAGCATCGCCGCCAGCAGCGTCGCCGCGGCCACCTTCGCATGCCAGCGTGGCCGTGTGGGCGCCGTGACCTCGATCGCCACCAGCGCCGCCGCCGCGGCAGCAGGGCGCACCCGCACCGTCTGGATCGCGTGCTCGACGGTCGCGATCCGTTGCGGCGGGCGCGCCGGCATGGCGTTCACGGTCGGGATATCGAGCAGCGCGCGGAAGGCATCGATGGTTTGCGGACGGTCGTGCGCCAGCACCGACAGGCCGCGGTCGATGGCCGACAGGAAGGCGTCGCCGAAGCCCTCCGGCGCGCGGTCGCGCAGCGGTATCAGCGGGTCCTTGACCATGCGCGCGATCGAGGTGGCCGGCGGCTCGCCCACGATGGCGAAGTAGATCACCGCCGACAGCGCGTATATGTCGGTGTACGGCCCCTGGTCGAGCGAGGCGTCGCCGGCATACTGTTCCACCGGCGCGTAGCCGGGCTTGAGGATCACCGTCAGACCGCGCGTGCGGTCGCCGATGATCTGGCGCGCCGAGCCGAAGTCGAGCAGCACCGCCTCGCCATTGTCCTGCACGATGATATTGTCGGGCGAAACGTCGCGGTGCACGATGTTCATCGTGTACAGCATCTCCAGCGCCTCGAGAATCTGGCGCACCAGCGCGCGGCACCAGGCCTCGGTCACGCTGGCCGGCGCCGCGCCCACGATCTGCTTGACGGTGCGCCCTTCGTAATACTTCATGGCCGTGTACGCGGTCTGGTTCTCTTCCCAGTAGCGGTACACCTTCACCAGCGACGGATGGTCGAACTGCGCCAGGAAGCGCGCTTCGTTGATGAAGCTTTTCAGGCCGACATTGAAGGTCTCCTGATGGCGTTCGGCGCGCACCGCCACGCTATGGTCGCTGCCGCGCGCGGCCAGCACGCCCGGCATGTATTCCTTGATCGCGACGGTGCGCTGCAGCGCGTGGTCGAACGCCAGATAGACGATGCCGAAGCCGCCTTCGCCAAGCACGCCGGTGATCTCGAAGTCCGACAGGCGGGTGCCGATCGGCAGGCAGTTTTCCGAGCCGGCGGGGACGATGCTCATGCCTGCGCCTCCAGCACCTGAATGGCGTAGGCCGAATAGTTATCGCGCGCCTTGCCCGAGCGGGCGTTGGCGGCATCGGCCAGCGCGCACATCGCCCGCAGCCAGTCCGCGCAGCCGCTGCTCGCCGCCAGCGTGGCCAGCATGTCGTCTTCCAGCACCCATTCCCACAAGCCGTCGCTGCACAGCAGCAGGGCGTCGCCCGGCAGCAACGCGGCCGCTTCGCTCAGGGCCATGCCGGTATCGCCTTCGGCGCCGATGGCGGCAAACAGGATATTGCGCTGCGGGTGGACGCGCAGCTGGTCGGCGCGCGCCAGCCCGGCATCGACGAGTTGCTGGGAAAGGCTGTGGTCGCGCGTGACCGCGTGCACGCGCTGCTGGCGGAACAGGTAGATGCGGCTGTCGCCCAGATGCGCCCATTGCGCGCGCGCGCCGGTGCAGTCGCAGTCGATAATGCAGGCGGCCAGGGTCGCACTCATGTCGCCGTAGCGCGGGTTACCGGCACGGCCTTGCGCCACCGCCGCACTGGCGGCGCGGGCGCAATCGGCCAGCGGCGCGCCATGCGCGAACGCGCCGGTCACCGCATCGGTGACCAGGCGTGCGGCCACTTCGCCGGCCGCGTGGCCGCCGGCGCCGTCGGCCAGCACAAAGCAGGTGCTGCCGGCCCGTTCGGCATGGCCGAGCGCATCCTCATTGGCGGCGCGCGCGCCGGTCTCGCTGATGCTGGCCCAGGCCAGGCGCGGCACCCTGTCAGCCATGGTCGTCCGATGCCTGCTCGTAGGCGCTGCGGAAGCTGGCGCCCTTGAACGGATCGCCGGCATCGCCGCGGGCGCCGGCGTACTGCTGTTTGTAGCGGTCCCACGCCGCCGCCGGGCGGCGCGAGGCGATCAGCGAATCCATCAGCCCGCCCGCCGGCAGCGACGCTTCGATGCGCTGCGGATCGAGCCGTTGCAGCAGATTGTCCACGCTGGCGCGCGTGCCGGCCACCACGCCGCGCTGATGGGCGCGCAGGTCGCGCCGCGCATCGTCCAGCGCTTCCAGCGGTTCCATGAAACCGGGCATCTTCTTGCGCAGCATCTGGGTCAGCACGGTTTGGCTATCGGGGAAAAACTTGAGGGGATTGTTGTTGCGTACCACCACCATCGTGACGTCGGCCTCGGCCTCCTTCCGGACCAGCGAACGCAGCGCCAGCTGGTCGATCGTGCCTTGCAGCGAACTGGCCAGCAGCTTGCCGAGCAGTTCCATCATCTCGGGCGTCAGCGCGGCAACGGCATCGCCGGCCAGTCCCGCTCCCTGCAGGAAAGCTTGCCTAAGTGACTCGTTGTCAGGGAAAGCAGCGGCATTGTTCATCGAAATGGCCCGTACACGATCGGTGTTTATGTACGGCAATAATGCCAGATTCGCGACAGTAACGCATCCGCGAATGTGGCTTTGTTTCACTTTTACATATCGATAAAGCGCATCTTGAAGCTGCGGCCCTTGATGTTGCCAAAATCGGCGCCCAGCTTGTTGCCGCCGTTGAGGCGCTGCACCGCCTGCCGCGCCACGTGGCGGTCGAGCGCCACATAGGTCTGGAATTCGAACACATTGATCTTGCCGACCTGTTCTTTGCTCAGGCCGGCGTCGCCGGTGAGGGCGCCGAGCAGGTCGCCGGGACGCAGCTTGTCTTTTTTGCCACCCTGGATGCACAGCGTGACCATCGGCGCCGGCTCGGCCGGGTCCTGGTCGCCGGCGAGTTCGTCCAGCCGGTGCCATTGGACCGGTGCTTTCTGATAATCCTCGATCAGCCGCACCCATTTTTTCTCGTTCGGCGCGCACAGCGACAGCGCCAGGCCCGATTCGCCGGCGCGGCCGGTGCGGCCCACGCGGTGGATGTGCACTTCGGTATCCTTGGAGACGTCGACGTTGATCACCGCGCCCAAATTGGCGATGTCCAGCCCGCGCGCGGCCACGTCGGTGGCCACCAGTACCGAACAGCTGCGGTTGGCGAACAGCACCAGAATTTCGTCGCGCTCGCGCTGTTCCAGTTCGCCGTACAGGGCCAGCGCGGAAAAGCCTTGCGCCTGCAGCTCGGCCGCCAGTTCGCGGCAATGCACCTTGGTGTTGCAAAAGGCCAGGGTGGACACCGGCTTGAAGTGGCGCAGCAGGCGCCCGACCGCCTGATCGCGCTCGTCGAAGCCGACTTCATAGAAGCGCTGCTCGATCTGGTCGCCGCCGTGCTGGGCTTCGACGACGACTTCGAGCGGGTCGCGCAGGAAGGGCTCGGTGGCGCGGCGGATGTCGTCCGGGTAGGTGGCCGAAAACAGCAGGGTCTGGCGGCGCTGCGGGCAGGCGTCGACGATGCCGGCGATTTCGTCGTAAAAGCCCATGTCGGTCATGCGGTCCGCTTCGTCCAGCACCAGCGTCTGTACGCGCGACAGGTCGATCGTGCCGCGGCCCAGATGGTCGCGGATGCGGCCGGGCGTGCCGACCACGATGTGCGCACCGTGTTCCAGCGAGGCGATCTGCGGGCGCATCGGCGCGCCGCCGGTCAGGGTCAGCACCTTGATATTGCCTTCGCCGCGCGCCAGCCGGCGCAGCTCGTTGGCCACCTGGTCGGCCAGTTCGCGCGTGGGGCACATGACCAGGCCCTGGATGGCGAACCAGGCCGGGTTCAGCTTGTGCAGGATGCCGATGCCGAACGCGGCGGTCTTGCCGCTGCCGGTCTTGGCCTGGGCGATCAGGTCGCGTCCTTCCAGCACGGCGGGCAGGCTGGCGGCCTGGATCGCCGTCATCTCGCGGTAGCCGAGCGAATCGAGGTTGGCCAGGAAGGTGTCGGACAGCGGCAGGGAGGAGAAGGCGGTGGCTTGCATCATGGGTCAGCGGTCGGGGCAATAGGGAAGGGCCAAGTCTAACAGGGGCCGCCCAGGCCGGGGACGACAGTATTAAGCCGAAGCCCAGACTGGCAAGCCGGTCAAATCGGTATTTTCGTCGCGGCGCCAGACCGGTAGTCCGGTGGTGTCGGTCGGTTCGAGCAGTTCGAGCTGTTCCTGTTTCAGCGAGGAACGGCGGGGACGCGCCACGGAACGCTTCGGTTCCGGCGCGCTGATGACGATGGCAGGCGCGGGGCCGAACCCCGGCAGATCGTAGGTCGCGTTATCTTTTTTGTCTCTCATCGCACTAGCGGGCGGTAACGCTTAAAGCAGCGCTACCTGATGTAAAAACAAAGCCCGGCTGCGGGAGTCGGGCTGAGTTCAAAATTTTAAGTTGCAAGGGCGGCTCACGCCGTCCGAATGGCCGAATTCTACGCTAGCTTGCCATGAGTGCACAAGGCCGGACCGGTGTTGCATAATCCGTGGGAACTAGAACAATCACGCTTTCCTACTCCGACAGAGGCCCCATGCACCCCAATGCCGAGCTGATAAAAACCTTTTACCTGGCCTTCCAGAAGCTGGACGCGGAGGCCATGGCGCGCTGTTACGCGGCCGATGTCGTGTTTGGCGATCCGGTCTTCCCTGCATTGCGCGGGCAGGAGGCGGGCGATATGTGGCGCATGCTGATCAACAAGGCGCAGAATTTTTCGCTGGTGTTTGACGGCGTAGAGGCCGACGACCGCCAGGGCAAGGCGCACTGGATCGCCACCTATACTTTTTCGCAAACCGGCAATACGGTGGTGAACGACATCCACGCCAGCTTTGAATTCAGGGACGGCAAGATCGTCCGCCACGCCGACCGCTTCGACCTGTGGAAGTGGGCGCGCCAGGCGCTGGGGATGAAGGGTGTGCTGCTGGGCTGGACGCCGATCGTGCGCAATGCGATACAGGCCCAGGCGGCCAAAGGACTGGCCAGTTTCCGGGCCCATCGGCGGCAAGCCTGATTGCGCGCGGGGGCGGCACGCCCGAAAACACAAAAGCCCTTGAGCTGCGAACGGCTTCAAGGGCTTGCAATGTCTGGTTGCGGGGACAGGACTCGAACCTGTGACCTTCGGGTTATGAGCCCGACGAGCTGCCAACTGCTCCACCCCGCGTCTGAGGCCAGAATTGTACAGGAGTTCGCGCCATACCGCAATGCAGCATCACACGATGCCTAATCGCCACAGCGAGGTGAGCTCCTGTTTGCGGGCCGCGTGCAGCGGATCGGATGGGTCGGTCGCCTTCGGATGCAGCGGCCTGATGTCGTGCCGCTCGAGCACGCGCAGGCCGCCCGCGGCGATCCATTCGAGCAGCTGTTCGCGCGTGCGCAGGCCGAGGTGTTCGGCAAAGTCGGACAGGATCAGCCAGGCCTGGCCATCCGCCGTCAAGTGCTCTGCCACGCCGGCCAGAAAGCCCTTGAGCATGCGGCTGTCCGGGTCGTACACGGCCGCTTCGATGGACGCGCTCGGACGGCCCGGCAGCCATGGCGGATTGCATACGACCAGCGCCGCGCGGCCGGGCGGGAACAGGTCCGCTTCCAGCACCTCGACCTTGTCGTCCAGGCTCAGTCGCACCAGGTTGTCGCGCGCGCAGCGCAGCGCACGGGCATCCATGTCGGTGGCGACGACGCGGGCGACGCCGCGCTTGACCAGCAGCGCGGCCAGCACACCGGTGCCGGTGCCGATATCGAAGGCCAGCGAGCGCTCGCGCGGCAGCGGCGCGTCCGCGACCAGCTGCAGGTATTCGCCGCGAATCGGCGAGAACACGCCGTAGTGCGGGTGGATGCGTTCGCCCAGCGCGGCAACCTCGACGCCGTTCTTGCGCCATTCGTGCGCGCCGATCAGGCCCAGCAGCTCGCGCAGCGAGGCGACGAACGGTTCGCCGCCGGCGCCGTAGGCTTCGTTGCAGGCCAGGGCAATGTCGGGCGCGCGCCGCAGCGCAATGCTGTAGTCCGCTTCAACGGGAATGAGCAGCATCGCCAGCGTGCGCGCGCGCTGCGACTGGGCTTGGCGGTGCAGGTGGAAGGCTTCGAGCGGCGTGGCCGGGGTCTTGGCCGGGCGGGCGCGCTTGCCGCCCTTGTGATCGGCGCGGCGCGCCAGCGCCTGCAGCAGCTGGCGCGCGTTCTGGAAGTCGCCGCGCCACAGCAGTGCCGTGCCTTCGCAGGCTAGCCGGTAGGCGGTATCGGCCGGCATGCGGTCGTCGGCGATCACCACTTTCTTCGGTGCCGGCATGCCGCTTTCGGAGCGCCAGCGCGCGCTGCGCGCAGCCTCGTCTTCAAGCCAATGAATGCGCGCGGGAGCGTCGCCGGGAACAGGTGATTGCATGGGAACCGATCGAAAAAAAGGCGGGCGCGAGCGCGCAAGCCGCGCGAGGCGCGGGAGGCAGCATTATACGGGAGGGTGGAACGCCGGTCAGTCGTCGGCGGCTGCCGGCGCGCTGGCGTAAGCGCTGGCGGCCAGCTGGCGCGCAGCCGGCGTGGCCTTGACTTCATCGGCCTGCAGGCGCGGCGCCAGCAGGGCGGCGCGGTCGACCAGGCGCATCAGGCGCAGGCTCAGGCGGCCGTTGACGTCGTCCTCGGCCGACAATTGGCGCCCCAGCAGCTTGAACAGGTCGCCCAGGCTGCCCGGGAATTTGATGGCCGGGAGCTGCTTGCCGGTGAGGGCGCTCTCGTCCGGGGCCCGCACTTCGCTCGTGGTGCCGGCAGCGGCGCTGATGGTCGCTTCGTAGTTGACTTCGATGTCGACGTCGAAGCGCTGGCCGTCCTCGGTGACGATCTGGCCGGTGCCGAGGAAGTGGGCGCTTTGGCTCAGCGACAGGGCGGCGCTGGCGCTGCTGCCGTCCGGCGTGCTGGTGAGGGCTGCGCTGGCCGAAAAACTGGCGGCGCTGTCGAGCGTGACATGGTCGAGCCGGATGGCGCTGCCGTCGCCGAAGGTTTCGCTGGCGAAGCTGCCGAGGAACTGGCGGGCGATATCCAGGGTGGTCTTGGCGGCATCCTGCGCGCCGCGCGAGCTCAGCGCTTCGGCTGACAGGCGCACGCTGTCATGCTGCGACGAGACCCGTTCGACCACCGCCAGCGGTGCGGCCACCTTGCCGCTGGCCGGTGCGGTCTGCGCATGCGCAGACCGCCCGCCCGCAGACGGCGTGGCCGCAACGGCAGTGGGGGCAAGCGGGCGGGGACCCTGGCTGAACAGCGGCGGCATGGCGGTGCGAGATATTGAGTGGTAACACTAGCAATATCGGCACCGTTTTAGATAACTTTAATCCTGAGCTGTCAATATTTTTCTGTTGCCTATCGACATTATTTTGCTTTCGCTCAGGCTTAGTGGTGATGCGACCAGCTGGCGTCGGCCGAAGTCAGGAACGATTCGACGGCGTGCCTGTCGCCAGTGGCATAGCGCTTGGCTTCACCGCAGGCGCACACGCCCAGGTAAGGCTGGATATGCGAGCAGGCCGAAACTTTCTGCAGTTGTACCTGGACGGGTTTGCTGCATTTGTCGCATTTGAAGGTCAGGAAGCGGGCGGGTTTGGCCATGGCGATGATTGTGACTAAGTGTAAAAGCGTCGCATTCTAGCATTGCGCCGGTCAACTTCAGCCGCATTTTGGCGTTGATGGAGCAGGCCCGTCGCGGGCCCCGTTCACGAGGATCAGCAATGGACAAGCGGAAGCAACCGACCAAGGAAAGCGTGCGCAACTGGCTGCGCACCGAGATTGCCCAGCGGCGCCCGCCGCCCGATCCCGTGCAGATTCGCCGTGAGCTCGGCTGGGAGCTGGTCAGGCTGCCGGTTGAACGCAAGCGCTAGTGCCAGCTGAGTAGCGCTGCAGGTCAATAGTTGCGGGCGGTATTTGGGCTGTCGTCCGAGATAAAGGGAGGTGATAATCGTGCTAAACGATATAAATCGTTATTGCGATTATTAATGTTTATCTCTCCTATAGCTTAAGTCTTTGTTGGTCGTCCGGAATAGCCCGCCGGCGCGCTTTTCAACTCTTGCGGCATCGGGCCAGTAACCAAAGTCTTGAACAAGGATGGGTCAACTTCGAAAATGCTTACCGCAACCTGATTGCTTCCGTGGACGTGTGCCACCAACTTCTCATGCTTAGGCAATGGAACTTGAGCTGTCGAGCCACCGAATTCCCCGCTGTTCGAAAGAATCACGGGTTGGTACATATGGAAGTGAAGTGCCGCAACCATGTTGTCAAAGGTGTTCACATCTTGATTCAATGCCGAGACGACAAACATGTCGGACTGCTGGCGAAGGTCCGCAAGTAGGTCTAAGTCAGTGGCGTCATAGCAGATCGCCGCTGCAATTCGCGTCGGCGTATTCGCACCTATTGGGAACTCAACGAGCGTGATGTGCGGGCGATAGCCCTTCACCCCCATCGCAGCCTCCGGCTTTGTTGGGTGCTTTTTACCTTGCCAGACGTAGTCAATCCGTCGTCCGCTGTCAGGGGTTGAGGTTCGCAAGAGCCATAGGCCCTGATTTACCACTCCCTTGACCTTATCGGAGTGCTGGAACGTTAGACCCGCGAAGATGCAGGCGCCAGTGGCATCCGATAACGCTTCCAAATAAGAAAGATGCTTCGGATGGACTGACAGCTCTGGGAAAACAATAAGGTCCACACGTGGCCCATTTTCGCTCGCCTTTGAGTGCTTCTTTGCTGACTCCCAACTGCGCACCTTATGGTTTGCCAGTCTACAAACTTGAGCTAAATGTTGCTCGTGACGCGCCATGTCCTCCGAGGACCATCGCGTTGGTTCCTTCGGATTAAATTCGTCACGTCGTGGGAGCATAGGCTGTACTACCGCGACCCGCATGGGTCTATTTATGAGAGCCGTATCCGGGGAGGTCGGAACGACATAAACTGGTGTTTTGCTACGCGCCGCATACAGACTCCTTTGGACTGCGATCCGGTCATCAATAATTTCGCGCAATTCGTCTACCGTCTTGACGTTACCTACGGATAAGGAACCGGTGCGCCGCATGGATATTCCTGGCCATTGAAGCAAAGCCGAGAACAGACCTGATAACCAAGGCGTTACTGGTCCGGGTTCATCTAGCAGTCCTTGGGCGTTGTTTAGCATGGAGAAGCGTCGGTTGAAGCAAGTACTACGAATTCCAGAATATCTTCCTGAAGCATCAGTAAGCAAAATTCCATTGCTTGTGAAATCGAAATCTCCTGTAAAGGCTGACCGTAGAATTCTGCCCAGACTATACAGCCAGGCTTTATCTAAGGCCACCCACGGAGGAGTCATGTAAATCTCATGCTGAACCTTCGGGGAAGTAATATGAGTAACTTCTAAGATATTTTCAGTTGGAAGAGCGTTCAAAGATGCCCAATCTCTGCATTTAAGATGTATCTCTGCTGCACTTGTGCCGGCATTTAGGTGTGCCTGAATACCTTCATATGTTAACAGCGTCTTTGCCAGAAGAAGAATGGAATTCTCTTGCGAGAAATTGTTGTCCGCGTGACAAAGAAGTTGGTGAAGAGTTAGCGTTGCATCATCTTCGATAACCTTCGACAGCTTCGGTCCCGTGGACATCAGTAGTACATCGGGGACGAACGCGCGCCAAGGTTGGCGTTTGGAAATACGCGTGGCTAGTGCTACTTGCAATAGGTCAGGCCGCACTCGGGCAATTGTTTTCACCGCTTCTTGTTGGCTAGCAGTGTCCGGTATCCTAAGCATGCCTTCTGCAAACCATTCTCCGAAACGGCGGATGTTGGGCACCAGTTGTTGAGCCACCAAGGCAAGTGGCAGATTGAGCAGAAATCTTTGCGGCTCCATCGGCTGATAAAGCAACGCGAGGTGCAAATTCTCGTGCCTTACCAATTCAGGCGAAGGAACTACTCCAGGTGTCGGTTGCGGCGGAAAGGCGTACACTCCGAGCGTGGCTAGGAAAAGTGACGCTTGCTGTCGTAAATACCAAGGGGAGTGGGCGCGCTCCAGAATAATTTTTTTTGCGAACGAACTGAGTTGTTCCCTATACCCTCCTATATCCACGCCGACAGGGTATTCTGACAATGGCCTATAACCAGTGTCCGACGAGGCTGCATTGAACAAGTCAGCTGCCAAGTATTCAGCAACCATCACCTCCTTGATTGTGCTAACGGTGACGGATAGTGGGTAGACAAATAGCTTTACCTCAAGAGCCTCGATAACTGGAGCGAGCAGCCGGGGATGCGGAAACAAATCGACAGCATAACGCAGTAGCACTGCCAATGCAGGATTCGCGGACCAACACTTTAGGAGCTTCCTCGCAGTGGATTCAAAGTCGTGGGTAATTGCGTTGGTACTTGAGGTCCGCTTTGTCCTCGCAGCTGATGTAGTCGCATCTGCTGACTCAGACATTGATAGTCGCGCGCGCAGTGACTTTACAAGGCGCGCAGCGACAAACCGTTTGATTGTGTCATCCCGAACGTCAGTATCCGGCAACGCGATGTTTGCTAAGGAAAGCCTGGAGAAGAAGGCGTCCGTAGGTGCCTCCATTTGTGCCGATAAGCGTAGCAAACTTTCGAGGCCCCCGTCAGTTTGAATCAGCGATTCCAAGTCGAATGTTCCGCTTAATTCGGCTTGAATGACCTCCATCATCGCGGATACATTACTTTTCACCGAAATTGAGCGATAAGGAACCACTGCGCACTTCTTTGGGGACAAATTTAACTGTGATTGCGCTCCTAACCTCTGTACGTGCTCTTGTAGCTTTTCCGCGAAAAATTTTGTGACGATTTCGAGAAGGCCTTCAACGCGACCGTGATTGAAGCTACTCGAAGCAGCAACCACGAGTCGAATGTCATCAACGTACCGGCAATAGTCCAAGATGCAGAAAGCGTCGTACTTGAACTTCTGTTTCACCAGCTCATTAAGTTCTTTGTCGAGACGAACCATGTACGCGTTCGCTAAGAAGCCTGAAGCGACCAAGCCTTGCGGTAGCCCAGAAGGGAGGCGAGTTGTCCCGCAAATTGACTGGGCGCTGACATGGTCAATTTCAAGCCATTCCCAAGAGAAGATGCGCTGAGCGACTGTCCAGAATTCGTCGTCTGCAGCGTCAATTTCAAGAATTCCAAAGTCTTCTCTGTGCTTTCTTTCCAAAAATTTAAGCTCACGTTGCAGTGCTTGAACGTCGATACTATCGAAGAATGCCTTAACGTCGAGCGATACGACAAAAAGTTCCTCGCCCCTTTTTACGGTAGGAGCGAGTTGAGCGCATACTGTACGTGGTCGCGCGAGGAATGAACGGTAGTCTTCTGAGAACTTCCTATATGTCTTCGCGCTTCCCCAAGAAAAAGCCGCGAGTTCACGGCCATTTGTTGAAGTCCGCCACTGGCACTGTAGGCGATTCCCGTAACTGACAACGCCCGCAGTGCGCTGCTTAGCCAGGTCATCCGCCGAGTTTCCTTGCGCCGATTCGACGACATCGGCCAAGCACATTAAGACCGCAGTGCCGAGCGTCTGGTCGCGGATTGTGAGATGCGCGAGCGGACGAAGATTTTGCATACCAAGGTCTGCGCTCCCGTCAGCAGTGGCGGATTTTTTCGCTCGCCAGTCATGAAAGGATGGGGTGGAGCCCAATTCGTCGGGTGTTACCTCTAAGAAGTACGTCGGCGACAATGGTATCTGACTGCGAAATTCCCAAGCTGCATTTTTCGGCGCCGGCACGACACGTAGTCGGATCGGTTTAAACGTGGCGAGCTTGATGTCCTGCATCCACTGCGTCAAGTTTGACTCGAGGTTTACGACAGAGGCATCAAGCTCTAAGGTGTCGGCGTACCAGTTGTGCCTTCGTATGTATGTGTGCGTCTTCTTCCAGGCTTGAGCCAGCACTACTGTGTTCTGCAACCATTTTGCTTTGGGTATGAGGCGCTGGAATTCATCATCAACAATAGACACGGTCGACCTAGATAAAATGTTGCAATTCTGAAATCTTACGCCAGCCGCTCTCCAAAGACAAACATAAGTTGCAGATTTTTAGTAATCGCCGGGAGCCGGCAGATCGAGCAATAGAAGCTAGGGTGGGCTCTGGGAATGGGGAAATGAATGTGAACCGTTATAACGATATGTACGTGCGGCAAAACAACTGTCGCATCTCTTCAATCTCAATCATGTATCGTTAAACTGGCGAGCGTTATTCCTGCTGTAATCCAGATCCCGGCGTTACCTAGCTCAGCGCACCGCCACGGCGCTGGCGCCGGCGCCGGCCGGCTCGACCACGATACGGGTCGCGATCCGTTCCGTCATCTCCTGCACATGCGAGATCACCCCGACCTTGCGGCCCATCGACTGCAAGGCGTCCAGCGCATCCATGGCCACGCGCAGGGTTTCGCTGTCCAGGCTGCCGAAGCCTTCGTCGATGAACAGCGATTCGACCCGCACACGGTTCGATGACAGCGAGGCCAGGCCCAATGCCAGTGCCAGTGAAACCAGGAAGGTTTCCCCGCCCGAGAGTGAATTGACCGAGCGGATTTCGCCGCCCATGTCCTGGTCGCGTACCAGCAGTGCCAGCGAGGGGCCGCTGGCGCCGGGTACCCGTTCGAGCCGGTAGCGGCGCGCCAGCTGTTCCAGGTGCCGGTTGGCGTAGCCGAGCAGGACGTCGAGGGTGAACTGCTGGGCATAGTTGCGGAATTTCTTGCCGTCCTGCGAACCGATCAGGTCGGCCATGCGGTGCCAGCGCCGTTCCTTCAGCTGTTGCGCCTCGATTTCCGCCATCATCGATTGGGCGCGCGTTCGCCGTTCGTCGTCCTGTGCCAGTTGCACACGCAGCGCGGCGGCGCTGGCGTCTGCTTGCTGGCGTTCCTCCATCAGCGCCGCCAGTTCCTGCGTCAGCGCGTCCTGGCGAAGCGGGTCGTGTGCCGCGCCGGCCAGATGCGCTTCACGCTGGCCGCGCCGTTCGGCCAGCACGGTGTTGGCTTGCACGACGGCCGCGTCGAGCGCTTCCAGCTCGCGTCGTTCCTGTGCCAGCGCGGCGCTGTCGGCGCAGAGAAGTTGGGCCAGTTGCTGCTGATCGCGCGGCGTGTCGCGTTGCGGGTGTTCGTCCGCGTGCGCGGCCAGCCAGTCGGAAAGGCGTGCGGCAGCGCTCTCCAGTTCGGCGTCGAGGGCGCTCATGCGCTGCTGCGCCTGATCGAGCGCTTCGCGCAGACGGGCTTCAGTGAGCGCCGCTTGCTGCGCTGCCTGCTGGGCGTGCGCCAGCGCCGCGCGTGCGCTTTCAACGCTGGCGGCGAGCGCCTGCTCGACCTCTGCCACCGGCTTGCCGCCCCACAGTGCCAGGCGGCGCGCGCGCTGCGCATCCAGCTCGGCATCGATCCGCGCCAGCGCGTCGGTGCTGGCCAGATGCGCTGCCGTGGCTTGTGCCAGGCTCGCGTCTGCGGCGCCATGCTCGGCCTGAAGCGTACCCAGTGTCGTGGCGCGCGCGGCGTGGCTGGCCGACTGCTGCTGCCATTGGCCTGCCTCGTCGGCCCGCGCGGCACGAAAAGCCTGCGGCGCGACCTGCCATTGCTGACGCCATCCGAATGCCATTGCGTCGTCCAACTGGTCGAGCAGGGCGGCGAGCGCAGTGGTGGCCTGCGCGCGCTTCGCTTCCAGCGCATCGTGTTCGGCCCGTGCGGCGGCCAGCGCCGCATGGGCGTCGCTAGCGGTCTTCTGGCGCTGTGCGTGCTGCGCCGACAGTGCGTCGCAGGCCGTCTGAGCCGCGTCCCGCGCGATCGATGCCGCGCGTGCGGCGTGCGCACGCTCGTCATGCGCTCGTCGCGCCATGCTGTTTTCGTCACGCAGTTCCTGCAACCATGGTCCGCTGCCCGCCGACGCCGCCAATGGATGCTGCTCCCACGCGGCGCTGGCCGCATTCAGCGCCGCCGCAAGCGTGGCGCGCTCGGCGTTCATTTGGGTCAGCTGGCTGGCGCTGGACTGCGCCAGCGCGCGTTCGGTCGCTTGCAGCGAATGATTGTCGCGCGCGGCGGCGCGGCATCGGCTAACCTCGGCGCGCAGGCTGGCCAGCATGCCGTTAAGCGCGCCGCCCTGGCCGTGATACGGATGCTCGACGCTGCCGCAGACCGGGCAGGGCAGCTCGTCCTGCAGCCCGGCGCGCAGTTCCACCACGCTGTCGGCGCAGGCCAGTTCGGCCACGCTCAGCGACCGTTCGGCCTGCGTGTGCGCCGCCGCCAGCGCGCCTTCCACGGCCTGCGCCGCCGCCACGGCCGCGTTGGCGGTCTTCACGGCGCCGTCCAGCCGCGCGGCGTGGGCTTGCGCATCTTCCAGGCGCATACGCGTGTCCGTCATCTTGTTCAGGATCGCCTCGGCGCTGGCCAACTGTTCGCGCTGCAGGTCCAGCCGTTCGCGCTCACCCTGCAAGGCGTCGAGGTCGAACGCGGCCAGCGCGGCGATGGTCTGCTGCCGGACCGCTTCCTGCGCGTCCAGGTCGTGTACCGAGGCGGTCAGCGCAGCGGCGGCCTCTGCATCGGCGCCGGTTGCCGCCTGCAGCGCGTGGCGCGTCTGCGCCAGCGCGGTTTGCGCGCTGAGCTCCTGCTGCGCGTGCTGGCCGGCCGCGGCGAACAAGGCATCCCAGCGCGGCCATTGCGCGGCCAGTGCTTCCCAGCCGGCGTGCTCGCTCAGCCAGGTTTGGCCGAGCTGGTGCGCGGCCCGGGTCGTGTCAAGCGCGTTGCGCTTGCCTGTCAGCGTTCGTTCAGCCTGCGCCAACTGATCCGCCGCCGCTTTACAGCTCTGCTGCGCCTGACGATGCGAGGGCATCAGCGCGACGATGGCGGCGTCGAGCCCCTTGGCCGCGTCCAGCATCGGCGCGGCCTCGCGCAGCTTGTGTTCGGCGTCGCCCTGGCGCGCGCTGGCCGCGCTCACGGCGGCATTCGCATGCGCATGCGCATCGATTGCCTGCTGCAGCTGCAGTAGTGCGCTGGCGTGGCCCGCTGCCACTGCCCGCCGTTCGTGTTCGATCCGCTGGGCCTCGGCCAGCAGTTGGCGGGCCGGCTGCAAGGCGTCGATCATGGCCAGATGCTCGCGGCGCGGCTGCGCGTCCTGCACGGCGTGGCGGCTGGCGACGCAGGCCTGCTCCGCCAGCGCCACTTGCGCTGCCAGCCGCACCGCTTCCTGATGCCAACGCAGCTGTTGTTCCAGCGCTGCGCGGCGCTGCTCGAGCTGCGCCAGCGCCGTCCGTGCGGCCGCGCTGGCCGCTTCCAGGCTTGCGCGCTCCTCGGCGGCCAGCGGGGTCTGGTCGGCCAGGCGCTCGCTCAGGCGCGCCAGCGCTTCCTGTTCGGCCTTGTGGCGCGCGAATGCGCGTTTGGAGATCTCGCTGTAGACGGCACTGCCGGTCAGGGTTTCGAGCAGTTCGCCGCGTTCGTTGTCGTCGGTTCTCAGAAATGCCGAGAATTCGTTCTGCGCCAGCAGTACGGCGCGGGTGAACTGGTCGAACGACAGGCCGATGCGCGCCGCGATCTCGGCCAGCACTTCGGTCTTGGTGCCGCCCAGCGCGATCAGGTCGGGAAGGCGGTGCAAGGACATGGTGGACGGCTGCATTGCGCCGCCCGGCTTGCCGCGTGAACGCCGCACGTTCCAGCGCGCGCGGTAGGCGATGCCGTCGTTGCCGACGAAATCGACCTGGGCGTAGCCTTCGCCGGCGCCGCGCCGCAGCAGGTTGCGCGGGTCCTGCACCGACAGCGCGGAGGGGCCCACGTCGGGCAACTGGCCGCGGTTGGCCTTGATCAGGCGCGGGGTGGCGTCGTACAGGGCAAGGCAAAGGGCGTCGAGCAGGGTGCTCTTGCCGGCCCCGGTTGGTCCGCTGATGGCGAACAGGCCGGCCGCAGCCAGTGGTCCTGTCTCGAAATCGACGCTGAATGGCGCGGCCAGCGAGGCCAGGTTCTTGCCGCCGATGTTCAGGATTTTCATGCGCCGCCCACCATCAGTTCGGCGAAGGCCGCAAGCTGGTCGCTTGGCGCGTCTTCGCCGAAGCGCTGCTGGTACAGGCGCTTGAAGATGTCGTCCGGCTGCAGCTGCGCCAGCTGGTCGAGCGAGATCGCATCGTCAAGGCTGCGGCTGTCGTTCTTGCGGTTCGGTTCGATCTTGGCCAGGCGCACCGGCTTGCCGGCCAGCGCCGCTTCGATGCGTCCGCGCAGGCCGGGTTCGGGGGCGTCCAGAAGCACGCGCACCTCCAGAAACGGCTGGCGATGCGCTTCGACTTCGGGCAGCTCGAGCGCCGCGAGCGCCGCCAGGGTCTCTTCGACCGGTGCGGCGGCGGGCGGAATGCGCAGCAGCGGCACCGCGCGTGGCACCGGCAGCGCGGCCACTTCGCGCGCGGCGCCGTCGGCCAGGTCGATGCGCAGCACCTGGTGGTGGTAGCCGGTTTCGGCGAACGACAGGGGCAGCGGACTGCCGCAGTAGCGCAAGTGCTCTTTCTGGCCGACGCGCTGGGCCAGGTGCAGGTGGCCAAGGGCGGCGTAGGCGATGCCCTGGTCGAAGATGGCGGCGGGCAGGGCTTCGGTGCCGCCGATGACGATGCGGCGCTCCGAATCGAGCGAGGCTTTGCCGTCGACCATGTGGCAGTGGCCCATGGCGAGGATGGACTGGCCGTCCACCCGGCGCGAGGCCGCCAGCGCGTAGGTCCGGCGGTACAGTTCGGCGATGCCGGCCAGGTACGGGTCGCCATCGCCAGCGTCGTCGCTGCGCGGCACGTCGCCCGGGCGCAGGAAGGGAATCGCCAGGCACCATGCGGCCACCGCGCCGTCCTTGCCGTGCAGCGGCACCAGCAGGCGCTCCAGGTCGATCTGGCCGTCCTCGCCGCGCACGATGTGGCCGATCACGCTGGTGCCGTGCGCTTCGAGCAGCGGCCCGGGGGCTTCGATGCGGCCGGGCGAATCGTGGTTGCCGGCGATGAGCACGATGTCGAGCTGCGGCGCGCGGCTGCGTGCCTCGCGCAGGAAGCGGTACAGCTGCTTTTGCGACTGGGCCGACGGGTTGGCGGTGTCGAATACGTCGCCGGCGATCAGCAGCGCGTCGGCCTGCTCGGCCACGATGGTGTCGAGCAGCCAGTCGAGAAAGCACTGGTGCTCGTAGCTGCGGTCGTAATTGTGGAGGGTCTGGCCGAGGTGCCAGTCGGAGGTGTGCAACAGCCGCATCGGATTCGCGCTTCAAGCATGCAATCGCATACTATAGCGTATCTGGCGGGGTCAGGCGGCGGCGCGGCAGGTGTCGCGCCCGGCCCGTTTGGCCCGGTACAGCAGCATGTCGGCCTGCTTGAGCAGCGCGTCCGGATCGTGCGGGCCGTCCTTGTAGAAGGTCAGGCCGATGCTGGCCGAGACCGACACCGTGACGCCATCGAGGTCGAACGGTTCGCGCATGGCGTGCACGATCTTGGTGGCCGCCGCCGTGGCGTCGTCTTCGCGTCCGATGCCTTCCATGATGATGGTGAATTCGTCACCGCCCAGGCGCGCCACCATGTCGGTGCCGCGCAGCGCATGGGTCAGCCGTCCGGCGACGGCCTTGAGCAGCTTGTCGCCCACCGCGTGGCCATGGGTGTCGTTGACCGGTTTGAAGCGGTCGAGATCCATGTACATCAGCGCCATCAGCCGGTCGCGCGTGGCCGCCTCGCGCATGGCGCTGTCGAGTTTCGACAGGAAGCCGGCTCGGTTGGTCAGGCCGGTCAAGTTGTCGACCTGGGCCAGCTTGAGCAGGCGCTTTTTTTCGCGCTGCTGGGACGTGATGTCCTGGCGCATGATATGAAAGCCGGCCACGCTTTCGCCGTTCTCGCCCAGCTGCGGAATATACGTCACTTCCTGGGTGCGCTCGGCGCCGTCCTGCTGGTTTTGTTCCTCGAAGATCAGGGTTTCGCCGGCCAGCGCGCGTTCGATGTAGGGCAGCAGGAAGCGGTAGCGCTGCTCGCCCATGGTGTCGCGGATGGTGCGCCCCGGCGCCGCCATGCCGGTACGCCCGAATTCGCGGCCGTAGGCCAGGTTGTGGAAGCGGTAGATCTGGTGCGCGTCGACATAGGCCACCATGGCCGGCATGGTGTCGGCGATGGTGCGCAGGCGCGCTTCCGATGCGCGCAGCTGGCCGCTCTGGCGCATCAGCAGCGCCACCACCAGCCCGATCAGCAGTGTGGCGGCGCTCGCCACATATATATAGGTGACGCGCTGGCGCTGGTAGCGCAGCAGGGCGGCGTGCTCGGTGACGCCGACCACGGCGCTCAAGCCGAAGCGCGGCATCTCGCTGGCGCCGTACACCCGCGCGAGCGCGTCCAGCGGCGGCGCGGCCGCCATCTCGCCGGGGGCGCTGTCGGCGCCCTGCGCCGGGTCGAAGCGCTGGTGCGCTTCGATGAAGAGCTGGTCGCCGATCCGGCCCACCGACAGAGCGCCGTCGGGCGTGAGCAGGGCCAGCGCATCCTGGTCGGCCAGATTGAGGCGGTCGTAATCGTCCACGAACAGCATGGGATCGATCATGATCACGATGACGCCGTCGAACTTGCCGTGGGCGTCGTCGAGGCGGCGCGCGACCTGGATGTGCCATTTGTGCGTGCGCGCATCGGCCTCCGGCGTGGAGAACAGCGCCACGTCGATCGGATCGCCGGCCAGGCCCTTGAAAAAGGCCAGTTCGGCGACCTCGGCAGGGACGTTGCCGTTGGCACTGTCGCGCAGCATGCCACGGCGGTCGTACAGGGCCATCGGCAGATCCAGCGCGGCAGGCAGTACGCTGTCGAGCAGACCGTTGCGACGGGAAAATTCGGGCAGGCGCAAGGCGCCGCCAGTCTCTTCGTACTTCAGTTTGAACAACTGGGTGGCGTGATCGGTCTGGCGCAGGATGTGGCTGACGTGTTCGGACAGCACCCGCGCCAGCGCCTGGCTGGCGTCGGTGGCTTCGCGGCGCGCGCTGTGGCGCTCGACATCGAGCTGATGCGATACCGCCAGCCACATCGCGGCCAGCAGCGACAGCGCAAACGCTGGGAGCAACAGGACGCGGAACCAGCGCCGGGCCAACCGTTGCAGCGTGGTGGGTGCGGTGATCACTTGCCTCCTGGTGATATCTAATTCCTTTGGACAAGTGTTATTGTGCGCGTGTTTGAAGGGAATTGATTGGCGCGGTGAAAAATAATCGAGACGTACCGGTGTGACGCGGCGAAACCGGGTCCAGCATCGTTGTAATATCGCGTCACTTTGCCTTGTGAATTCTCACAACAATGACGCAAATACACGATGCAGGCCCATCACTTTGCGAAATATCAAACCGACCCTGTCGGCGCTCTTTACACTCAATACCTCGGGCTGACGAAAACGTTCCAGAGAGAACGACTTCAGACCCGTTCCAATACATCACGACCTCCGCCACGCCAGGGATTGTTTCACTCGTCCGGGGCTGCGCATTGGGGGCACAATCTGAGGAGAACGAATGTTAACGGCGACCTATACTTTAGTAGCACTGTCCGTCGAACAAGCGAACGTTCGCAAGAGTTTGCAGTCGCTACAAAAACTTCTCCACGCAAACTGGATCGATCAGGCGGTACTGACGCCGCACCAGATCGGCTACGCGGTCGACGCCGTCCGGCGCCTGTACGACAGCCATCACTGGCGCAAGATCGACATGTTTCTGATTCCGGCCGTGCGCAGTGCCACCGACCAGGCCAACGCGCTGTTGCGCGACCTGGACGAGCTGGCGCGCACGGCGGCCGACGCGCTCGGCACTGCCGCCGCCCGCATGGGCAGCGTCGCGCTCGATACCCATACCAGCGTGGCGCAGTTCTGCAGCGCCATCGACACTTTCTGCGCGGCCAGCCTCAAGCGGCTCGAACGCGAGGAACAGGATTTGTTCCCGGTCGCCCGCGCCGTCATTTCCGGCGAAACCTGGTTTTCAATCGCCAACAAGATGCTGGCGCATGATGCCTACGTGCAGGATCGCAAACAGGTGCGCCAGCCTGCCGCTCCGGCCCGCCATCGCCCCGCCGGCGAGCCCGATCCACTGATGGTGGAACACGGCGCCGCCGAGCATATCGACCACTGATATGTGCTGGAGTGGCCGCACGCGGGCATGACGGCTGCGACGCCATAAGCCGTTCTTGTTATGATGACGGTTTTGAATGGTTAGTCTCACGTCATGTTCGAATTCCTTTTCAAGCGTCCGGGCGACACGCCCTCTGGCGAGGCAGGCGAGCCTGCCCAGCAGGCCGGCGAGCCCGCGGCGCAGGCTTCTCCCGCCCGCGCGCAGCAGGCTGAAAAGCTCGCACAGCTGGGCGGAGACGAGCAGGCCGCTGCCGACTTCATCCTGCAATGCGAGTTTTCCGATCTGCGCCTTGCCGCCGCTGAGCTGATCCACACCCCCACCGCGCTCGAACGCGTGCACGCGGGCATCCGCAATGCCGACCGGCGCGTGGCCAAGCTGTTGCAGGCGCGCCTGGATGCCTGGCGTCATCACGAGGCTGAACTGGTACGCGGCGAGGCCTGCATCGCGCAAGCCGAAACGCTGGCCGTCGAGGAAAAACTCACCCCCAATCAAGTTGCCGACCTGGACCGCAAATGGACGGTCATCAAGGCGCCCGAACTGGACGAGCGTTTCGCCGCCGTGCGCCAACGGCTGGCAGAGCGGCTGGAAGCCCAGGTGACGCTGCAGCGCGCCATGATCGACCGCCTGAACGCCTTGCGCCAGCTGGAACACGCCGGCTTGTCCGGGACCGCGCTGGCCGAGCAGCTCACCTTGATCGGCCGGGAGCAGGACGCCGCCCTGGCCGCGCCCGAACACGCCAGCCTGCCGCGCAGCCTGACCAACGAATTCTCCACCGAGCACGCGCGCCTGACGGCGTCGATCGCCGCCATCGAGCAGGCCCACGCGGCCATCGCCGCGCGCGAGACCGCGCTGGCGGAGTGGAACGCCACCAATCCGCCCACCTTCAACACCGAGCAGCTCAAGCGCGCCTGGCAACTGCTGCCCGCCGCGCCGGCCACGGCTGCCGCCGACCTGCAGCGCCGCTTCGAGGAATTGCTCACGCGCGTGCCGCCGCCGCCCCCACGCGAGCCGCGCGAACCCCGCGAGCCGCGCAAGGCGGCGCCGCCGGACCAGCACATCGTCGACGCGCTTGAAGCGATGGAGGCGGCCCTGCAGCAAGGCTCGCTTGGCACGGCGGCCGAACACGACAAGACGCTCAAGGATGCCAAAGGCGGGCGCCTGACCGCGGCCATGTCGGAGCGGCTGGCGCATGCGCGTGCCGAGCTCAAACGCCTGTCGGACTGGGCGCGCTGGGGCGGCAATGTCTCGCGCGAAGAATTGATCAAGGCCGTCGAACAGCTCGGCACGCAAAAGATGGCGATGAGCGAGCTGGCCAAGAAAGTCGGCAGCATGCGCGACCGCTGGAAGGCGCTCGACACGCTGTCCGGCTCGGCGCCCAAGCACCTGTGGGAGCGCTTCGACGCGGCCTGCACGGCGGCCTACGCGCCGGCGGCGGCGCATTTCAAGCACCTGGCCGACGAACGCCACACCAACGCGGCCAAGGCGCAGGCGCTGATCGGCGAAGCGCAGCAGGAAGCCGCGCGCCTGGCCAGCGGCGAAGCGCTCGACTGGAAGCACATGGCGGCCACGGTGCAGCGTCTGCGGCTGGCCTGGAGCCACCTGGGCGCGATCGACCGCAAGGAAAAAAAGCGCCTCGACCAGCAGTTCACCGACGTCCTCAACACCCTGCAAGGGCCGCTGGAGCAGCAGCGCAAAGGCGAGGTGGGCACCCGCGAAGCGCTGATCGCGCAGGTCGCCGCGCTCAATCCGCACGACCGCCACACCCTCGACACCGTGCGCGCGATCCAGCAAAGCTGGCAGCAGCATGCGCGCGCGCTGCCGCTTGAACGCAAGGCCGAGCAGGCCCTGTGGCAGAAATTCCGCGCCGCCTGCGACGCCATTTTCGCCGCCCGCAAGGAAAGCGCGCACGCGGCCGATGCCGAACGGCGGACCCACCAGACGGTCAAGGAAGCGATCTGCGCGCGTCTGGAGCAGGCCGCCGCCGGCGAGGCCGGCAATGGCACGGCACTGCTGCGCGAGGCCGCGGCCGAATGGCATGCGGCGGGCCCGGTCCCGCGCGCGGCCGAAGGCAAGCTGGAAAAGCGCTATCACGCGGCGCAGGCGGCGGTGCAGCAGCGTATCGACGCGGCGCGCCGCCAGGCCGGACTGGCCCAGGCCAGCGCACTGCGCGACAAGCTGCGCCTGTGCCGGGAGCTCGAAGCGGCAGTCGCCGCGCCCGCGGCGCCGCTTGATGCCGACTGGGAGGCGCGCTGGGCGGCCTTGCCGGCGCTGTCGGCCGAGTACGAGACTGCCTTGCGCAAGCGCTTCGACGCTGCGCTCAAGGCGCTCGCCGGCGACCGCGCGGCCTACGCCGCACTGCTGGAGCGTAACCGCGCCGCACTGATGCAGGACGTGCTGCGCCTGGAAATTGCGGCCGGCATCGACAGCGGCAGCGAGTTCGCGCGCGAGCGCCTGCGCCTGCAGGTCGAGTCGCTGCAGTCCTCGCTCAAGTCGGGCCAGAAGCAGGGCGCGCAGTCAGCCCGTTTCGTCGAACTGATCGCCACGCCGGCGCTGGTCGACGACCGTACCGCCACCCGCATCGAACAGCTGTTCACCCGGCTGGCGCGGGACGGCAAATGAGCGCCGTGCGCGTTCAGCAGGACGATTTCGACCTGTCCGCCGAAGTCGCTTCGCTGCGCCAGGACGATGCGCGCGTGGGCGCCATCGTCACCTTCGTGGGCACCGTGCGCGACATGAACGAAGGCGCCAGCGTGGCCGAGATGGAACTGGAACACTATCCCGGCATGACCGAGCGCGCGCTGGCCGGCATCGTCGAACAGGCCAAGGCGCGCTGGCCCTTGTACCAGGCGCGGGTGGTCCATCGGGTTGGCCCGCTCAAGCCGATGGAGCAGATCGTGCTGGTGGCGGTGAGCAGCGCCCACCGCGGCGAAGCCTTCGCGGCTTGTGAATTCATTATTGATTACCTGAAAACCGAGGCGCCGTTCTGGAAAAAGGAACAGACGCCCGAGGGCGCACGCTGGGTCGATGCCCGCGTGACCGACGACGTTGCACTAAAAAAATGGGACCAGCGCACCTAATCTTGGCGTCTTGAAAACGCGGCTCCCATACCCAATCTTGCAATCAAGTTAGAAATCCACCGGGGAGCCTTACCATGCGACAAGATAAGATGACGACCAAACTCCAGGAAGCGCTCGCCGATGCGCAAAGCCTGGCAGTTGGCAACGACAATCAATATATCGAGCCGGTCCATCTGCTGACCGCGCTCCTCAACCAGGACGATGGCGGAGCGCGCTCGCTGCTGCAGCGCGCCGGGGTCAATGTCGGCGGGCTGAGCAACGCGCTGCGCGGCGCCTTCGAGCGCCTGCCCAAGGTCAGCGGCAACGGTGGCGAAACCCAAGTGAGCCGCGAGTTCGTCGGCATGCTCAACCTGGCCGACCGCGAATCGCAAAAGCGCGGCGACCAGTTCGTCTCCAGCGAAATGGTGTTGCTGGCGCTCACGGAAGACAAGTCCGATGCGGGCCGGCTGGCGCGCGAACACGGGCTGGCGCGCAAGTCCCTGGAAGCGGCCATCGACGCGGTGCGCGGCGGCGAGGGCGTCAAGTCGGCCGACGCCGAAGGCCAGCGCGAATCGCTGAAAAAATACACGCTGGACCTGACCGAACGGGCACGCCAGGGCAAGCTCGACCCGGTGATCGGGCGCGACGACGAGATCCGCCGCGCCATCCAGGTGCTGCAGCGCCGGACCAAGAACAACCCCGTGCTGATCGGCGAGCCGGGCGTGGGCAAGACCGCCATCGTCGAAGGACTGGCGCAGCGTATCGTCAACGGCGAGGTGCCCGATTCGCTCAAGGGCAAGCGCGTGCTGTCGCTCGACATGGCCGCGCTGCTGGCCGGCGCCAAGTACCGCGGCGAATTCGAGGAACGCCTGAAGGCCGTGCTCAAGGAACTGGCGCACGACGAAGGCCAGAGCATCGTCTTCATCGACGAGATGCACACCATGGTCGGCGCCGGCAAGGCCGAAGGCGCCATGGATGCGGGCAATATGCTCAAGCCGGCGCTGGCGCGCGGCGAATTGCACTGCGTCGGCGCGACCACGCTGGACGAATACCGCAAATACATCGAAAAGGATGCCGCGCTGGAGCGCCGCTTCCAGAAGATCCTGGTCGACGAGCCGAGCGTGGAGGCGACCATTGCGATCCTGCGCGGTCTGCAGGACAAGTACGAGCTGCACCACAAGGTCGAGATCACCGACCCGGCCATCATCGCCGCGGCCGAGCTGTCGCACCGCTACATCACCGACCGTTTCCTGCCCGACAAGGCGATCGACCTGATCGACGAAGCGGCCTCGAAGATCAAGATCGAGATCGACTCCAAGCCGGAAGTGATGGACAAGCTGGAGCGCCGCATCATCCAGCTCAAGATCGAAAAAGAAGCGGTCAAGAAGGAAAAGGACGAAGCGTCGCGCCGCCGCCTCGATCTGATCGATGAAGAGATCGCGCGCCTGGAGCGCGAGTACAACGACTACGAGGAAGTGCTCAAGGCCGAGAAATCGATGGTGCAGGGCACCACCCACATCAAGGAGGAAATCGAGCGGGTGCGCCTGCAGATGGACGAAGCGACCCGCGCCAGCAACTGGCAGAAGGTCTCCGAGCTGCAGTACGGGCGCCTGCCGGAACTGGAAGCGGAGCTGAAAAGCGCCGAAGCGGCCGCCAACGGCCCGGACGCGCAGGCCAAGCCGAAGCTGCTGCGTACCCAGGTGGGAGCCGAGGAAATCGCCGAAGTGGTCTCGCGCGCGACCGGCATTCCGGTGTCGCGCATGATGCAGGGCGAGCGCGACAAGCTGCTGCACATCGAAGAGAGGCTGCACGAGCGCGTGGTGGGGCAGGATGAAGCCATCGCCGCCGTGGCCGATGCGATCCGGCGTTCGCGCGCGGGCCTGTCCGATCCGAACCGTCCGTATGGTTCGTTCATGTTCCTCGGGCCGACCGGGGTGGGCAAGACGGAGCTGTGCAAGGCGCTGGCGAACTTCCTGTTCGATACCGAGGAATCCATGATCCGCATCGACATGAGCGAATTCATGGAAAAGCATTCGGTGTCGCGCCTGATCGGCGCGCCGCCGGGCTATGTCGGTTACGACGAAGGCGGTTACCTGACCGAGGCGGTGCGGCGCAAGCCCTACAGCGTGATCCTGCTCGACGAAATCGAAAAGGCGCATCAGGACGTGTTCAACGTGCTGCTGCAGGTGCTCGACGACGGCCGCATGACGGACGGGCAGGGACGCACCGTGGACTTCAAGAACACCGTGATCGTGATGACCTCGAACCTCGGTTCGCAGCGCATCCAGTCGATGGACAGCGACGATCCGGCGGTCGTCAAGCTGGCCGTGATGGCTGAGGTGCGTTCGCACTTCCGTCCGGAGTTCATCAACCGGATCGACGAAATCGTAGTGTTCCACGGCCTGGACGAAAAGAATATCGGTGCGATTGCCAAGATCCAGCTGCGCAATCTGGAGCAGCGGCTGGCGCAGATGGAGATGACGCTCGACGTCAGCGAGGAAGCGCTGCAGAAAATCGCGGAGGCGGGCTACGATCCGGTGTATGGCGCGCGGCCGCTCAAGCGCGCGATCCAGCAGCAGATCGAAAATCCGCTGTCCAAGCTGATCCTGTCGGGCAGGTTCGGGCCGAAGGACCGGATTCCGGTGCGGGTCCAGCGTGGCAATCTGGTGTTCGACGAGTCGGCCGCGCCGGTGGAACTGGAGAAGGCCTGATCTGTCGTTATTGACAATCGGCGCGCAGCGCCTTCAGCTCCTCGCGCGCCTTCTTGTCGAGCGCATTCAAGCGCTGCGCGGCATCGAGCTCCGCGTAGCGCTTCTCGGCCAATTCCAGATACCCGCAAGCCGACACCTTCTGCCCCGCACGTAATCCGATTTCACCGGTGTGGCGCCAGGCCAGCGCAGCGTCGCGCCGCGCCGCCAGCTCCGGGGTCTCCTTGACGATCGCCGGCAGGGCCTTCCGGGCGGCGGCATACGCCATTGCCGCCGTTCCACCCGGCTGAATCAGCGCTTCCAGCAGCGTCGCCCGCGCCTTGAGCGCATCGCTATCCTTCTCGCCCAGCGAGGCCAGCAGCGCGCGTACGGTCTGGCCTGCGCTCTTGCCGTGCTTGCGCAGTAACTGGTTATATGCCCGCGCCAGGTCGATGTCGGCAATCACCTCGCGATACTCAGCCTTCGGAAGCGCTGCGTAGCCCGCCCGCGCCAGCGTGAATTCGGCATCCGCGTCCGCATGGTCGCCGCGTTGCGACAAGGCTTGCGCCATGGTCCGGTGCGTTTCCGCAATGGCGCTGGCATGCCCCAGCCGCTCGCGCATCGCCAGGGCCTGGCGCAGCAGCTCCAGTGCCTGATCAACTTGCCCCTGCTCCATCAGCACCTGCGCCTTGAAGTGCAGCGCGTCGGAATGCGGGCCAACCGGTCCCTTGGCGGTCAGCGCCAGCAGCTTGTCGGCACTAACCACGGCTGCCGCCTGATCGCCCGCCATGCGCTGCTTCCCGCCGCGCTGGAAGATATCGGCGGCAGTCTCCTCGGCCACCGTCGCGGGTTGCGCCACAGCGGGCGCGGCAACCTTGGCGCGCGTTGCGCGCAGCCTGTCGAACTGGGCCCCGATGCGCTGCTGCAGCTGGCGGTCGGTGCCGACCGCGTACGCGCCGATGGCGGCGCAGCCCAGCACCGGAACGAGCGCAATCAAGGCCGCCGCGCTGGCCAGCCGGTGGCGGCGCATCCACTTCGCGCCGCGCCCGATCGCCGAACCGGGACGCGCCATGGTCGGACGATGATCGAGAAAGTGCTGCAGGTCGCGCGCCAGTTCGTCGGCGGAGGCGTAGCGCTGGCCGGGATCGAAGTCGCAGGCGCGGTCGGCGATGGCTTCCAGGTCGCCATCCAGGGTCGGCACGACATCGCGCAGGACCATGCCGAGGCCACGGATATCGGCGCTGATGGCCGCGTCCCCGCTGTGATCGGGATCGAACAGGCTGGCGATGCCGAAGTCGGCGACCTTGAGCGCGCCGCGCTGGTCGACCAGGATGTTGGACGGGTGCAGATGGCGGTGCACCACCAGGCGCTGGTGCGCATGGTGCACCGCCTGGCATACCTGGATGAACAGGCGCACGCGTTCGCGCGGGCGCAGCCTGGCTTCGTTGCAGAACTCGTCGAGCGGAATGCCGTCGCTGTACTCGAGCACGAAAAACGGCCGGCCGTCGGGCAGGCTGCCGCTATCGATCAGGCGCGCCACGTGCGGATGGGTGAGCGAGGCAAGCAGCTGGCGCTGGTGATGGAACAGCGCCAGTTCTTCAAGGGTGAGGGCGTCGTCGTCGACGATCTTGAGCGCGGCGATCTGGCCTCTGTCGCCGGCGCCGCGTTCGACCAGCAGGATCGCGCCCAGCTTGCCGCGTTCGAGCTCGCGCACCACGCGCCAGCCGCCCACCAGGTCGCCCGCTTCCGGCTGCGGCCCGGCTTGCGCTTCGGCCGGCGCGTTGGGCATGGCCAGCGGCTGCTCCAGGAAGGCGTCGAGCTGGTCGATATGCGACAGCATCGTATTGACGAGCGCGAGCAGATCATTGCGCCCGCCACAGGCCTGGGCCAGGAAAGCGCGGCGTTCGGACGCGGGCTGTTCGAGCGCCTGATAGAGGAGGGCGTTGGCTTGCTGGTGTAATTGTTGGGTCATGTCGGAGGCAGGTTCGAAAAGCAGCCAGAACAGGCCGCCGCGTGCGACGCGAGTATATTTTGTATATTCAAAAACAACAACTGTTATCGGGTGAAGAACGCCGAGGGTGAGCTGCCGAAGGTCTTGCGGAACATGGCCGAAAACGCCGACTGGCTGGCGTAGCCGAGCGCATCGGCCACCTGGGACAGCGGCATGCCGCGCGCGATCAGCGGGGCGGCATGGGCCAGCCGGGCCTGCTGGCGCCACTGGCCAAAGGTCAGGCCCAGTTCGCGCTCGAACAGCCGCGCCAGGGTGCGTTCGGAGGCGCCGACCCGGGCCGCCCAGTCGCGCAGGGTCAGGCTTGAGCCGGGCGCGGCCAGCACGGCGTCGCACAGTGCCGCCAGCCGTTTGTCGGCGGGTAGCGGCACGCGGATCGGCCGGGTGGCGGCGCCGGCCACCTCGTCCAGGATCAGTTCGGCCAGCAGGCTTTCGCGCGGACCGGGAACGGCTTGCCCGAGCGCGGCGATCAGTTCGCGCAGCAAGGTCGATACTTCCAGGGTGCGGCAGTCGGCGCCGGGAAACGGCGAGCGCTGCGCGTGCACGTACAGGCCGCGCAGGCGGGCGTCTTCCAGCACCACGATTTCATGGTCGATCCCCGGGGCGATCCAGATGGCGCGCTGGGGCGGCACGATCCAGGTGCTGCCGTGCGCCTTGACCTGCAGCACGCCGCTGGAGGCGTAGGTGACCTGTCCCCAGCCGTGCCGGTGGACCGGCAGCAGGCTGGCGGCGCCCAAATCGCGTGCGCTGGCGCGTACCGGACGCGCCACGGTCGGGGCGATATCGACGGTATGCGGTCCGGTGTGGGTGATGACGGTGAGTGGCATGGCGGCAATCAGCTTGGCGGTTTTTCGATAAAGTATGTCCTTCTGTCGCGAAACTGTCGATCTGTTTTTGCTTACACTGGCTTTTCAACTCACAACAACAAAGGATGAGCCATGCAAACGGCAAGCTTGAGGCAGGATGCGCGCGTGATCGGACTGGTCGGTCTGGCGCACGGCGTATCGCACTTCTTTCACCTGATTCTGGCGGCGCTGTTTCCTTTCCTGAAGCCGGCGTTCGGCTTGTCGTATGCCGAACTGGGCCTGTTGATGACCGTGTTTTTCGTCGTGTCCGGGATCGGCCAGGCGCTGGCCGGCTTCGTGGTCGACCGGGCCGGCGCGCGCAGCGTGCTGTTCGCCGGGCTGGCGCTGCTGGGCACGGCGGCCCTGGTGCTGTCGGCCGCCCAGCACTACGCCATGCTGGTCGCCGGCGCCATGCTGGCCGGATTGGGCAACGCGGTGTTTCACCCGGCCGACTACACCTTGCTCAACCAGCGCGTCAGCAAGGCGCGCCTGGCCCATGCGTTTTCCGTGCACGGCGTGACGGGCAACCTGGGCTGGGCGGCGGCACCGGTGCTGCTGGGCGGTATCGCCGCCGTGGCGGGCTGGCGCAGCGCCTTGCTGGCCGGCGCGGCGGTCGCGTTCGCGACCCTGGCCGTGCTGGTGCTGCAGCGCGAGGTGCTGCATACCGACCCGGTGCCGCAGCGTCATGCCGCAGCGCAGGGCGGGGCGCTTGACTTCATGAAGCTGCCGGCGGTGTGGATGAGCTTTGGCTTTTTCTTTCTGACCGCGGTGGCGCTGGGCGGCATCCAGAGTTTTTCGCTGACCACGCTGAGCGCGCTGTACGGCATGTCGCTGGCCACTGCCACGACCGCCTACACCTCCTATATGCTGGCCTCGGCGGGCGGGATGGTGGCCGGCGGCTTTCTGGCCGCGCAAGGACGCCAGCCCGACCGCACCATCGCCACCGCGTTCACCGCCGCGGCGCTGATGGCGCTGCTGCTGGCGGCGGCCGTGGTGCCGGGCTGGATGGCGGTGGTGCTGATGGGCGCCATCGGTCTGGCGGCGGGCGTGGCCGGCCCTTCACGCGATCTGCTGATCCGCGCCGCCGCCCCGAAAAACGCCACCGGGCGGGTGTTCGGGGTGGTGTATTCGGGCCTGGACAGCGGCCTGGCGGTGGGCCCGCTGCTGTTCGGCGCGCTGCTCGACCACCAGCACACGTCATGGGTGTTCGTGGTGGTCGCGCTGTTCCAGTTGCTGGCGATCGCCACGGCGGTCGGGGTAGGCGGGCGGAGCCGCGCTCCCCAGCTTCAAAAGGCGTGATAGATTGGCAGCAATGCCAATTCAACCATGATCCTTCTATGATGCACGCCCCTGATTTCGCCACCACCGACCTGTGCGACGATCATCCGCAATTGCTGGAAGATGGCCGTCTTGCCGTGCTGCCGCCGTTATTTCGCCATTTCGGCCGGCGCGGCCGCTTCTGCGGCCGGGTCACCACCTTGAAAGTGTTCGAAGACAACTCGCTGGTGCGCTCGACGCTGGAAGCGCCCGGCAACGGCAATGTGCTGGTGATCGACGGCGGCGCCAGCCTGCGCTGCGCACTGGTGGGTGGCCAATTGGCCCTGCTGGCCCAGGGCAACGGCTGGGCCGGCATCGTGGTCGACGGCTGCGTGCGCGACAGCGATGAAATCAACGCCTGCGAGATCGGGGTGCGGGCGCTGGCCGCCCATCCCAAAAAGAGTAACAAGAAGAACGTTGGCGAACGCAATGTCCGCGTCATGATCGCCGGCGTGGCCGTGCAGCCCGGCGACTGGCTCTATGCCGATGCCGACGGCATCCTGGTGTGCCAGCAAAAGCTCGCCTGATCCGTTGGGAGCCTCGAAAAACCTTCTGCGCGGCCCAATTTTCGCCCTGCGATGCTCACCCTACCTTCGTACGGCTGCGCTTCTCGAACGAAACTGCGCCGCTCGCTACGGTTTTTTTCGAGATCCCCCGTGGTTCATTGATGACAAGCAACGCGCACTGATTCTTCCCCTTCTATCATCGAATCCAAACCGGCACCATCGACCTGCTCAAATCGGAGGCATTTTTCATTAGGCGAATCGTGCATTTCATGATGCGAAACGATGTCGACGGCCTGGCCAGCGCTCTCTTCCATTTTAAGAAATATCGTTTTGGATCATGAAATTCAAAACGTAAATCATTGATTTTAATGGTACATTTTTTACTTATCTGTCTTATATAAGACCCTTGCTGCTGTGCACAAAGGGGCCTATTATTTGTTCAACGGACTTCGTTTCTTAACTCAGCATTTTTATCTAGGAGAACCACCATGGCAACTCGTGAACAGCAAATCGCCGCCCTGCAAGCGGACTGGGACAGCAACCCACGCTGGAAGGGTGTCGTGCGCAATTACACCGCTGCCGACGTCGTACGTCTGCGCGGTTCGCTGCCGATCGAGCACACGCTGGCCAAGCGCGGCGCGGAAAAGCTGTGGGACCTGGTCAATAACGAGCCTTTCGTCAACGCCCTCGGCGCGATGACCGGCAACCAGGCGATGCAGCAGGTCAAGGCCGGCCTGAAGGCGATTTACCTGTCGGGCTGGCAAGTGGCGGGCGACGCCAACGTGGCCGGCGAAATGTATCCCGACCAGTCGCTGTATCCGGCCAACTCGGTGCCGCTGGTGGTCAGGCGCATCAACAACACTTTCCAGCGCGCCGACCAGATTCAATGGTCCGAAGGCAAGGATGACATCGATTACTTCGCCCCCATCGTGGCCGATGCGGAAGCCGGTTTCGGCGGCGTGCTCAATGCCTATGAACTGATGAAATCGATGATCGATGCGGGCGCGGCCGGCGTGCACTTCGAAGATCAACTCGCTTCGGTCAAGAAGTGCGGCCACATGGGCGGCAAGGTGCTGGTGCCGACCCGCGAAGCGGTCGAAAAGCTGACCGCCGCACGCCTGGCGGCCGACGTCATGGGCACCTCGACCCTGGTGATCGCCCGTACCGATGCCGAAGCGGCCGACCTGCTGACGTCCGACGTGGACGACAACGACAAACAATTCTGCACCGGCGAGCGCACCGTGGAAGGCTTCTATAAGGTCCGCCCGGGCATCGATCAGGCGATTTCGCGCGCGCTGGCCTATGCGCCGTTCGCCGACCTGGTCTGGTGCGAAACCGGCAAGCCGGACCTGGCCTTCGCCAAGCAGTTCGCCGATGCCGTGCACGCCAAATTCCCGGGCAAGATGCTGGCCTATAACTGCTCGCCATCGTTTAACTGGAAAAAGAACCTGGACGACGCCACCATCGCCAAGTTCCAGAAAGAACTGGGCGCGATGGGCTACAAGTTCCAGTTCATCACCCTTGCTGGCTTCCACGCGCTGAACTACGGCATGTTCAACCTGGCGCACGGTTATGCGCGCCGCCAGATGTCGGCCTTCGTGGAGCTGCAGGAAGCCGAATTCGCCGCCGCCGACAAGGGCTTTACGGCAGTGAAACACCAGCGCGAAGTCGGCACCGGCTACTTCGACGCTGTGACGCAAACCATTCAGCAGAACCAGAGCTCGACCACAGCCTTGCATGGTTCGACGGAAGACGAGCAATTCTTCGATCAGAAGAAAGTCGCTTAAGTTCCACCCGCCTTATCCAGGCGGCCGACTGCAAAGCCGCGGCAGCGATGCCGCGGCTTTTTTTCGTCCGTGGCGAGGAATAGCGGATAATGGCGGATTGAACGCATCCTTGGAAATTCCCTATGTTGAGCTACCGCCACGCCTTTCACGCGGGTAATCACGCCGACGTCCTCAAGCACTTCGTCCAGATTCAGCTGCTGCAGTATCTGAACCAGAAAGACACGGCCTATACCTATATCGACACCCATTCCGGTGCCGGCGTGTACGCGCTCGACGGTGGCTACGCCGCCAAAAACGCCGAGTACGAAACCGGTATCGGCCCGCTGTGGGAGCGCAAGGATCTGCCGCCCGCTTTGGCCGAGTACCTTAACCTGATCCGCGGACTCAATCCAAGCGGCAAGATGCGCTATTACCCCGGTTCGCCGTACTGCGCCGACAAGGTGTTGCGCGAACACGACCGCCTGCGCCTGTTCGAACTGCATCCGGCCGACAGCAAAATTCTGGCCGATAATTTCCGCAAGGTCGAGGCGCATGCCGCCGCGCAGGGCGAGCGTCCCTCGGCGCGCGGGCGCCGCGTGCTGATCGAGCGTGCCGACGGCTTTCTCAATCTCAAAAAGCTGTTGCCGACGCCGTCGCGCCGTGGTCTGGTGCTGATCGATCCGCCTTACGAAGACAAGCAGGATTACCGCAAGGTGCGCGATACCCTGGAAGATGCGCTGACGCGCTTTCCGACCGGTATCTACGCGATCTGGTATCCAGTGCTGCAGCGCATGGAATCGCGCCAGTTCGCCGACAAGCTCAAGCGCCTCGCGGCCAAGGAATGGTTGAACGTCACCCTGACCATTTCCACGCCCGGACCCGACGGCTTCGGCCTGCACAGCAGCGGCATGTTCATTCTGAACCCGCCGTACACCCTGGAACCGATCCTGCGCGAAGTGATGCCGTATCTGGTGGCCGTGCTGGGCAAGGACAGCGGCGCCCGCTTCACCATCGAAAAAGGCGTGCAGGTGACCGGTTCGGCGGCCAGCCGGCCGGCGGCACATGGCGCCGCGCGCGTCCCGGTGGGCAATGCGCGCAAGGCCAGCCCGATGTCCGGCACCGGCAGCCTGCGTTTGCCCGGCCAGCCGCCGCCGGGGACGCCCGAGCCCAAGACGCCGGCACGTGCCACGAACGGCCGTACGCGCCCCACCGACGGGCGTACCGGCCCCGCCGACGGGCGTACCCGGGGCGCCGCGCGCACGCCCGGTTCGCGCCGCCCCTAACCGCAGAGCCGTAGTATAGTCACAACATGGCGTCAGCTGGCGCCATGCAACCGACTATCGATCAACGGCTATTTCATGGATGCATCGACCGATCTTGCGCTTCCCAGCGACGATTTTTTCCTTGCTCGGCAGCCAATTCTCGGCAGAAATCAGCGGCTGGTGGCGTTCGAGCTGCTGTTCCGCAGCGCCGACGCGACCGATGCCAATGTCACCAATGACGCGGCCGCCACGGCCGCGGTGATTTCGCACGCCTCGCAACTGGGCATGCACCAGGTGGTGGGCGAGCGGCTGGCGTTCGTGAATGTCGATGAAGTGTCGCTGATGAGCGACTTCGTGCGCTTCCTGCCGCACGATAAGGTGATCCTGGAAATCCTCGAAACCGTCAAGGCGACGCCCGAGGTGCTCGCCCGCGTGGCCGAACTGAAAGAGGCGGGCTTCAAGTTCGCGCTCGACGATGTGGTGGCCGATTCGGACGACGTGCGCAAGCTGGTGGCCCTGGTCGACGTGGTCAAGATCGACCTGAAAGGCGTCGATGCGGACGGGCTCGTCACGCTGGCGCGGGCCTTGCGCGGCGCGAACAAAAAGCTGCTGGCCGAAAAGGTCGAGACGGTCGAGCAGTTCAAGCAATGCATGGAACTGGGCTTTGAATATTTCCAGGGATTTTATTTCGCCCGCCCGGCCATCCTGAGCGGCAAGAAGATCGCGCCGTCCGAACTGACCATTGTGCGCCTGCTCGAACTGATCAATTCGGACGCCGACAACCGCGCGATCGAAAAGGCGGTCAAGCGCGATGCGCTCATCAGCCTCAATCTGCTGCGTCTGGTGAACACGCCGGCCTCAGGCGCGCGCGGGCGCATCGATACCTTGGGCGAGGCGCTCGAGGTGCTGGGGCGCACGCAATTGCAGCGCTGGCTGCAAATCCTGCTGTACGCCAAGCCGGGTACCGAGGTCGAGCTCAGCTCGCCGCTGCTGCAAATGGCCACCACGCGCGGCAAGCTGATGGAATTGATGGCGCACCGCATGCCGGCGCGCCTCGACGTGTGCCCGGAAAAGAGTTTTACGGTCGGCATCATGTCGCTGATGGACGCGCTGTTTTCCATGGCCATGGCCGACATCCTCGAGACCGTCGAGGTGCCGGAGGATGTGCGGCTGGCGCTGTTGCAGCGCGCCGGCGTGCTGGGGGAAATGCTCAAGGTGGTCGAGTTGGTGGAAAACCCGAAACGCGGCACCCAGCTGAGCAAGTTGCTCAAGCAGCTGGGCATGACGGTCAAGCAGATCCGCGAGATCGAGCTGCAAGCTTTTGCGTGGGTCAATGAATTGGCCCAGGAGGTGCCGGCCAAGCTCAACTAGCCGGCTATTGTCCCAGCAGCAGGAAGACGGTCGGCTTTTTGTGGAAATCCGGTGCGTTGCCGGTCGCCAGCAGCGCTTTCCACTTGGCCGCGCTCAAGGTCTTCACCCGCTCGCTCGGCAGGCTCAGGTCGGTTGCCACGCACACCAGGGTGCTGCCCTGGCACGCCAGCACCAGCGCTTCCAGCATGGCCGCGTTGCGGTAGGGCGTTTCGATCAGCAGCTGGGTCTGCTTTTCGCTGCGCGAACGCTGCTCCAGTTCGCGGATGCGCTTGCTGCGCGCGGCCGCATCGGTGGGCAAGTAGCCGTTGAAGGCAAAACTCTGGCCATTCAGGCCGCTGGCCATGACGGCCAGCAAGAGCGACGAGGGGCCGACCAGCGGACGCACCGTGATGCCGTGCTGATGGGCGATGCGCACCAGGTCCGCGCCGGGATCGGCCACCGCCGGCACGCCCGCTTCCGACACCAGCCCGGCGTCGCGCCCGGCCAGCAGCGGCGCCAGCAAGCCATACAGGGCGGCGGCCGGCGTGTTGACATTCAGTTCGGCAATCTCGATCTCTTGCAGCGGCTTGGCCAGCGGGTTGTTCACGGCGATGAGCTTGAGAAAGGCGCGCGCCGTCTTGGCGTTCTCAGCCACGAAATAGTCGAGCCGCGACGTGATGGCTTGCACTTGCGTGGGCAAAATGTGCGACAGCGCGTCCGGCGCGGGATCGGTGGGGCCGAGGGTGTTGGGAATCAGGAAGAGGGTGCCGGTGCTCATTGCTAATGGTCAGGAATTAAAAAAAGCCACGCCGGCCTTGCGCAGCATGCCGGTCAGGGCGATCAGCGGCAGGCCGGTCAATGCGGTCGGATCGACGCTGTCGATGCGTTCGAGAATGGCGATGCCCAGCCCTTCGTTCTTGGCGCTGCCGGCGCAATCGTAGGGTTGCTCGATGCGCAGGTAAGCGTCGAGCTCGCTGTCGGGCAGGTCGCGGAAGGTAACGAAGGTTTGGATATTTTCCAGCTGGGCGTGGCCGGTCAGCGCGGCGCCACGGTCGTCCCACAGGCACAGGGCCGTGTGGAAGACCACGCGCCGGCCGCGCATCTTTTGCAACTGCGCCAGGGCATTGGCGTGATTGCCGGGTTTGCCGATCTGTTCGCCATCCAGGGTGGCGACCTGGTCCGAGCCGATCACCAGGCTGCCGGGCGCGCGCGCCGCCACCGCCTGGGCCTTGGCGCGGGCCAGGCGCAGCGCGGTCGCTTCCGGGCTCTCGCCGGGCAGGGGCGTTTCATCGATGTCCGGCACCATCACCTCGAAGGGCAGGCGCAGCCGTTCGAGCAATTCACGCCGGTAGGCCGAGCTGGAGGCAAGAATCAGGCGCTGCATGACGAACTCCTTGCTATCATTATTGCTTCGTCGGGTTTACAATCATGCCCGCAACGGATGTACGCTGCGGGGCGCGAAAAATCGCCCAAGTCTTTGACTCCACTGCGATAAGCCTGTTATTATCGCAGGTTTTCCGGGGAAAATTTCTGCAATGAGTGCTTTTGTCATCGACGCTTTCGAGTTTTGTCGAAACAACGGCCTGCGCGAAGGTGTCACACCTGTCGCTGAAATGGACCGGCTGAAGAAGGATTGTGCCGACGAGTCCGGCGCCGTGAGTTGGTCGGTGCAGGGTGGAAATCACCCGCAGGGTTATCCGCAGATCACGCTGGCCGTGGCCGGCAACGTCAATCTGGTGTGTCAGCGCTGCCTGAGCCCGTTCGAGTACGAGATGCAGTCGTCGACCGTGCTGGTGCTGGGCAAGGACGATGCGCACGCCGATGAGATCGAAGAGATCCTCGACGACGAGACGATCGATGTGATCGTCGGCAGCCGTAGCTGCGATATCCGCGACCTGATTGAAGATGAAGCCTTGCTGGCCTTGCCGCAGGTGCCGAAACACGATGTGTGCCCCGACACCAGGTTGCTCGATGGGCTCAAGAGCGACAAGCCGTCGCCCTTCGCCAGCCTGAAGTCGCTCAAGGGCGAGTGAGCGGGGCGGGGCAGTAGTACCGAACATGTAGTACGTAAGAAACGTGTCAAACGCGTGCAGTAGTCGAGTATGGCAAGTGGCAGTACAGGTAAGACAACGTGAAACATGTCGGCAGAGTTTTGCCGCTGGGATACTCGATTCGCATGTATTTGCTGGTCGAATGTGTTAGAATTTTAGAACTTATGTATTAGGAGTCATCATGGCAGTTCAGCAGAATAAGAAGTCCCCATCCAAGCGCGGCATGCACCGTTCGCACGACTTCCTGGTCGCGCCACAACTGGGCATCGAGCCAACCACCGGTGAAACGCACCTGCGTCACCACATCAGCCCGAACGGTTTCTACCGTGGTCGTAAAGTGCTCAAGACCAAAAACGACGAGTAATCGACGTTTTACGTTTTGAGTAAAATGAAGGCGGTGCAACGTATTTTCTGTGCGTCGCGCCGCTTTTTCTTTGTCACCGGCTGCAAGTTTCCCTTGCACACCTAATGCGCCTCGTCATGCTGCATGACGGTGGGTGCCGCAGGCGTTCGCCTGCCGCACATTTGCATCACTCCACATGACAATTACAATTTCCATTGACTGTATGGGTGGCGATCATGGCCCGTCAGTCACTATTCCCGCAGCAATCTCCTTCGTCAATCGTGAACCTCAGGCCCGGCTCGTGCTGGTTGGCCTGGAAGATGTCCTGCGCGCCGAGCTCAAGAAGCACAAGGCCGACCAGCACGAGCGCCTGTCGGTGGTGCATGCGTCGGAAGTGGTGGAGATGGACGATCCGATCGAAGTGGCCTTGCGCCGCAAGAAGGATTCGTCGATGCGCGTGGCCATCGAAATGGTCAAGGGGGGCACGGCCCAGGCCTGCGTCTCGGCCGGCAATACCGGCGCCCTGATGGCCGTGTCGCGCTATGTCCTCAAGACCATGGCCGGCGTGGACCGGCCCGCCATTTGCTCGATCCTGCCCAATCAGAAGGGCGGTCCCACCTATATGCTCGACCTGGGCGCCAATGTCGATTGCGAACCGCATCACCTGCACCAGTTCGCGGTGATGGGTTCGGTGCTGGTGTCGGCCATGGAAGGCATCGCCAAGCCCACCATCGGCCTGCTCAACGTGGGCACCGAGGAAATCAAGGGCAACGAAGTGGTCAAGGCCACCGCCAAACTCTTGCACGACGACCATGCGCGCGGCGGGCTTAATTTTTACGGCAACGTTGAAGGCAACGATATTTTCAAGGGCACCACCGATATCGTGGTGTGCGACGGCTTCGTCGGCAACGTCACGCTCAAGGCGGTCGAAGGCCTGGGCCGCTTCGTCAAGAATGCCTTGAATACCGAATTTCGCCGCTCCCCCATGACGATGCTGGGCGCGCTGTTCGGGCGCGGCGCCCTGAAGAATTTCGGTGACGTGTTCAATCCCTCGCGTTACAACGGCGCCAGTTTGCTTGGCCTGCGCGGCCTGGTGTTCAAAAGCCATGGCGGCGCCGATTCTTATTCGTACGAGTGGGCGATCAAACGTTCTTTCGATGCGGCTAAATATAATGTGCAGGAGCAGCTGTCGGTGATGATCGCCGATTTGATGCCCCGCACGCCTGACCCCGACGCGCCAGGCTCACCCACCAAGTAGGACGGCAACAATGACTCTCTACAGCAAAATTATCGGCACCGGCAGCTATCTGCCGCCGCAGCGCGTGACCAATCACGATCTCGCCGCGCGCCTGGCGGAAAAGGGGATAGAAACGTCGGACGAGTGGATCGTTTCGCGCAGCGGTATTTCCGCGCGCCATTACGTCGGCGAAGGCCAACTGGCGTCCGATCTGGCCGTCGAAGCGGCCAAACAGGCGCTCGACATGGCCGACCTGCGCCCCGAACAGATCGACCTGGTGATCGTGGCCAGCTCGACTCCCGATTTCCACGGCAGCTTTCCCAGCACCGCCTGCATCGTGCAGCGCAAGCTGGGCA
>CAMLIL010000042.1 GCA_946480015.1 uncultured Oxalobacteraceae bacterium | reverse complement strand
GTTCGTACAAGCGCGTGGCACTCGAAAACTGTACCAGCGCGGTCAATGCCTGCTCGATCAATTCCTTGTTCATGGCCCCGCTCGCGATAAAAATAGGTCAATAGTTAATTTTGACATAACTTTACACGATTTATAATATCCGCGAGGAACTGCAGGGTGCGATAGGAACGACGGCACTTTACGAAGTCGCCGCCGCTCTAGCCTTTCGGTTCGCTCTGCCCCGTGATCTCGCGGAAAAACGCGTCCGGCGACGGTTTGCGCCCAAGGAACTGCCTGACCAGTTCGCCGGGCGCGCGCTCGCCGCCGCTTTCCAGAACGATCTTGCGGTAGCGCGCGCCGGCTTTCGGGTCCATGAAGTTGTTGCCGAAGGCCGAGCGCATGTCCATCGCCATCACTTCCGACCACATATAGCCGTAGTAGCCGGCCTGGTAGCCGCCCATCATGTGGCCGAACGCGGCGGGCAGCCAGTCGCCCGGCTCGTAGCCCAGCGGGGTCTTGCTGGCGATGTCGGCATAGGCTTGCAGCGGGTCGACCACGACGGCGGTATGCAGCGACATGTCGTAGGCGGCCAGCAGGCGCTGGCGCGCGTACAGGCGGCCCACGCCGAACTTGCGCGCTTCGTTCATGCGCTCGACCAGCTTCATGTCGATCGGCTTGCAGGCGGCGCAGGTGGCGCCGAACAGCGCCAGCGATTCCGGCCGGCGCGCCCATGCCTCGTACATCTGCGAGGGCGCTTCGACGAAGTCCCACTTGGTGCTGGTGCCGGAATTGAGCAGGTAGCGGGTCCTGGACAGCACGCCGTGCATGATGTGGCCGAACTCGTGGAACAGCGTGTCGAGCTCCTGCTGGTCGAAGCCGTTGCGGCTGAAGTTGGTCACCAGCGCCGACACCGGCGTGCGCTGCGCGGCCAGCGAACCGCTGCGCGCGGTGAACGCTGCCGCGTGCTTGTATTTACCCTCGCGCGGGAACAGGTCCAGATAGAAGCTGGACAGGTACTTGCCGCTGCCGCCTTCGAACACGTCGTAGGCGCGCACGCCCTCATGCCACACCGGCAGCGATTTGTTCTGCTCGAACTTCACGCCATACAGCTTGCTGGTGACGTTCATCATCCAGGCGATGGTCGGCTCGGTGGGGAACTGCGCGCGCACTTCGTTCTGGTCCACGCTGTAGCGCGCGCGCTTGAGGCGCTCGGTATAGAAGGCGACGTCCCAGGCCTTGAGGGCGGCGGCCGGCTCGCCCGTCAGCCTGGCCTTTTCGGCGCGCAGCTGCTCGAGCTCCTGAAGTTCGAGCGCTTCCACGCGCGCCTGCACGTCGGCCAGGAAGCGGTTCACCTCGCCCGGATTGCCGGCCATTTTGCGCTTGAGCGCCCAATCGGCGTAGCTCGGCTCGCCCATCAGCCTGGCAAGCTCCAGCCGCAAGCCCAGTGCTTGCTTGAGCAGAGCCAGGTTGGCCTGGCCGCCGCGCTGTACATATGCCGCGCGGAAGCGTTTGCGCACCGCCTCGGACTCGGCATTGACCATGATGGCTTCGAAATCGGGATAGTCCAGGCCAAACAGGTAGTTGCCATCGGCATCCTTGGCACGGTCTGTGAGCGCGCTGGCCGGTACGCCTTGCAGCTCGGCCTCCGAGAACGCCAGCCGGGTTTTGACGTCGCGCGTATTGCCGTTGTAATCCTGCGCCAGCTTATCGAGGCGCTCGAAAATTTCCCTGGCGCGCTTGCGCTGCGGGGCCGGCAGATTCACGCCGCGCTGGGCAAAGTCCTCCAGGATCAGCTTGCGCGCCATGCTGTCGAACGGGTCGGTGGTCTTGATCGCCTGCACGCGCTGGTACAGCGCCTCGCTTTGCAGATAGTCGTTGGGCAGGGCCGCCAGCCTGAGCTGGCATTGCTCGGCGGCCTTGCGCAGCACGGCGTCGGGGCTGACCTGGGCCAGCAGACTGAGCGGGCCGTCGATGTCCTGCAGGCCGGTGTCGAGGGCATTCCATGCGTTCAGCACGCTTTTGGCGCTGACTTTGCTGAGCGGCATGGTCTTGAGCTGCTCGATGCGTTCCGTCGCTTCCTCGATATGGCGGGTGCACAGGGCGGGGATGTCGGCCGCGGCCGGTTGAAGAATCGCTCCGCGCGGCGCTGCGGTAGCGGCTTCGAGGCAGAGCATGGCGCAAGCGGCGAGCACTGTGCGTTGCAGTTTCATGGAAGGTCCTTGATAAGGAGTCAATGGTTGGGGTGCGAAAGTATCCCACAGCAAACATGGATTTTCGACACCTTTGTGTGCATATACGCCTCATCATCCGCGCGTTTCATGACAGACAATGAGCGTTGGTATTACACTGGCTCAGTCGACAACAGCTCGTGCCTTCGATGTTATCCACCGAAACTCCGGACCAGCAACATGCCAACCTCGACCAGTACGCCACCGGCGCGCTGGTGGCCGCCTTTGCCGACGATCAGCGCGTTGCGGTCGAAGCGGTACGCGCCGCCGCGCCGCGCCTGGCGCGCGCGGTCGATGCCGCGCTGCCGCGCATCGACGGCGGCGGGCGCCTGATCTACGTGGGCGCGGGCACGTCCGGCCGGCTCGGCGTGCTCGACAGCGTCGAACTATACCCGACCTTTTCCTGGCCGCGCGCACGCGCCGTGGCCTTGCTGGCCGGCGGCGAGGATGCGATGTTCGTGGCAATCGAAGGCGCCGAGGACGACCGCGCGCAGGGCTCCGCCGACCTGTTGGCGCTCAATCCCGGCCCGCTCGACGTGGTGTTGCTGCTGGCCGCGTCCGGCGCCACGCCGTATGTGCTGGGCGCCTTGCACGCCGCGCGCAAGGCCGGCGCGTTGACGATCGGCTTTGCCAACAACCCCGGCGCGCCGGTGGTGGACGAAGCCGAGATCGGCATCACCCTCGACACCGGCCCGGAAATCATTTCCGGCAGCACCAGGCTGAAAGCCGGCACCGCGCAAAAAATCGCACTGAACACATTTTCGAGCGCCCTGATGGTGCGTTTGAACAAGGTGTATGGCAACCTGATGGTAGACTTGAAGCCCACCAACGCCAAGCTGGTATTGCGCGCGGTCCGGCTGACGATGTATGCCACCGGCGCCGACGAAGCGGCTGCCCGCGCGGTGTTGGAACAATGCGATTTCCACGTCAAGGTCGCGATCGTGGCCTTGTCCAAAAAAACCAGCATCGCTCAGGCCCGCGCCTTGCTCGACGCCGCGCACGGCAGTGTGCGGCTGGCGCTGGGCGCGTAGCAACGCACGAAAGAATCATGCAAACAGCATCAGAAAAAAGCCCCTGGCAATGGGTGCCGACCCTGTACTTCGGCCAAGCCATTCCCTACGTCGTCGTCATGCTCCTGTCCGTCATCATGTACAAGGACGCGGGCGTTTCCAACACCGACATCGCGCTCTACACCAGCTGGCTCTACCTGCCCTGGGTGATCAAGCCGCTCTGGTCGCCCCTGATCGACATGTTCGGCACCAAGCGGCGCTGGGTCGTGACGATGCAGTTCCTCATCGGCGCCGCCCTGGCCTGCGTGGCCCTGACCACCCACCTGCCCAGTTTCTTCCAGATGAGCCTGGCGGTGCTGTGGCTGATGGCCTTCAGCTCGGCCACCCACGACATTGCCGCCGACGGCTTTTATATGCTCGCCCTGCGCGAAAAACAGCAGGCGGCCTTCGTCGGCGTGCGCAGCACGTTTTACCGCCTGGCCAATATCGCCGGACAAGGCGCGCTGGTGTACCTGGTCGGCGTGGTGAGCGAACGCACTGGCGACAAGCAGATGGCGTGGTCGGTTGGCATGTTCATCCTCGCGGCAATGTTTCTCGGCTTATGGGGCTATCACCACATCGTGTTGCCGCGGCCGGACAGCGACCATCGCGCCAGCCAGGGCAATGACTACTTCCGGGAATTCCTGGGTACCTTCAAGGCGTTTTTCGCGCGCCGGGATATTTGGCTGATCCTCGGCTTCCTGCTCACCTATCGCCTGGGCGAAGCGCAGCTGGTCAAGCTGGTGGTGCCGTTTCTGAAAGATCCCCTCGCCCAGGGCGGGCTTGGCCTGTCGACCAAGGAGGTGGGCCTGGTGTACGGCACCATCGGCGTGCTCGCGCTGACCTGCGGCGGGCTGCTGGGCGGTTACCTGATCTCGCGCGTCGGCCTCAAGCGCTGCCTGTGGCCGATGGTGTGCGCCGTGCACTTTCCCGACCTGATCTTCGTGTTCCTGTCGAGCGAACTGCCGCAGAACGTGGCTGTGATCGCGGCCTGCGTCGCCATCGAGCAGTTCGGCTACGGCCTGGGCTTCACCGCCATGATGATGTACATGATCATGGTGTCCGACGGTCCCTACAAGACCGCGCACTACGCCATCTGCACTGGATTGATGGCGCTGGGCATGATGGTGCCAGGCATGTTCAGCGGACGGATCCAGGAAGCGCTGGGTTACCAGCACTTCTTCATCTGGGTCTGCCTGGCCACCCTGCCGGCCTTCCTCATGGCCGCGTTGGTGAAGATCGATCCCGAGTTCGGCAAGAAATAGCCCCCTACCGTAACGCAACAATCTCCCGTTTGCTTTATCCTTCGCTATTTCGTGGTAAAGCAGAAGAGGCTGGCGTGGGTGTGCGGGTAAATACAAAGAAGCGGGCGTTCACGCTGGCGGGCGCGCTGGCCTTGACGGGACTGGTGAGCGGTTGCGGCACGCCGCCCTCCAGGCCCGACGGCAACACCGGCCGGTCCACGCCGGCGCCGCCCACCGCCAGCGTCATTCCTGTCGTCACCGGCGGCAGCGACACCGTACCGCCGCCGGCCCCGCGCGAGTTCCGCGCCGCCTGGGTCTCGACGGTAGCCAATATCGACTGGCCCAGCCGCGCCAATCTGAAGGCCGAGAAGCAGCAGGCCGAAGCCATCGCCATCCTCGACCGCGCCAAGGCCATGCACCTGAACGCCATCGTGCTGCAGGTCAGGCCGAGCGCAGACGCGATTTACCCGTCCAAGCTGGAGCCGTGGACCGAGTATCTGAGCGGCACGCAAGGCCAGGCGCCGCAGCCCTGGTACGACCCGCTCAAGTTCTGGATTACCGAAGCGCACGCGCGCGGCCTGGAGCTGCACGCCTGGTTCAACCCCTATCGCGCGCGCCATGCAACGGCCAAATCGCCACCGTCGAGCGAGCACATTTCGCGCACGGCGCCGGGCGCGGTCAAGCAGTACGGGCGCTTTTTATGGATGGACCCGGGCGACGAGGCCGCTGCCAGGCAGACCCTGGAAGTGGTGCTCGACGTGGTGCGCCGCTACGACATCGACGGCGTGCACATCGACGACTATTTCTACCCCTATCCGATCGAAGCGGGCGGCGCCGAAGCGGCGGCGCTGGACGGCAACGGCGGCAACCGGCCCGAGCTCGATTTTCCCGACCAGGCATCGTGGCAGCGCTATCTGCTCAGTGGCGGCAAGCTGAACCGGGCCGACTGGCGGCGCCAGAACGTCAACCGGCTGATCGAAGCGCTGTACAAGGGAATCCACCGCGAAAAGAACTGGGTACGCTTCGGCATCAGCCCGTTCGGCGTCGGGCGTCCCGACCGGCGCCCGCCCGGCATCGCCGGCTTCAGCCAGTACGACAAGCTGTATGCCGATGCCGAGCTGTGGCTGGCCAATGGCTGGGTCGACTATTTCTCGCCGCAGCTGTACTGGCCGATCGCGCAGGCGCCGCAAGCCTATGGCGTGCTGCTCGACTACTGGGTCGGGCAGAACCGCATGGGGCGGCACATCTGGCCGGGGCTGTTCACCAGCCGCATCGGTGCACCGACCAAGTCGTTTGCGCCGGAGGAGATCGTCCAGCAGATCGGGCTGACGCGTACGCGCGCGGGCGCCGGCGGCCATGTGCACTTCAGCATGGCGGCGCTGATGGATAACCGGCAGGGCATCGCGGATCAGCTCAGAACCCGGCATTACGCGCTGCCGGCGCTGGTGCCGGCTTCGCCGTGGCTGGGCAGTGAGACGCCGGGCACGCCGGGGGTGTCGGCCAGACGCGAGGCCAGGGGTGTCAGGCTTGGCTTGGCGGCGGGCAAGGCCAATGCCAGCTATGCAGTGTGGTCGCGCCATGGCGACGTGTGGCGCTTTGCCGTCGTACCCGCGTCGACCGTCGACTACCTGGTTGCCGACGATGCCAAGCTGGGCGCCGCGCGCGCGGTGGTGGTCAGCGCCGTGGACCGGCTGGGCAATGAGAGCGAGCGGGTCAGCGTGCTCAAGTGAACGAATGCCGGGTCCGTTACAGCCTGGTCGTGATCCGCTTCGAATACCAAATGTGGGCGTGTGCTCGTATTTCAGGATGCCGCTGTCGTAGGGGCCGTACCGATCGGCATGGTGAGCAGCGCTGCGATCACGACTGCGCTTGCGTTCATGCGCATCCCTTCAGCTTGTTTTGGAGCACGCAGCGTACAGGAAAAACCTGCGGGCAGTATCATATGCCGATGGAATCCACTCCCTTCCCGATCGGCCTTGGCATCGATGCCGGCGGCACCCGAACCCGCTGGGCGCTGGCCGCGGCCGACGGCGCCATCGTGGCCGAAGGCGAGGTGGCCGGCCTGTCGGCCTTGCAGATGGCCAGCCCCGAGGGCCGCGCTAGCGTGCAGGCGACCATGGCACAACTGGCCGGCGCGGTGCTGCGCCACGCCCGCCCCATGCGTATCCACGCCGGCCTGACCGGCTACGGTGGCGATGCGGCGCCATGGCAGGAACTGCTGGCCGCGCTGTTCGACCTGCCCGCCACGGCGATCAAGCTCAGTAACGACATCGAGATCGCTTACCTCACCAGCTTCGCGCCCGGCGAGGGCTATCTGGTCTACGCCGGCACCGGGTCGATCGCCGCGTTCATCGACCGCGACGGCCGGTTTCACCGGGCCGGCGGACGCGGCGTGACGCTCGACGATGGCGGCGGCGGCTTCTGGATCGCGCGCGAGGCCCTGCGCCACGTGTGGCGCAACGAGGACGAAGAGCCGGGCCGCTGGCGTAGCTCGGCGTTGTCGCGCGCGGTACTGGCCCATATCGGGAGCGACGACTGGGCCGCGTCGCGCCAATTCATCTATGGCCAGGAACGCGGCGCGGTCGGCCAGCTGGCCCTGGCGGTGGCGGCCAGCGCCGATGCCGATCCGGTGGCGGCCGATATCCTGCACCGCGCCGGCGGGGAACTGGCCCGGCTGGCGCGCGCGCTGACACAGCGCCTTGGCGCACGCCCGGTGGTGCTGGCCGGACGCGCGTCCACCCTGCATCCGCTGATCCTGGCGTCGATGCGCGCCGCGTTGCCAATCGAAACCTCCTTGACGCATGCGCCCGGCCACGCTCATCATGGCGCTGCACGCAATGCCGCTTCCCCAACCTCTCCCTGGTCCGCCCTACGATGAAGATCCTGTTCGCCGCGCTGATCGCGCTTGTTTTGACCGGCTGCGCCACCGGCCCGCAGATCGACCGTACTTACACGGCCAAGGGCCAGAGCAGCCGCGCCAAGTTCGTGGTGCTGCACTACACGGTATCGGACCGCAACAGTTCGCTCAATATCCTCACCGAGCAGGTGGTCAGCGCGCATTACCTGGTCACCGACGATCCGACCCCGGTGATCTACGCGCTGGTGGACGAGTCGCGCCAGGCCAACCATGCCGGGGTGTCGTACTGGAAGGGCTACACCCAGCTGAACGCCAGCTCGATCGGGATCGAGATCGTCAACCGGGGCTTTACCGAAGGGCCGAACGGCCGCATCTGGTATCCCTTCCCGCAAGCGCAGATCGATCAGGTGATCCTGCTGGTGAAAGATATCGTCAAGCGCCACCATATCCCGCCCGAGAACGTGATCGGCCACGCCGACGTGGCGCCCACCCGCAAGCAGGACCCGGGGCCGATGTTCCCGTGGAAGCAGCTGGCCGACGCCGGCCTCACCGTCGCGCCGGATCCGGCCAGGATGGCGGCTGCGCTGCCGCTGTACGAAACCCGGTTGCCGGACGTCGCATGGTTCCAGCAGAAGCTGGCGCAGTTCGGCTATGCGGTGCCGCAGAACGGGAGCGAGCTCGATGCGGTCACGCGCGCGGCGCTGGTGGCGTTCCAGATGCGCTTCCGGCCCATGACCATCGACGGCACGCCGGACGCCGAAACCGCCGCACTGCTGGAGTCGCTGGTCAAACCGGCCAGCCCGTGACATGAGCATCGCCATCGAGCAGATCGCCAGCTGCGCGCAGTTCCGGCATCTGTCCGGCATCGCTGGCATCGCGGTCGATCTGCGTTACGCCACGGCGGATAACTTCGCGGGACGCGATCTGTACTCGCCGTTCGACTGCGCCTGGCTGCACCGCGACGCCGCCGCAGCGCTGGAACGCGCGGTGGCGTGGCTGGCGGCACAGCGGCCCGGCTACACGGCGCTGATCCTCGACGCGCTGCGCCCGCAGCGCGTGCAGCAAGCCTTGTGGGATGCGCTCGACGGCAGCGGCCTGCAGGATTACCTGGCCGAGCCGGGGCGCGGATCGATCCATTCGTTCGGCATGGCGCTCGATATCACCCTGCTCGATGAACAGGGCCTTGAACTCGACATGGGCACCGGCTTCGACGATCTGACCGAACGCTCGCAGCCGCGGTTCGAGGCGGCGATGCTGGCGCAGCACCTGCTGAGCGCGCAGCACATCGCCAACCGCCAGCTGCTACGCGCAATGATGGCGCAGGCCGGCTTCGTGGGCATCCAGAGCGAGTGGTGGCATTACGATTGCGGCGACCGCGATCTGGTGCGCGCCGCTTACCAGCGCGTGCTGTAAATTTTACTGCGGCAGGCGCGCGACCCAGTCGATCAGGGCGTCGAGCACCACGCGCCCATTTCCGCCGCCCACCAGATCACTGTTGACGATGCCGACCACGACGCACTGGCGCCCCGCCGCATCGGGCACGTAGCCGGCCACGGCGGCCACATTGCGCAGGCCGCCGGTCTTGAAGCGCCCGCGCAGCGCGGCCGGGCTGTCCTTCAGGCGCCGCCGCATGGTGCCGTCCATGCCGGCGATCGGCAGGCTGCTCATGAACTCGGGTGCCCAGTTGCTGCGCAGGCCGGCGCGCAGCGCCAGCGCCAGCTGCAGCGCGCTGACCTTTTCGATGCGCGACAGGCCGGAGCCGTTTTCCAGCACCAGCCCGGTGTCGTCGATGCCTTGGGCGCGCATCCAGTTGCGCACGGCCCGTTCGGCGCGCATGGCGGTGGTTTCGACGGTCGGCGCTTGCGGACGGCTGCCGTACCAGGGGTCGGGATCGAGGCTGCCCAGGCTTAAGAACAGGGTGCGCGCCAGCGCGTTGTCCGATGGCTTGTTGGTGTCGCGTACCGTCTCGGGCAGCGCGCGCGAAACATGTTCGGCCAGCTGCCTTGCGTCGGGCGGTGTCGGCCCTTCGATGCTGTCGCCGTCGATGCTGCCGCCCAGATTGGCCCAGATGGCGCGAAACGCCCGGTCGACATAATCCTGGCGCTCCATCACGTTGACGCTGTTGGAGGCCACGCAGTTCCTGGGGAAGGTCCCCAGCAGCACGATGCGCAGCCGCCCGCCGGGTTCGCGCACGACCTGCGGCTGCTTCCAGCCGGCTTCCCATTTGGCGCAGTCGGCGTCGATCAGGGTCATGGCCGAGTCCACCGTCACGCGCTCGAGCGCCGGCTGCATGGTCGGCTGCAGCTGCTGCGCGTTCGAGCGCAGGTCGAGCTGGAGCATGTTCTTGTTGAGCAGGAGCGCGTCGGGAATGACGTTGTAGTACGCGTCGGGCGATTCGTCGAAAGGCGGCGCGTGCGGGTCGGGTTTGGACGGGTTGAACAGCTGGCGGTCCTGCACCAGCCGCCCTTCGATGCGCTGCACGCCCTGGGTGCGCAGCGCTTGCAGCATGCCTTGCAGCGCTTCGCCGGTGAAGTCGGTATCGGCGCCGCCGCGCAGGTACAGATCGCCTTTGAGCACGCCCTGCCTGACTTCGGCGGTGGTGCGCAGTTCGGTACGGCCGCGGAAGACCGGTCCCAGCTGCTCCAGCGCGCTCAGGGTGGTGAGCACCTTGAGCGTGGACGCCGGCTGCATGGCCTTGTCGCTCTGGTGCGCGATGACGGTGTCGTCCCCGCGCAGGACCACCAGGGCGATGGCGTCCTGCGGGATCTTGGCGGCGGCCAGCGCCTGGCTGACCGGGGCGGGCAGTTCGGCCTGCGCGGCAGGCAGTGCAAACAGCAGGGCGAGAGCGAGGCGGCGCATCGGTTTGCCTCAGCCGAAGAACAGGTAGGCGACCAGAATGGCCGCGACGATGCCGGCCAGGTCGGCGATCAAGCCGGCCGAAATGGCGTAGCGGGTCTTGCGGATGCCGACCGAACCGAAATACAGGGCGACGATGTAGAAGGTGGTGTCGGCCGAACCCTGGAAGATGCAGGCCAGCCGGCCCACGAAGGAGTCGACGCCGTAGGTGCGCATGGCGTCGATCATCATGGCTTTCGATCCGCTGCCGGACAGGGGCTTCATCAATGCTGTCGGCAGCGCGGGCACGAAGTCGGTGTTCATGCCGAGACTGACGAACACCCAGTTCAGGCCGCTGACGACGAAGCCGAGCACGCCGGAATTGCGGATCACGCTGATGGCGACCAGCATGCCGACCAGGTAGGGAATGATGGTCAGCGAGGTCTGGATGCCGCCCTTGGCCCCTTCGATAAAGGCGTCGTAGACGTTGACGCCCTTGCGCATGGCCATGCCGATGAACACGATAATGATGGTGAACAGGATCAGGTTGCTGGCGACCTTGGACACCAGTTCGATTTCCGGCTTGCTCAGGTAATTGGTGAAGTAATAAATCAGCGCGGCGATGGCGGCCGTCATGCCGCCCAGCCAGCCGAGCACGACGCGGTTGAGCAGGTTGATGCGCTGCTTGAGCGAGACGGTGATAATTCCGGTCACGGTGGCGACATAGGTGGCGATCATGCAGGGAATGAAAATGTCCGACGGGTCCCTGGCGCCGAGGATGGCGCGCTGGGCCATGATGGCCAAGGGAATCAGGGTCAGGCCGGAGGTGTGCAGCACCAGGAACATGATCTGGGCATTGCTCGCTTCCTCCTTGTTGGGGTTCAGCGTTTGCAGGCTTTCCATGGCTTTCAGGCCGAACGGCGTGGCGGCGTTATCCAGCCCCAGCAGGTTGGCGGAAAAATTCATCACCATGTGACCGGTGGCGGGGTGGTCCTTCGGTACTTCCGGGAAGATACGCGAAAAGAAGGGTGCGATGACTTTCGCCAGCCAGCCGACCACGCCGGCTTTTTCGCCGATGTTCATGATGCCTAGCCATAAGGTCATGACCCCGGCCAGCGGCAGGGCAATGTCCATCACGCCGACCTTGGCGGACTCGAAGGTGCCGTCGACGATTTTTTTGAAGATGTCGGTGTCGCCCAGGAAGATCCATTGCAGCAGCGCGGCGACGAAGCCGACGATGAAGAAACCGGACCAGATGTAATTCAATGCCATGTCGAAACTGTTCGTAGTGTGCGCAGGCAGAGTATAGGCTGGCCCAGCCGGTTTTTGTTGCCTTGCGTGCGCAGCCGCGCGCCAGCTCGCCTATCATGGCGGCATGAAACGACTTCGCGCTTATCTCGCTATCGTGCTGCTGGCCCTGCCGTGCGCCGTCCTGGCCGCGCCGCCCAAGGTGCTGCATACTTTCCTGACAACCAGCGAAACCGGCCTGGACCCGGCGGTGGCGTCCGACCTGGCTACCCTGAGCCTGCTGGAAAACCTGTTCGATCCGCTGCTGCGCTACGATTACCTGGCGCGCCCGCTCCAGCTGCGCGCCAACACCACGCTGGCCATGCCGGAGATCGACGCCAAGGGCGTGAGTTACACGTTCAAGATCCGCCCGGGTATTTACTTCACGCCCGACCCCGCCTTCAAGGGCGTGCACCGGGAAGTGACGGCGGCCGACTACGTGTACAGCCTGAAGCGCCTGTACGATCCGGCCTTGCATTCGCCATGGCTGTTTCTGTTCGAAGGCAAGATTGCCGGGGATGGGGCCTTGAAAAAGGCTTTCAGTTACGACAGCGCGGTCGAGGGCTTGCAGGCGCCGGACCGCTATACCCTGCGCATCCGCTTGAGCGCGCCGGACCCCAATTTTCTGCTCTACCTGGCCGCGCCGGCCAGCGCCGTGGTGGCGCGCGAGGTGATGGAGGCGTATCCGGGCCAGGCCGGCAACCATCCGGTCGGGACCGGCCCGTTCAGGGTCGAGACATGGAAACGCAGCGACAACCTGGTGCTGGCGGCCAACCGCGAGAATGCGCTGCCGTACCGCAGCGCGAGCGGCAAGGCGCCGTTCGAGGGCAAATTGCTGCCGCTGGTCGACCGGGTCGAAGTGCGCATTGCCGAGGAATTCCAGGGCCGCATGCTGGGTTTCCTGGGCGCCGAATATGATTATCTGGAGCAAGTGCCGGAATCGCTGACCGAGATGGTGATCGCCAACGGCAAGCTGAAACCCGAACTGGCCGCGCGCGGCATTACGCTGACCCGCTTTCCGGTGCTGCAAACCTACTATATGTGGATGAATATGGAAGACCCGGTGCTGGGCGGCTACAGCAAGGACAAGGTGGCGCTGCGCCGCGCCATCGCCCTGTCCTACGACGGCGCCGAGGATGTGGCGCTGCTCAAGAAAGGCTTTGCCCTGCATGCCGAATCGCCGCTGCCGCCCAATGTGCTGGGCTACGATCCGGCCTACCGCAGCCCGGTGCAGTACGACAAGGCGCTGGCCAATGCGCTGCTGGATCGCTACGGCTACAGCAAGCGCGACGCGGATGGATTGCGCCGCGCGCCCGACGGCCAGCCGCTGACCCTGACCATGCACAGCGAAGCGACCATCGGCGGGCGCCTGCGCGACGAGTTCTGGCGCAAGAACCTGAACGCGGTCGGCCTGCGCGTGGTGTTCAAGAGCGACAAGAAAACCGAAATCATCAAGGCGTCCCGGCTGGGCAAGGTGCAAATGTTCGAAAACAATTGGGTGGCGGACTACCCCGATGGCGACAATTTCTATCAGCTGCTGTACGGCCCCAACAGTGGCCGCGCCAATTACGCCCGCTTCAACCTGCCCGCCTACAACGAGCGCTACGAACAGGCGCGCGCCCTGCCCGATTCCCCCGCGCGGCAAAAGCTGTACTTCGAGATGAACCAGCTGCTGCATGCCTACAACCCGTGGGTGCCGCTGACCCATGCGATCTCGGCCGACCTGCAGCACCCCTGGCTCAAGCACTACGTGCGCCACCCGGTCGAGCTGACCACCTGGCGCTATCTCGACATCGACGTGCCGGCCCAGCAGGCTGCCCAAGGCCGCGCGCACTAGGCGAACTGTGGCGCAATTGCCAATGAAACGCATGAGCTCAACCGTGCGATGCTAACTTTTTGATAAAAGTATCGTACTGTTAAGACTGTTTGCCCACAAGGAGAACCGTCTTGAAGCTCAAGAAACTTGCCCGCCTGATCGCGCTGATCGGCGTGGCCGCCCCCGCCCTTGCCCAGGAAGCAGGGACGGTGCCCATGGCCCGTGTCGAAATCACCGGTTCCAGCATCAAGCGCATCGCCAGGGAAGGCGCGCTGCCACTGGAAACCATCACCCGCAAACAGCTCGAAGAGCAAGGCATCGTCAGCGCCGAACAGCTGGTGGCCACCCTGAACATCAACGGCAACGGTTCGGACAACCTGGCCAGCAATGCCGACGTGACCACCGGCGCGGCGCGCGGCAACAACGGCGCTTCGTCGGCCAATCTGCGCGGCCAGGGTGCCGACAGCACCCTGATCCTGCTCAACGGGCGGCGCGTCGCCACCCACGGCATGAAAGGTTCGGCGGTGGACCTCAATTCGATCCCGTTCGCGGCGGTCGAGCGGGTCGATGTGCTCAAGGACGGCGCCTCGGCCATCTACGGTACCGATGCCATCGGCGGCGTGATCAACTTCATCCTGCGCAAGGACTACCAGGGACTGGAAGCCCAGGGCTTCACCGACGTGACCGAAGCGGGCGGCGGCAATATCGCGCGCGCTTCCCTGCTCGGCGGCTTCGGCAATCTGGAGCGCGACGGCTTCAATATCCTGATCACCGGCGCGCACAGCGAGAACAAGGCGCTGCGCGGCGACCAGCGCGATTTCGTCAATACCTTCCAGCCGGACCGCGGGGTGTCGGTCGACACGCGCGGCACGCCGTTCGCCAATGTCTTCGCCACCACGGTCGGGCCGAGCGCGCTGTCGCGCACCGGCACCGGCCCCACCCTGCCGGGCGGCACGCTGGCGTTCAACGGGATCAACCCGATCAACCTGCCCGGCGGCGCCGGCTGCTCCTCGGTGAACGGCATGGCCGCGTACGACGCGCAGCTGTGGGATTCGCCCGGCGCCGCTTACGGCTGCGCGTGGGATACGGGACGCGCCGCGGTGCTGCAGCAGCCGGTCAAGAGTTCCAACTTCGTGGCGCGCGCCACCTTCGCGCAGGGCGCGCACCAGTTCTTTGCCGAGGCGGTCGGCTCCCAGGTCGACGTGGCCAAACGCTTTTCGGCGATCCAGATCCAGCCTTCGGCCACCAATCTGACCGCAGCCGGTTTTTATCCCAGTACCGGCGCGGCCTACGACAGCGTGTTCAACGCGCTGGCGGCGCTCTTCCCCAGCATTGAAGCCAATCGCGGCCTGCCGATCGCCTATCGCTGGCGCTGCCTGGAATGCGGCGACCGCGAAATCACCACCCGCACCGAGGCCGCGCGCCTGCTGTTCGGCGCCGACGGGCCGCTCAACGCCAAATGGGATTACCGTGTCGGCCTGTCGCAGGCCTACAGCGAATCGCAGTCGAAGCTGGGCACCGGCTATGTGTACACGGCGGCGCTGAACCAGGTGCTGGGCAGCGGCATCGTCAATCCCTTTCTGCCGCCGGGGCAGGCCCAGAGCCAGGCCGCGCTCGATGCGCTGGCGGGCATTTCGGCCAAGGGCGTGACGCTCTACGGCGGCAAGACCGTGCTGACCCAGTTCGATGCGGCGCTGTCGGGCGAGGTGTTCGGACTGCCGGCCGGGCCGGTGATGCTGGCCGTCGGGACCGATCTGCGGCGCGAACAGTACCGCTTCAACGGCGACGCGCGCGAGGCCTCAGCCCGGCCGCAGATCCTCGGCGCGGCATTCGACGACTTCAACGCACTCGCTCCGGTCAGCCGCACGGTGCGCGCGCTGTACGCCGAGCTGCTGGTGCCGATCGCCACATCGCTCGATCTGACCGTGGCCGGCCGGCAGGACCACTACACCGGCTTCGGCAATACCTTCAACCCCAAGGTGACGCTGCGCTATCAGCCTTCCGACAAGCTGCTGTTCCGCGCGTCGTACAACACCGGCTTTCGCGCGCCCTCGTTCAACCAGCTGTTCAATGGCGTGGCCGAATCGCCCTACTCGGGCCGCGACCTGGTCGACCCGGCCAAATGCCCGACGCTGAAAGTCGACAGTACCATGGCCGGGTGCGAGGTGATCAATCCGACCGTGCTCACCGGCGGCAAGCCGAACCTGGGGCCGGAGACCTCCAGGCAGGCCAGCATCGGCATGGTGTTCGAGCCGTTCGCGCGCTTTTCCGCCAATATCGACGTGTGGGAAGTGCGCAAGGAAGACACCATCGATTCGCTCACCTTGAGCACGCTGGTGAACAACTACAGCCTGTTCACCAGTAACTTCCTGCGCGACAGCGCCGGCACGCTGGTGTCGATCGACCAGCGCTGGGTCAACACGGGCGAGCGCCAGACGCGCGGCGTGGAGGTGGGCGCGCGCACCAACGGCAAGCTGTGGGACGGCGGCTGGACGGCCGGCATCGATGGTTCCTACCTGCTCAAGAAGCGCTCGAGCCCCTTGCCCAATGGCGCGTTCGGCCCGAGTGAGGTCGGCCTGTTCGTCTACACCGGCGATTTGGGCTTGCGGTGGAAGCACACGGCGTACCTGACGTACAAGAGGGGCAACTGGAGCGCTCTGCTGCAGAACGTGTACCGCGACGGCTACAAGGATCAGGTGCTGCCCGGTGTGGCCAGCGGCAAGGTCACCCCGGCCAACCTGGACCCGACCGTGGATGCGTATTCGATCGTGCATGCCAGCGTCAGCTACACCGGTGTCAAGAATCTGACGCTGACGGCCGGGATCAAGAATCTGTTCGACCGCGATCCGCCGTTTGCCATCACCTATGACAGCTCAAGCGGCGCGGGCAGTTCATGGGAGCCACGGGTAGCCGATCCGCGCGGTCGTTCGTTTACTTTACTGGCCAATTACAAGTTCCTGTAGTGACGATGGCGGTGCGGGATACGCAATTCAAGCCGCCTACACCAGTACAACCAAAGGCGAACAAATCGACATGATCCAATCCCCAGTCAACAACGTCATCGTTTCGCTTGTTGCTTTCCGGATCCAATCTTTATGCTTGCCTCCCATATTGAAACGGTACTGACGAACACCTTTGTGGCACCGGAAATATATGCCTTCGCACGCGCCGACAGTCTTTGTTCATCGCTGACGCACCAAATAAATAGATGAGTATCCAGCAATACCTTCATGATTTGCCGTCAAACGCTGCTTGTATGTCGTCCGGCAATTGCGCATCGAAATCGTCTGCCATGGAGACTTTTCCGTTTAATGCGCCAAATTTCCGAACGACCTGTGGCCGCAGCACCGGAACGAGTTGTGCAATCGGTACTCCGTCGTTGAAGATCGTCACGTACTCCCCTTCGGCGACGGCATGGATCAGCTCGGCGGCGAGACATCCGAACTCCTGCACTGTGACCTCCTTCATTGCATCCTCCTTTGCAGCTGACCACAATCCAGTCTAGTACAGTGGCTCGCACTCTGCCAGCGAACATCAGGCCTCAGCCAAGGCGCCGCCGAGACGAAGAAGACGATAGAAATCGCTTGTCTGACGGAGTCCCGCAATGGCACCATGGTCGCTCTCGCAACCTCCCGACGAGGCGCACCATGTACCGAGCAATGCGGCCCCTGCTGGCCATCCTGCTGGCGTCGATGTTATCCGGCACGGCGCTGGCCGCCGATGCTCCCGCACCGGCAAAGCAGCAGTTCATTTACGTGCTGCGGCTGACGCCTTCCCTGCACCAGCAGGCCAACTGGACCGACAAGCAGCGCGCCGCCACGTCCGAGCACTTTGCGCGCCTCAAGCGCGCCACGGAAAGCGGTCAGGTCATCCTGGCGGGCCGCACCACCGAAGACCTCGACAAAACCTTCGGCATCGTGGTGTTCGAGGCGGAGAATATGACGGCGGCCAAGACCTTCATGGACGAGGACCCGGCCGTGAAGGCGGGCGTGATGACGGCCACGCTGCATCCCTACGCCGTGGCCCTGCAACGCAAGCAGTAGTCAGCGCAGGCGGCGGCTCATCATGATGTGGCCGACCGACGCGCCGTCGATGCGGAACAGGTCGGCAATTTCGCCCGTCCGCACAAACCCGCTGCGTTCATACAGCAGGCGTGCCGGTGTGTTGCTGCTGATGAGGTCGAGGTCGATCCATTCCAGCGTGGTCGCTTCCAGCGCCCAGGCGCAGACGGCATCGATCAGCTGCCTGCCCAGCCCCCGCTGGCGGCGCGCGCGGTGCACGCCCATGCCCAGCAGCGCCCGGTGCGCGGCGAGCGATTCGGGACGCGCACGCAAGTCGATGTGACCGGCGATCTCGCCGTCGTCGTCCCAGGCCAGCCACAGCTTGCGCCAGCCGGGCTGGCCCACCTGCCGCGCGAACGCCTGGCGAAAGCTGTCCTGGCGCTCGCGCGAGAAGACCGAATCGGCGCGCGCCATCGGCATGAACAGCGCGGTTGCGCCGCTGCCGTTATCGGACAAATGATCGTTCAGGTAGGCGAAGAACACCGGGAGATCGTCTTCCCGGGCCGCGCGGATTGCTACACTCAACGGCCGCCCCACACGTCCGGCTGCGCATCGATAACCTTGATGAGCGCCTGCGCGATGGTCTTGTCGTCGTCGACCGATGGGTGGTAGTGGCAGCCGCCCATGGTCAGCCCCTGGACCGGCACATAGCTCAGGCGCCGTTCACCGCCAGCCTTGAGCTGCTCGGCCACCTTGCGAACCTGGTCGGCGATTTCGCCGCCCGCCATGTCGGTCGACCACAGGACAAAGTAAGCCTTGGGATTGTGCGCGCGCAGCGACTGGACGAACTTGACGTAGGTCGCCTGGTAATCGGCATGCAGTTCGGCGCGGGTTTTCCAGCGCTCGGCATCCCTGAGCGGGGTGGTGAAATCGTTGGTGCCGAGCGCGATGACGATGACCTGCGGCTGCCAGAGGGCGCCGTCCGCCGTCGCCGAGTGATCGAACAGGGTGTACGGGTAGGCCAGCGGCAGCTGGTCGGCCGTGAAGCCGTCGTAGTTGCGCACGATGCCGCGCCCGGAGATCGCGTGCACGCGGTAATCGGCGCCGTAATGGCGCGCGGCGACCGGGCCGAAAGCCTGGGTGTTGTCGGTGGTTTTCCAGACGTCGTCGTTACTGCAGTCGCGCGTGGGCGAGGTATTGCCGTAACCGACGGTGTGCGAGTCGCCGATGAACTCGATCCGCCGGCTGCGTTGCGGCAGCGCACCGGCCTTGCCGTCCTTGGGCAGGGAGAAGCCGCCGAACACGTTCGGGCCGGCCTGGCTTTCGGTGGCCACCTCGATCCGCAGGCTGTGCGCGCCGGCCGCCAGGCCGCCGATGCGGTAGGTGCCCGGCGCCGGTTTGACCATGGGCGCGAGCGCCTGCCCGTCGACCAGCACATGCAGGATCACGTCGCCCGGTCCAAGCGTGAAGTAAGCGCTGCTGCCGTCGAACGCGGTCTCGAAGTAGGCGCCGGGCCACTGGTATTTGAGGCTGCCCTCGCCGGCGACCCGGCCGCCGACCGACATGGCCAGCGGCTTGAGGCCATCGGCGGCGTCGACCCGCGCCACCGTGGGAGCGGCCAGCGCGGAGGCGCCGCATGCGGCTGTCAGAACTGCGGCAAGAAAGGTTTTCTTCATACTCATTCGAACTGGATCCGGGTGATGTAATACGGTTTATAGGCTGCCGCGCCGCCTTGCAGCAGCACGCCGTCGAGCGTCTTGCCGACCGCGTTGAGATCTTTCAGGGGCACTTCGACCACGGCCCAGGTCTTGGCTTTGGGGGCGATGGCGTAGCTCGCTTCGATGGCTTTGCCGCCGCTGGAAACGGCCACCTTCAATTCCTGGCCGGCCTCCGCTCCGCCATTGATGTAGAAGGTGAGTTTGGTGAAGCCTTCGCTTGAGAACGGATCGTGGTGCAACAGCAGACCGCTCCAGGGATCGCCTTCCACTTTGATCGGCTTGGCGCTGCCGACCGGCGCGGACAGCTGCACCTTGGCCCAGCTCCAGTTCTGCCAGCCATTTTTCAATTCGTCATCATAAACGACGAAGGGCTTGGGCACGGTCTGCGCGAACGCGGATGCGCTGATCAAGGCGGCAATAGTAGCAACGAAATAACGGCGTGAAAAATGCATGGTGGTCTCCCCGGGCGTCTGCCCTCTCGTTTTTTGTCATGCATATGCTATCGCAACTGGACGCCGGGAGATTACGTCTCAGAAATTTTTTTTGCGTCTGTTACAGGGCGCGCGCGATCAGGATTTTTTGAATGTCGCTGGTGCCTTCATAGATCTGGCAGACGCGCACGTCGCGGTAGATGCGCTCGACCGGAAAATCGCTGACATAGCCGTAGCCGCCGTGGATCTGGATGGCGTCCGAACAAACCCGTTCGGCCATTTCGGAGGCGAACAGCTTGGCCATGGCGGCTTCCTTCAGGCAGGGCAATCCGGCATCCTTGAGCGCGGCGGCGTGGTGGATGAGCTGGCGCGCCGCTTCGATGTGCGTGGCCATGTCCGACAGCTTGAACTGAACCGACTGATGCGCGAAGATGGCTTGGCCGAAGCTGCTCCGTTCACGCGCGTAGGCCAGCGCCGCTTCGAACGCGGCGCGCGCCATGCCGACCGATTGCGCCGCGATGCCGATGCGCCCGCCTTCCAGGCCGGACAAGGCGATCTTGTAGCCCTGGCCCGGCGCGCCGATCAGATTGGCGGCGGGAATGCGGCAATTGTCGAACAGCAGTTGCGCGGTGTCCGAGGAGTGCTGCCCCATCTTGCGCTCCAGTCCCGCCACGATGTAGCCGGGCGTGCTGGTGGGCACCCAGAAGGCGCTGATCCCCTTCTTTCCCGCGGCCGGGTCGGTGACGGCCATGACGATGGCCACGTCGGCGTATTTGCCGCTGGTGATGAACTGCTTTGTGCCGTTGAGGATGTACTCATCGCCCGCGCGGGTGGCAGTGGTGCGCAGGGCCGCGGCGTCGCTGCCGGTGTGCGGCTCGGTGAGCGCGAAAGCGCCCAGCATGTCGCCTTGCGCCAGCGGCCGCAGCCACTGCTCCTGCTGGGCCTGGTTCGCATACGCCATGGCGATGCTGCACACCGGGCAGTTGTTGACCGAGATGATGGTGGACGTGCCGCCGTCGCCGGCGGCGATTTCTTCGAGCACCAGCGCCAGCGAGAGGTAATCGAGGCCGGCCCCGCCCTGGGCTTCGGGCACGGCCACGCCGAACGCGCCCAGGCGCGCCAGCTGTTTCAGCTCAATCTTGGGAAAGTGGTGATCCGCGTCCCAGCGGGCCGCCTGCGGCGCCAGGCACTCCTGCGCAAAGCTGCGCAGGGCGTCGCGGATCATGCGGTGTTGTTCGCTCAGTGGCATAGCGTGCCTACAGCAGCTCGACGGCCATGGCGGTGGCTTCGCCGCCGCCGATGCACAGCGCGGCCACGCCGCGCTTGCCGCCGGTGCGCTTGAGCGCGCCCAGCAGGGTCACGATGATGCGCGCGCCGGAAGCGCCGATCGGGTGGCCGAGCGCGCAGGCGCCGCCGTGGATATTGACCTTGCTGTGCGGGATATCGAGTTCGTGCATGGCCGCCATCGGCACGGCGGCGAAGGCTTCGTTGATTTCGAACAGGTCGACGTCGCGCGCACTCCAGCCGGTGTTGGCGAACAGTTTGTGCAGGGCGCCCACCGGCGCGGTGGTGAACCAGGCCGGCTCCTGGGCGAAACTGGCATGGCCGGCGATGGCCGCCAGCGGGATCAGTCCCAGCTCCTTGGCCCTGGACGCGCGCATCAGCACCAGCGCGGCGGCGCCGTCGTTGATGGACGAGGACGAGGCGGCGGTGATGGTGCCGTCCTTCCTGAACGCCGGACGCAATGCGGGGATCTTGTCGACCTTGGCGCGCAGCGGGCCTTCATCCCTGGCGACGACGCTGTCGCCACCGCGCGCGCTGACGCTCACGGGCGCGATCTCCCAGTCGAACCAGCCTTGCGCGGCGGCTTCCTGCGCGCGCTTGACGGAGGCAATGGCGAAGGCGTCCTGCGCTTCGCGCGTAAAGCCATACCTGGCCACGCATTCTTCGGCGAAGGTGCCCATCGAGCGCCCTTCGCCGGTCTGGTCGTTGCGCGAGTAGGCGTCTTCCAGGCCGTCGTACATCATGTGGTCGAACATCATGCCGTGGCCGATACGGTAGCCGCCGCGCGCTTTCGGGATCAGGTAGGGCGCGTTGGTCATCGACTCCATGCCGCCCGCGACGACGATGCCGGCGCTGCCGGCGGCGATGCTGTCATGCGCGTAGATGGCCGCCTGCATGGCCGAGCCGCACATCTTGGACAGGGTAACGGCGCCGGTCGAGGCCGGCAAGCCGGCCTTAAGGGCCGCCTGGCGCGCGGGGGCCTGGCCTTGCCCGGCCATCAAACAGTTGCCGAAGTAGACGTGTTCGACCGCGGCCGGAGCGAGGCCGGCGCGTTCGACGGCGGCGGCGATGGCCACCGCGCCCAGATCGTTGGCGGACTTGCTGGAAAAATCGCCCTGGAACGCGCCCATGGGTGTGCGGGCGGCGCCGACGATAACGATTGGATCATTCATTGTGTAAGTTCTCCAGGTAAGGGGGCGACCAGGCCACGGGGGTGCCCTTGGCCTGGTTGCAAAAACGGATGTGCTGCGGGTAGGGGAAGACATCTTCGATGATGCCGTCCATGATGCGCTGCTTGCGCGACTGCCAGAACTCCCTGGTCAAGAGGTCGGCGTGGTGCTTGAGAAAATAGGCGCGGATCTTGGCATTGCCGAGCAAGAAGGCGCCGAACTGCTGCGGAAAAACGTCGTGCTTGCCAATCGGATACCACGGCTCGGCCGACATCTCGTCTTCCTCGTTGCGCGCCTGCGGGATGTCGCGGAAATGGCAGTCGGTGATGTACTCGATTTCGTCATAATCGTAGAACACCACGCGGCCGTGCCGGGTGACGCCGAAGTTCTTGTACAGCATGTCGCCCGGGAAGATGTTCGCCGCCACCAGATCCTTGATCGCATTGCCGTATTCGAGCACGCCGTGTTCGATCAAGGCGTCGTTGCCGGCCTGCTCCGCGTTGGCGAGGAAGATATTGAGCGGCACCATGCGGCGCTCGATGTACAGGTGGCGGATGACGATGCGGTTGCCTTCGTATTCGACCAGCGAGGGCGCGAAGTGTTCCAGTTCGGCGATCAATTCTTCCGAAAAGCGTTCCAGCGGAAAGGCGACGTTGGAGTATTCCAGGGTGTCGGCCATGCGCCCGACACGGTCGTGGTTCTTCACCAGCAGGTATTTTTCCTTGATCTGCGCGCGCGAGGTTTCCTTGGGCGGCGGGAAGAAGTCCTTGATCACCTTGAATACGTAGGGGAAGGACGGCAGGGCAAACACCAGCATCACCAGGCCGCGGATGCCGGGCGCGATTTCAAAGCGGTCGGAGCTGTGCTTGAGGTGTTGCAGGTAATCGCGGTAGAACAGGGTCTTGCCCTGTTTTTGCAGACCCAGAATCGTGTAGATCTCGCTGCGCGGCTTTTTCGGCAGCAGGCCGCGCAGGAATTGCACGTAGGCCGAGGGCACTTCCATGTCCACCATGAAGTAGGCGCGCGTGAATGAGAACAGGATCGTGATCTGCTCGTGGTCGAACAGCACGGTGTCGAGGATCAGCTGGCCGTGGCGGTTGTGCAGGATCGGCACGATGAAGGGGTATTCGCGGTTGCCGTTGATGCCCTTGCCGACGATGTAGGCGCCCTTGTTGCGGAACAATAGGCTCGACAGCACCAGGATCTGGTGGTTCGGTTCGAGCGGCTGGCCGCCGAACATGCGCTTGACGCGCTCTTCGACCATGCCGATGTCGCGCTCGAGGTTGGCGAACTTGCAGTCGAGCTGGAAATTGGTGACGATGCGCTTGAGCGCGAAATGCAGGCCGTCGATGGCCGGGTAGTACACCCGGTAGGTCGGCAGCAGTTCGTCGGTTTCCAGGTATTCGGTGGAGACGACCGGGCGCACGAAAATGAAATCGTTGTGGAAGTAGTTGCGGTGCAGGATCTTGCAGCAAACCGAGTTGAAAAAGGTTTCCGCCAGTTCGGGCTGCTTGTGGCCGGACAGCATGCCGATGTAGTGCAGCTTGAGTTCGCGCCACACGTCGTCGTTCAGTTCGGCGCCTTCATATTCGTCTTCCAGCACTTGCACGCATTCCCGCACGCGCTTGTCGTAAAAGCCGATGCGCTCGCGCGCCGCCTGCTGCGCCACGGCCCAGGCGCCGGTCTCGAAATGGCGCTTGGCGGCCTGGCTGGTCTGGCGGAACAGGCGGTAGTGCTTGTCGAAGCCGTCGAGGATGGTGCGGGCGATATCGAAGGCGATCTGGGAGCGCAGCAGTTTGGGGAAGGCGCCGTTTTTCATGGTGTCGCCCTGCTTGTTCTCAGGCGGTTTCGCCGAACAGTTCGCGCCCGATCAGCATGCGCCGGATTTCGCTGGTGCCCGCGCCGATTTCGTAGAGCTTCGCATCGCGCCAGAGACGTCCGACCGGGTACTCGTTGATGTAGCCGTTGCCGCCCAGCGCCTGGATCGCTTCGCCGGCCATCCAGGTGGCCTTCTCGGCGCTGTATAAAATCGCACCGGCGGCATCCTTGCGCAGCGCGCGCACGGCTTGCTCGGTGGCGGCGCGGTCGCACGCCTGCCCCACCGCGTACACATAGGCGCGGCAAGCCATCATGGTGGAATACATGTCGGCCAGCTTGCCCTGCATGAGCTGGAATTCGCCGATGGCCTGGCCGAACTGCTTGCGCTCGTGCACGTAGGGCACCACCGCGTCCATGCAGGCGGCCATGATGCCCAGCGGCCCGCCCGAGAGAACGGTGCGCTCGAAGTCCAGCCCCGACATGAGCACGTTGACGCCCTTGCCCACGCCGCCGAGCACGTTCTCGGCCGGCACTTCGCAATCCTGGAACACCAGTTCGCCCGTGTGGGAGCCGCGCATGCCCAGCTTGTCGAGCTTTTGCGCCACCGAAAAGCCCTTGAAGTGCTTTTCGATCAGGAAGGCGGTCATGCCGCGCGCGCCGGCGTCCAGGTCGTTCTTGGCGTACACCACCAGCACGTCGGCATCGGGGCCGTTGGTGATCCACATCTTGGTGCCGTTGAGGACCCAGCGGTCGCCCTTGAAGTCGGCGCGCAGTTTCATGCCCACCACGTCGGAGCCGGCGTCCGGTTCCGACATCGCCAGCGCGCCCACATGCTCGCCGCTGACCAGCCTGGGCAGGTACTGGCGTTTCTGGGCATCGCTGCCGTTGCGCTTGATCTGGTTGACGCACAGGTTGGAGTGGGCGCCGTAGGACAGGCCGACCGAGGCCGAGGCGCGCGAAATTTCTTCCATGGCGACGATGTGGGCCAGGTAGCCCATCTGGGCGCCGCCGTATTCCTCGCCGACGGTGATGCCGAGCACGCCCAGATCGCCCAGCTTGCGCCACAAGTCCATGGGGAACTGGTCGCTGCGGTCGATTTCGGCCGCGCGCGGGGCGATTTCGGCGGCGGCGAACTGCTGCACCGTGTCGCGCAGGGCGGCGATGTCCTCGCCGTGGTCAAAGGTGAGGCCGGGTAGCTGCAGCATGGCAATCCTCGCGTTGGTTCAGGGGGCGGAAAACCAGATCATAGCGCGGTTTTGACGTTAACGTAAACGTAAAGCCAGTCAGACTCAGCTTTCGCTCAACTCGCCCAGCAGGCGGCGGCATTCGCTTTCGTGGGCCACCACTTCGGCCAGCGCCGTGTCGATGTCGTCGCGCTGCTGCTCCAGGGTCTGGCGCTGCTTGGCCAGCACGCCGAGAAAGGCGTTGAGCTGCACCGCAGTGTCCCTGGGCGATTCGTACATGTCCACGATACTCTTGATTTCGGCCAAAGTCAGGCCCAGGCGCTTGCCGCGCAGGGTCAGTTTGAGGCGGGTGCGGTCGCGCGCGCTGTAGACCCGGCTGCGCCCGCCGGCGCCTTCGCGCGCGGGATTGAGCAAGCCATGGTCTTCATAGAAACGGATCGCACGCGGCGTCAGGTCGAATTCGCGGGCCAGCTCGGCGATGGTGTAGGTGGACATGTGTCAAGAAAAATAAGGGGCAGGATGGAAAGCGCGGCCATCGCTTACAATGGCCAGGACTTCCGTTAACGTCAACGTCAGGTATTGTAGCGCGCCCAGTCATCCGAATACGAAAGAGCGACCATGAACGAACTCGAACAGCAGCTGAGCTATCCATTCGGCGACACCTTGCCCGAGGCCGGGACCGTGCACACCCTGGCGCCCGGCGTGCACTGGCTGCGCATGCCGCTGCCGTTCGCGCTCGACCATATCAATCTGTGGCTGCTCGACGATGAGCGCGACGGCCGGCGCGGCTTCGCGGCGGTCGATTGCGGGGTGGCCACCGAGCCCACGCGTTCGGCCTGGGAGCAAGTGTTCAGCGGCCACATGGCCGGCCAGCCGCTGCTGCGCGTGTTCGCCACCCATTGCCACCCGGACCATGTCGGCCTGTCCGACTGGCTGTGCAGCCGCTTCGACGCGCCGTTCTGGATCAGCCTGGGCGAGTACGGCTTTGCGCGCATGATGTCGGCCGCCCTGCCCGGGGTGGACGGCACCGCGGCCATTCCGCACTTCGAGCGGCACGGCCTGCGCGCGCCCGAGATGCTGGCCAAGATGGGCGAGCGGCGCAATTATTATCCTTCGCTGGTGCCGGCCGTGCCGGCCGCCTACACGCGCATGCGCGACGGCCAGACCATCCGCATCGGCGCGCTCAGCTGGCGCACGATCGCCGGCTTCGGCCATTCGCCGGAACACATGGCGCTGTACTGCGACGAGCACAAACTGCTCATTTCCGGCGACATGGTGCTGCCGCGTATTTCGACCAATGTGTCGGTGTTTGCCGTCGAGCCGGAAGGCAATCCGCTGCAGCTTTACCTCGATTCGCTGGCACGCTACACCGAATTGCCGGAAGACACATTAGTGCTGCCTTCGCACGGCAAACCGTTTCGTGGCTTGCACACACGCATCGCCCAATTGCGTGCGCACCACCAGGCGCGCCTGGCTGAAGTTGTGTCGGCCTGCACCGTCCCGCACAGCGCCGTGGAAATCGTTCCGATCATGTTCCGGCGTCCGCTGGACGCCCATCAGCTCAGCTTTGCAATGGGCGAAGCCCTCGCCCATTTGCACAAATTATGGGCAGACGGTATCTTGCGCCGTGTAACCGCCGCTGACGGCATGATCCGATTTTGTTTGAGCTAACATAAAAAATGAATTCTCGGACAAAACCGCTGTCCAACGCTCTAACGCTCGGCAGCGCCACCATTTTGAGCAGAAGGTAGGAGATTCTTAGGTTCAATATCTATTGAATAATCACCCAACTGTCACAAATTTGTTGGCATATTGTCACACTCGGTCTCATGCAGCAAGAGACTGACTTTCATGTCATTGCATGAAATAGTGCCACGATGAATTCGTCAAATGAACGGGAAAGCTTTAGCCAACGCTTGCAGCAAGCCCTAAAGAACGCCCATTACTCGCCCGATAGCCCCACCCGACTGGCCAGGGAATTTAACATTCGCTTCGAAGGTCGGCCAATTACCGTCCATGCAGCCCGCAAATGGCTGGTAGGCGAAGCGATCCCCACACAGGAAAAGTTGCGCATGATCGCCCACTGGCTGGGCGTGCCCGCCGAGTGGCTGCGCTTCGGCGGCAGCGCCGAAGCCGCCGCACACAGCGGCGATGGCGCGATTCACAACCGTTTCGAAACGGCCGACGTGAAATTAATCGCCGATTTGCAGCGTCTGGACGATCATCATCGTCAGATTGCGCGAGAATTTATCCGCATGCTAGTACGTATGAATCACCAAAAGTAACAAATCACCCTCGCATTCCTCCCTTCGGACAATTTCCGGTGGCAATCCCGCAAAACTGGTGCACAATAAGGCAGGCGTCTGACTTTACTCCGATCAATAATTCCTTCGGGTAATGTGTCGTGCCCGGCTGACGTCGTGGCCCATAATCGGAGCACCACCCGCAGTCTTGTCAACCTGTTACGTACGAAGCCGAGGAACAGCCGTCTTATGAAAAGTAACTACAGCAATACCGCGCAGCTCAAGGACTTGATGACCGTGCCGCCCATGACCGCCGAGCAGCACGCGGCCGTGATGCGCAAGCGCATCGCACACCGTCGCATGGTGGAGGAAGCCAAGGAAGCCAAGAAGGCCGAAGCCTGGCAGTTCGATAAACGCTGAAGAAGGATTACTCGCCGGTTGCCGGTTTCATGCCGGCCCAGCGCGGCGCCAGTGAGTGCCCGATGCCAAACAAGTCGATCACCCGCCCTACCGTGTGGTCGACCATCTCCTCGATCGTCGCCGGCCGGTGGTAAAAGCTGGGCAGCGGCGGAAACACAATGCCCCCCATTTCCGTGACGGACGTCATATTGCGCAGGTGCGCCAGGTTGAACGGCGTTTCGCGCACCATCAGCACCAGGCGGCGCCGCTCTTTCAATACCACGTCGGCGGCGCGCGCAATCAGGTTATCCGACAAGCCGTGGGCCACCGACGCCAGGGTTTTCATGGAACAGGGAGCAATCACCATGCCGTCGCTCTGGAACGAGCCGCTGGCAATCGACGCGCCGATATCGCGGTTCTTGTGCACGACATGGGCCAGCGCCTCGACATCGCGGCGCTGCATGCCGGCTTCCTGGTGCAGGGTCAGGGCGCCGGCGTCGGAGACCACCAGATGGGTCTCGATGCCGGGGGTGGCGGACAGCTGCGTGAGCAGGCGTACGCCGTAGATGGCGCCGGTGGCGCCGGTGATGGCGACGATCAGCCGCCGCGGGGGCTGATCAAGCACGATCAGCCGTTGAGCAGGGTCTTCAGTTCGCCCGACTCGTACATCTCGTTCATGATGTCGGAACCGCCGATGAATTCGCCGCGAACGTACAGCTGCGGAATGGTCGGCCAGTTCGAGTAATCCTTGATCCCCTGGCGCACTTCAGGGTCTTCCAGCACGTTCACGGTGGCGATATTCTCCACGCCGCAGGCCTTCAGGATCTGGATGGCGCGGCCGGAAAAGCCACACTGCGGGAATTGGGCGGTGCCCTTCATGAACAGCACCACGGGGGTGGATGTCACGGTCTCTTTGATCCAGGTTTGTACGTCGCTCATGGCTTGCCTCGGTGAATAATGGGGTGAATGGCGACATTTTATAAGAAAACGCCGCCGCCGGTTCAGCTTAGCGGCTTGTAGCCGCCGAGCACCGCAGCCGAATGTGCGCGCTACGAGCTCGACAGGTAGTATGATTAATAGACAAAATTACCAGTTAAGCAAATAGACACGCAAGCGAGCGGCAGCATTTGACCTTCTGGAAGCCAGATCTTTGCCCTATTACTTTGTCGCATCATCAGCCAGCCCGCCTCCATTAGATTAAGGACGTTCCACAGGGCAAGTTTCGCCTATCGCCGCGACAAAAATTTACAGGAACAGCGAATGGACAAGGACATATCGAGGTTTCATTTCTGGGGAGAGCTGGAACGCAATGAGGTGGCAAGGCGCCGCTGGCGCGGAACCCCTTATGAGATTCACCTGGAAACGAGAACGCGCATCGAGCGCGTGATCAACGCATTCGACGATTCCAAGCCTATGGCTATCCGGATGCTGGCCGATCGCCTCGCCGGCATCTCGTTTCACACGGTCCAGGACATCCTGATCGAAGCGTGCAGGGATGTCGCGATTTGCTATGGCGGGGCGGCCATCGGCGGCGGGATGATCGGCGGATTTGTCGGCGCCTTCGGAGGCGGCATCGGCGCGGCCCCGGGAGCGGCAGTTGGCGCCGGCGCAGCCATTCAAGTGGCCACATGGGCCATGTCGATTGTCGGCCTGAAGTCATTGGTCGAGTACTTTGGCGACGCATTGCCGCATGCGCTGGAGTGCTACCGCAGTGGCTTCAAGGAAGCTTGGGGTTCGTCCGAATCGGACAGTACGCTGAACGCATGGGGCAGCACGCAAGGCAACGCATTCTTCGGTGCGGCCCGCATGGCGGAGGGCCACGTCATCCTGGTCATGGCGATTCTTTCAGCCTTGGTGACGTACTGGACCCGCGGCCGGGGCGACAAGGCAGTACTGCTTCAGGAAATCCGCAGCAGCCGCCGGCTGGGTCCGAAGGTGGCGGAATGGCTTGAAAAATACGAAGCCCAGCTCAAGCGCCATCCAGGGCTGCAGGGTCGTCCGATGCAATCGGCAGCTCAGCCCCAGCCGTCCTCGTCTAGAAAGCCCGACGGTGGCAAGCCGCGGGAAAGCGCGGCTGAGCGAACGCCAGCGACACCGCACGCGGCCCCGCTGGCGAAGGTTCGTTGTTTCGAGCCACACAACCTGCCGCAGCAAAAAATTCCCGAGTTCGACAGGCAACTGGTCGATCAAGAAAGAGGCATCAATGCAATGACGGTGGGCGAGTATCTAGATGCGCGGGCGGCCTTCAAGAAAGGAATAGTGGCGCGCGATCAAAAGTTAGCGCGGCAGGCGCGCATGGAATATCAGGACATGCTTGTGTACGAGCGCAGTAGAGAGCTGATTCAACAAGGAATTGATCTAACCAGCGCAAATGAGCAAGCAGCACGAGCCGCGAAGGAGACGATGGATACCTTGGCCGCGCTCCACAGTCCGGACATGGTTGCAGGAGGGGCCGACAAGATCGCAGGTTTCGGTGACCGCAATGTCAACAGCAGGATTGGGCGGCAATGGAAAGACCGTATTGCTCAGCTAGACGCGGCAGCGAACGATGTGCCTGACGGTATGCACAGAACTGCTAGGATGAACGCCAAACTAACCCGCTGCAAATAGGAAGAGGAAGATTGAGATGGATGAGTTTTTCGAGCATTTTCTAAAACAATTTGGCCCGCCAGTTGAGCGGCGCTGGGTACCTCAATCAAGCATTGATCGCTATCGCGGCAAGTTGCCCGAACAGTTGCTGACCTACTGGGAGGAGCATGGTTGGACCGGATATGCAGACGGTCTGCTCTGGACGGTCGATCCGCAAGAGTACGAGCCGGTCGTAGATGCGTGGATCGGCGACACGAAGTTCATGGAAGAAGACACTTATCACCTGTTCGCGCGCGGTGCGTTCGGTAACATCTATTTTATTGGCGAGCGGTCCGGAAACGGGTTGCACATTGTCGCTCCGGACTCCATCATGATGAAGCCATCCCCCCCGCCCTTGAATCGTGATCGGGCTATCCTAGCATTCTTCGGTGCACAAAATCGCGGGGCGAACAATCTGTCGGACGTCAACGGAGAGCGCTTATTTACCCCGGCGCTGAGCAAGCTCGGACGGTTGAAGCACGACGAAATGTACGGATTCGTGCCAGCGCTTGCCTTGGGCGGCCCGGCCACCCTCGATCATCTGCAGAAAGTCAAAGCCGTCGAACATCTCGTCTTGCTGGCTCAGCTCGGGGAACTGCGCATGTTCCCGGGATAGGCGTTCAAAATGGATGAAGATTTTGAGTATTTTATGAAGAAGTTTGGCCCACCGGTCGAACGACGATGGTTACAACAATTATGCATTGATCGCTACCGCGGCAAGTTGCCCGACCAGTTGCTGGCCTACTGGCAGGAGCATGGCTGGACCGGCTATGCGGACGGCCTGTTTTGGACAGTCGATCCGCAAGAGTACGAGCCGGTAGTTAGCGCGTGGATCGGCGGCACGAGGTTTATGGAGGAGGACACGTATCACGTGTTTGCACGCGGTGCATTCGGCAATATTTTTTTCCTTAGTGAGCGTTCTGCCAGCAAATTGCGCATCGTCGCTGCAGACGCAATCATGATGAAGCCATCCGCCCCCCCCTTGGATCGAGATAGGGCTGTTCGATCATTCTTCGGCGCACAGAGTCGCGCGGGGAACGATCTCTCGGACGTCAATGGAGAGCGCCTGTTTGCTCCGGCGCTGAAAAAACTCGGACCGTTGAAGTACGACGAAATGTACGGATTCGTGCCAGCGCTTGCCTTGGGCGGCCCGGCCACGCTCGATCACCTGCAGAAAGTCAAAGCCGTCGAACACCTCGTCTTGCTGGCTCAGCTCTCCGAGTTGCGCATGTTCCCCGGATAGCTGAGCGGCGTGCCATCGCCGCCCGTGCCGACACAAACAGCGCGCGGCGGCTGATTAGCCGCGCAGTTTGGCGAAGGCGGCCGCCATGCTGCCGCTTGGCGCCGGCGCCCGGTCCTGCTTGTTCTGGTGCTGGGCCAGGCGCTTGCCGTCGTTGCGGTCGGCGCGCTGCTCCGGTTTGGAACCCGCAAGCGGCGCGCTGTCGGTCAGGCGCATGGTCAGCGCGATGCGTTTGCGCTTGGGGTCCACTTCCAGCACCTTGACGCGCACCACCTGGCCGGCCTTGACCACCGTGTGCGGGTCTTTCACGAAGGTGTTCGACAGCGCCGAAATATGCACCAGGCCGTCCTGGTGCACGCCGATGTCGACAAAGGCGCCAAAAGCGGCCACGTTGGTGACCACGCCTTCGAGGATCATGTCGGGCCGCAGGTCGCTGATTTCTTCCACGCCTTCCTTGAAGGTGGCGGTGGTGAACTCGGGGCGCGGGTCGCGGCCCGGCTTTTCCAGCTCCTTGAGAATATCGGTGATGGTCGGCACGCCGAACTTGTCGTCGGCGTAACGGGCCGGATTCAAGGTCTTGAGCAGCCTGGCGTCGCCGATGACGGCTTTCATGTCCTTCTGGATATCGGCCAGGATCTTTTCCACCAGCGGATACGATTCCGGGTGCACCGCCGAAGCGTCGAGCGGATTGGCCCCGCCCATCACGCGCAGAAAGCCGGCAGCCTGCTCGAAGGTTTTTTCGCCCAGGCGCGGCACGGCCTTGAGGTCGGCGCGCGAGGAAAACGCCCCTTTCGCGTCGCGGTAGGTCACGATGGCCTGCGCCACGCTGGAGGACAGGCCGGACACGCGCGCCAGCAGCGGCGCCGAGGCCGTGTTCACGTCCACGCCGACCGCGTTCACGCAATCCTCGACGACGGCGTCGAGCGAGCGCGCGAGCTGGGTCTGGCTGACATCGTGCTGGTACTGGCCCACGCCGATCGACTTGGGATCGATCTTGACCAGTTCGGCCAGCGGGTCCTGCAAGCGGCGCGCGATCGACACCGCGCCGCGCAGCGAGACGTCCATGTCGGGCAGTTCGCGCGAGGCGAATTCGGAGGCCGAGTAGACCGATGCGCCGGCTTCGGAGACGACGATCTTGGTCAGCTTGAGTTCGGGGCGCTGCTTGATCAGGTCCTGGGCCAGCTTGTCGGTCTCGCGCGACCCGGTGCCGTTGCCGATGGAAATCAGCGACACATTGTGCCTGGCCGCCAGCTGGCCGAGCGTGTGCAGCGCGCCATGCCAGTCGTTTTTCGGCTGGTGCGGGTAGATGACGGCGGTGTCGACCACCTTGCCGGTGGGGTCGACCACGGCGACCTTGACGCCGGTGCGCAGGCCCGGGTCCAGGCCCATGGTGGCGCGCGGACCGGCCGGCGCGGCCAGCAGCAGGGCCTTGAGGTTGCGGGCGAACACATTGATCGCGTCCAGCTCGGCCTTCTCGCGCAGGGCGCCCATCAGTTCCGTTTCGATGTACATGAAGCTCTTCACGCGCCAGGTCCAGCGCGCGGTGTCGGCCAGCCATTTGTCGGCCGGGCGGCCCAGGTTCTTGATGCCGAACCGCGCGGCGATGCGCCCTTCGCACGGGTTGTGCGGCGCGTCCCACTTGGGCTTTTCTTCCTCGGTATCGAGGCGCAGGGCCACGTCGAGCACGCCTTCGCGGCGTCCGCGCAGCAGCGCCAGCGCGCGGTGCGAGGGAATCGCGGCGATCGGTTCGGAATAGGCGAAGTAGTCGGCAAATTTTTCGCCTTCGTCCTGCTTGCCCTCGACCACCTTCGAATCGACCACGCCGTGCTCCTGCACGTATTCGCGCAGCGATTGCAGCAAGGTGGCGTCTTCGGCGAAGCGCTCCATCAGGATCTGGCGGGCGCCGTCCAGGGCCGCCTTGGCATCCGGCACGCCGGGGTTGTTGCCGTCCGACGTGGTGAAGGCCTCGCGCAGGTAGCCGGCCGCTTGCTCTTCCGGATTCCGGGTGGGATCGGCCAGCAGGCCCTCGGCCAGCGGAGCCAGCCCGGCTTCGATGGCGATCTGCGCCTTGGTGCGGCGCTTTTGCTTGTAGGGCAGGTAGAGGTCTTCCAGGCGGGTCTTGTCTTCGGCGTGGGTGATGGCCTCGAGCAGTTCCGGCGTCATCTTGTTCTGTTCCGTGATCGAGGCGATCACGGCGGCGCGGCGGTCTTCCAGCTCGCGCAGGTAGCGCAGGCGCTCTTCCAGCAGGCGCAGCTGGATGTCGTCCAGACCGCCGGTGGCTTCCTTGCGGTAACGCGCGATGAAGGGCACGGTGGCGCCTTCATCGAGCAGGGCGATGGCGGCGGCAACCTGAATCGGTTTGGCGGAAAGTTCTACGGCGAGGCGTTGTTCGATAGATGGCAGCATGGGAACGTCCTGGTGAGTCAAGCCGGCCATGATACGCAATCAACGCGATTGCGCCAGTCTTGACAGCGGAGCGGCGCTATGGCTGCACGCCAAACTTGCCCTTGCACTATAGAATCGGCGCCCCCATATTGATATTTCGCAAATAACCAACGGGTTTGTTGTGAGAGGAACAGAACAGAACACGAACGGCCGTATGTCGGATAATATCGGCTGTTGTCTCTCTCGATATTGCCATTAGAAAACAATGCACACGATGGATTTTACCCGCGACCTCCCCCGTGAAGGACAGACCCCGGCCACCCCCGCCGGCGCTCCGGACAAGGCCGTCAACGGCCTGTCGGCGCCGATCGCGAGCTGGCTGCAGCGGGTCGAGGCGGCCGCTCACCCCCAGCCCAAGCTCGAGCTGGAAGTCAAAGATCCAAAAGTAGCGCAATACAAATTCGTCTACGTGCTGGCTCCCACCAGCGGCGGCCGCCATGTGGCGCTGTGCCTGTGCAAGGCGCGCCTGCGGCCGAACGGCGAGGTGGCGGCGGCCAGCCCGGTCAGCGAAGTGTTTTCGCTGCTGTCGGCGCCGCCGGCCTATCTGCAGGGCGACGACGAAGACCTGGTGCGTTTCTTCATCGCCATGCGCAGCGGCGGTTCCTCGCAGGGCGGCGGCGCGACCGAGCCCAAGGGCAAGGTCGGCGCCATCCTGCTGCAGATGCTGCTGGAGCAGGAAAAACTGCTGTGGGCCAACTCGTGGAGCGACATGGCCAATGGCCTGATCTATCCCTTGAAAGCCGGCCCGGTGCGCGTGGCCAATCTGGTATGGCGCGACGAGGGCCGCACGGCCAAGCTGGGCTGGGCGGTGCAGCCGGCCGGCAACGCCAACCACATCGGCGCCGACCAGATCGATTACATGCTGCCGACCGATCCGCCGTGGTACATCGACAATCTGTCGTGCGGCGCGCTGAGCCTGAACCGCGGCGGCGTGGAGATTTCCCTGGCCGACCTGCAAGCCCTGGTGGCGCAGGCGCCGCTGCTTAGCGGCAACGACAAGAAACGCGTGTCGCAATTGCTGCTGGCGCATGGCTTGCAGCAACTGATGCCGCTGCCGCAACCGCTGACCCAGCGCCTGCGCGACGACGTCAAGCCGCAAGCCTACCTGCTGCTCGACAGCGTGGCCCTGCCCGACGGCGGTCATCAGCGCTGGCACGATTATGCCGTGCTGTCCTTCGATTACGATGGCGAACGGGTCTCGTTCGACCCGGCCCAGCGGGTGGTGCGCCAGATCGGCGACGTCACCGAAGTGATCGCGCGCGACGCCCGGGCCGAGGCCGAGGCCCTGGCCGAACTGACCCGGCTGGGCTTCCGCAAACCGGCCACGCCACCGCTCAACGCCCTGTCCGGCGCCCTGCAGCTCGATAGCCAGGCGCACTGGCTGCGCTTTGCCGAGGGCGACCTGGACGGCCTGTCGGACCACGGCTGGCATGTCAAGAAATCGTCCAAATACCGGTACGACGTGGTCGCGGTGGAAGACTGGTATGCCGACATCGACGAGCCGGTGGAAGCCGGCAACGCCTGGTTCGAGCTGGAGCTGGGCATCGTGGTCAACCAGATCAAGGTGCCGCTGCTGCCCGTGCTGGTGCAACTGATCCGCAACGCGCCGCTCGATTTCGATCCCCAGGTGCTGGCCGTGCATGCCGACGCCGACCAGATGCTGGCCACCCTGCCCGACGGCGTGCGGGTGGCGCTGCCGTGGGGGCGCCTCAAGCCCATCCTCAGCACCCTGGGCGAACTGTATTTCAACGACAAGATCAAGAACCGGGTGCGCCTGTCGACCCTGGACGCCGGGCGCCTGGACGAACTGGCGCGCGGCACCGCGCTCAACTGGACCGGCGGCGAACAGCTGCGCGAGACCGGGCGCAAGCTGTCGCAGTTCGGCGCGGTGCAAAAGGTGCCGGCCCCGGCCGGGCTGCAAGCGACCCTGCGCGATTATCAGGCGGATGGCCTTGCGTGGATGCAATTTTTGCGGGAATACGATCTGGCCGGCATCCTGGCCGATGACATGGGTCTGGGCAAGACGGTGCAAACCCTGGCCCACATCCTGACCGAGAAGGAAGCCGGGCGGCTGACCCGTCCGGCCCTGGTGATCGCGCCCACCAGCCTGATGACCAACTGGCTGGACGAGGCGGCCCGCTTCGCCCCCGGCCTGCGCGTGCTGCTGCTGCAAGGCAAGGAACGCCTGGAACAGTTCGACCGGATCGACGCGGTCGATCTGGTGCTGACCACCTACGCGCTGTTGCCGCGCGACGAGGAAAAGCTGCGCGAGCACGAATATCACCTGGTGATCCTGGACGAATCGCACTACATCAAGAACACCCGCTCGAAGGCGGCGCAAACGGCCGGCCAGCTCAAGTCGCGCCACCGCCTGTGCCTAACCGGCACGCCGCTGGAAAACCACCTGGGCGAACTGTGGTCGCAATTCCATTTCCTGCTGCCCGGCTTGCTGGGCGACGAAAAAACCTTCAACAGCCAGTTCCGCCATCCGATCGAGCGCCAGGACGACCCGCTCCGGCGCGCCCTGCTGAACCGCCGCATCAAGCCTTTCCTGCTGCGCCGGACCAAGGACAATGTGGCCAAGGAACTGCCGCCCAAGACGGAAATGGTGCGCAAGGTGGAATTGTCGGGCGCCCAGCGCGACCTGTACGAAACCGTGCGCCTGGCCATGGACAAGAAGGTGCGCGACGAGATCGACAAGAAAGGCGTGGCGCGCAGCCAGATCGTGATCCTGGAAGCGCTGCTCAAGCTGCGCCAGGTGTGCTGCGATCCGCGCCTGGTGAAGGCTTTGCCGCCGAAGAAGAAGGACAGCGGCTCGGCCAAGCTGATCGATCTGATGCAGATGGTGGACGACCTGCTGGAAGAAGGCCGCAAGATTCTCGTGTTCTCGCAATTTACCAGCATGCTGGCGCTGATCGAGGAAGAACTGGAAGCGCGCGGCATCCGCTACGCCTTGCTCACCGGTGACACCAAGGACCGGGCGGCGCAGGTGGCGGCGTTCCAGCAGGGCGCCGTACCGATTTTCCTGATCAGCCTCAAGGCTGGCGGGGTGGGCTTGAACCTGACCGCGGCCGACACCGTGATCCATTACGATCCGTGGTGGAACCCGGCGGCGGAAAACCAGGCCACCGACCGCGCCTGGCGGATCGGCCAGGACAAGCCGGTATTCGTCTATAAGCTGATCGCCAAGGGCACGCTGGAAGAAAAGATCCAGCTGCTGCAGCAAAAGAAATCGGATCTGGCGCAATCCATCCTGGCCGAGGGCGAAGCGCAGAAGATGACGCTCACGCAGGAAGACCTGCAAGCCATTTTCGCCCCGCTGGAAGAGTGAGGGGCCTGGATAAAGCGGCGGAAGTGACCAGTTTGGTAACATTGGCGTATACTGGCGGTTTGCATGAGCCCGGTCGTGTCCGGGTAGACCAACGGAGGATCGTCGATGACCCGCAGCGCACGCGTCACCCCCCTGCCCGCGCCGGCGCCGTCCGCGCCCGGGCAGGCACCTGAAGGCGCGTTTCGCGCCATCGCCGAACTGCGCGGGGATGTCGCCTTCATCGTCGACTGCGGCACCGGCTTGCCGACCTATCTCAGCGACACCAGCCTGATCCTGACCGGGTATGGGCTGGCCGATGTCGCCGCCCACATGAGCGGCGCGGCCACCGATAGCAATCTCAACGAACTGTGCGGCCAACTGGCCGAGCGCCTGCGCCGCGCCCGCGAGGGCGAGGCCGGCGGCGAGCAGGAGGTGCGGCGCCTGGCCCAGCGCTGCCGCAACGGCCGTATCGTGCCGCTCGAAGTGGTGTCCACCATCCTGACCGGAGCGGACGGCGCCGCCACCGCGCTGGTCGGCTCGGTGCGCGACGTCAGCGACGAACACGAACGGCTGGAAGAGCAGCGCCGCTTCGCCAGCATGCTCAACCATGAATTCCGCACGCCGCTCTCGACCATCGACGGCGCCGTCCAGCGCCTGGAAGTGACCGGCGCCCATGCCGACGAGCCGACCCGCCAGCGCTACCGCAAGATTTCCACCGCCGTCGACCAGCTGATCGGCATGCTCGACCAGTACCTCTCGCCCGACCGGCTCGAGCAGATCGGCTACAAGCCGCGCGCCAACACGGTCGAGCCGCGCCAGTTGCTCGAAGAAGCCGCCCAGCAGCTGCGCGCGGCCGGCCGCGGCGTCACGCTCGACGCCGGCGACCTGCCCGCCTCCCTGCGCTGCCAGCCGGACGGCTTGCGCATGGCGCTCAAGGTGGTGGTCGACAATGCCCTGCAATATTCGCCGCCCGGCAGCCCGGTGGCGCTGTCGGGCCAGCAAATGGATGGCGGCATCGCGCTGATGGTGCGCGACCAGGGGCCGGGTGTGCCGGACGATGAGCTCAGCCAGATTTTCGGCAAGGCCTACCGCGCCCGCAACGCCCACGGCAACGGTTCCGGCCTGGGCTTGTACATGGCGCGCTCGGTCATCGAAGTGCACGGTGGCAGTATCAGCATGCGCAATGTGGCGCCGGCCGGCGCCGAATTTCGCATCTGGCTGCCGATGCAACGTTCGACCGGGAAAAATGTTGCGCCGAAAGTGATCAACTGTGATAATTCCCTGTAATCAACAAACCAGGGTAAGCGCTGAGTAAAAGTAAATATGGCTCAGGGTGCACGCAATAAAGAAAAATGGCCATCGCATGACCCAGATACTGATCGTTGAAGATAATGGCGATTACGCCGCGGATATGGCCGAGTTCCTGATGGAGCTCGACCATGAGGTGGCGATCGCCACCAGCGCCGGTGAAATGTGGGCGGCGCTCACCAAGACGCCCACCGCCGTCGTGGTGCTCGACCTCGGCCTGCCCGATGAGGATGGCTTCAATGTCATTCCGCGCATGCGCCAGCTCTACCCGGAAATCGGCCTGCTGGTGCTGACCGGCCGGGTCGCGTTCGACAACCGCATTCTCGGCCTGCGCCTGGGCGCGGACCACTATTTGACCAAGCCGATCAAGTTCCCCGAGCTGGCCGCGCACATCGAAGCGCTCGACCGGCGCGTCCGTCCTGCCGAGCCGGCCCCGCAGCCGAGCAAGTGGACCTTGAAAGTGAGCGCTCGCCAACTTGAATTGATGGGCGCCGTGATCGACTTGACGGAAAAGGAATGCAACTTTCTGCATTTGCTGACCATCAACACCCGGCCGGTGCCGCGCCAGGTCATCGTGGCCGGCATGGGCGGCGACGATCCCGACGCCAGCCGCCGGGTCGACATGCTGGTCTACCGCCTGCGCAAAAAGGCCCGCACCGGCCTGGGCCAGGACTTGCCGCTGCGCAGTGCGTATGGTGAAGGCTACAGTCTTTCCGCTGGCTTCACGCTCAGCTGACGATTCTGTTGCTTTCCGGTACAAAGTGACAATATGTGATTATTGACGCCGTGCTCCTGAACTAGAATAATGACGTGTGGCAAGTTTGCCACGCCGCAAGTTCCACCAGGAGTGACACATGAAACTGCTGCACCGTTTGCCACTGTTGTGGAAGGTGTTGTTCGCCCCGGCCATCGCCATGGCCTGCATGGCCTTGTACTTGGTCACCACCGTATCGGTATTCCACCAGAACAACAGCCGCCTGACCCAGGTGCGCGACGTCCAGGTGCCGGTGCAGGACGCCACGGTCGACAATGTCAGCGCGCTCGACAAGATCATCGATCAGCTCAACAGCGCCGCCTCTTCCGGCGAAACCGACCCCATCCAGCTTGCCGATACCATCGCCCAAAAGGTGCGCGCCAACTATGCGCGCATGCTCAAGCTCGATGTTGCCGAAGCAAGCACGCTGCAACGCCTGGCTCGCGAATTTGACAATTATTACAACGTTGCACGCCGGGTGGCCGACATGATGGCGCAAAAGAGCGGCACCCCCGATGGCGCCGCCCTGCACGCCATGGCCGCCAACCTGGACACCTACCGCAAGGACTTGCTGGCCTTCCGCGAAAAAGGCAACCGCCGCTTCATCGGCACCGTCAACGACGCCACCAGCGCTGCCGACCGCGCCGTGCAAGGAGGCATCGCGCTGGGCGCGGTGGGGCTGGCGGTCGCCCTGTTTTTCGCCGTGCTGGTGGCGCGCGCTTTGTCGAGCCAGCTGCAGCGCGCCGTCGGCGTGGCCCAGACCGTTGCCTCGGGCGACCTGACCAGCGACATCCACACCAGCGCGGTCGACGAAACCGGCCAGCTGCTGCGCGCCCTGAAAGACATGAACGGCAGCCTGGTACGCATCGTCGGGCAAGTGCGCGCCGGCACTGAAGCCATCGCCAGCAATTCCGTGCAAATTTCCGAAGGCAATACCAGCCTGTCGACCCGCACCGAGCAGCAGGCCGATGCGCTGGAACAGACCGCGCACGCCATGGCCCAGCTGACCAGCACCGCCCAGCGCAACGCCGACCACGCCCAGCAAGCCAATCTGCTGGCCGCGTCCGCCTCGGAGGTGGCCGTCAAGGGCGGCCAGGTGGTGGCCCGGGTGGTCGACACCATGGGCGCCATCAACGCGTCCTCGCGCAAGATTGCCGACATCATCGGCGTGATCGAAGGCATCGCCTTCCAAACCAATATTCTCGCGCTCAATGCCGCGGTGGAAGCGGCGCGTGCCGGCGAGCAGGGCCGCGGTTTTGCCGTGGTCGCCACCGAAGTGCGCAGCCTGGCCCAGCGCTCGGCCGCCGCCGCCAAGGAAATCAAGACCCTGATCAGCGACTCGGTCCAGCAGGTCGGCCTGGGTTCGCAGCTGGTCGACCAGACCGGCAGCACCATGGACGACATAGTCGCCAGCGTGCAGCGCGTGACCGACATCATGGCCGAGATCGTCGACGTCAGCGGCCAGCAGACCGCCGGCATCGAACAGGTCAACGCGGCCATCGCCCAGATGGACGAGGACACCGAACAGAACGCTGCACTGGTCCAGCAGACCGCCGCGGCCGCCCAATCCATGCAGGACCAGGCCGGCGACCTGGCCCAGGTCGTCAGCTTGTTTACCCTCGGCGCAGGCGGCCACGCCCCCGCCCCCGCCCCCCTGCGCCTGACCCACGCGGCATAGCCGATCTCCCAACCCATAGAGAGCTTATGAAAATCAGAACCGCAGTAGCACTGCCGTGGCTGGCGCTGGCCGCCGCCGCGCCGTCCGCCCAGGCCGACGTCGTGATGATCGTGTCCGCCCATTCCGCGCTGACGCCAGCGGTGGAGCAGGTTTGCCAGGTATTCCTCGGCAAGATCAAGACCCCGACGCCGGTTACCCTGTCCGAACAGAATCCCGTACGCGACGAGTTCTACAGCAAGGCGTGCAAGAAAGACCCGGCCCAGGTGCGCTCGATCTGGGGCAAGCTGATCTTCACCGGCACGGGCACCCCGCCCAAGGAAGTGGCCAATAGCGGCGACATGAAGAAGTCGGTCGCCGCCGACCCCAACAGCGTCGGCTACATCGACAAGAAAGATGTCGACGCCAGCGTCAAAGTCATCGCCACTGCCAACTAACCGATCGGGATCCCCATGAAAAAAATTACCGTTGCCCTTTTGCTGGCAAGCGCAGGCGTGGCCAGCGCCGGCGACCTCACCGTATCGGGCTTCGCCACCGTCACCGGCGGCAAGGCCTTTGAAGGCTGGCAAGGCGAGTTGTTCGACGCCAGCTGCCCCTGCTTCATCGGCAACTACGAACACGGCGCCGTGTACGAGCAAAAACAGTTCAGCTTGGCCAAGGAATCGCTGGTCGGGCTGCAAGGCAAGTACCAGTTCACCGACAAGCTGTCCGGCACCCTGCAGGCGGTCTCGCACGCCTCGCGCGACGGCAAGCTCGACGTCGACTGGGCCTACCTGTCCTACGACGTGACGCCGGAACTGACCGTCCAGGCCGGGCGCCGCCGCCTGCCGATCTATGCCTATTCCGACAGCGTCTACGTGGGCTATACCCTGCCCTGGGTACGGGTGCCGCAAGACATTTACGGCTGGGAAGTCGGCGCTTACAACGGCGCCAACGTGTCGTACACCACCAGCGTGGGCGACTGGGCCGTGCGCGCCAATCTGTTCGCCGGGCAGGAAACGACCAAAGACAATATCGAGATGCGCAACATCTACTACGGCCACAAGGTGGACGAGGCCTGGCGCCACATCCTGGGCGGGTATCTGGACGTGTCCAACGATATTTTCGGCGCGCGCCTGATCTACATGCAAAACTCGATCGATCTGAAGCTGTATGTGCCGGATGAAGATCCGAGCTTGTCGACCGGGGTACGCCAGCGCATCATTGGGCTGTCGGGCAGCATCGACTACAAGAACTGGATGGTACGGGCCGAGGCGAACACCTTCCAGCGGCCATCGCTGGATTTCAAGTCGCGCAGTTTCACCACCACGATCGGCTACCGCTGGGGCAAGTTCACCCCGCTGATCGGCTATTCCTCGTACACGGAAAAGATCACCGAGGCTTATACCGCCGCGCAGATCGACACCACCCGCTTTGCCGCCGTGCGCTGGGACTTCCGCAAGAACATGGACGTGAAAATCCAGTTCGACAAGGTGATCGACCGCAGCGCCTACGACTTCACCCACGACGCCAAGATGATCAGCGCATCGCTGGACGTGATTTTCTAACGCGCGCTCCCTGGCTTGGGCTTGCGCCGTCATGAACGGCGCAAGCGACCGGCGCTGCCTTTACCGGGGTGGCAAGCACCGCCCCGGATGCCGCCCGAATCAGCGCAGCCCGGTCACTCGATCCTACTTCCGTCCGGCACCTTCCTGATTTTCCACGTTGGGGTATTGGAAATTTCGAAAATCGGAGGACGGCCCCATGCGCGATTCGCGAAGCAATCGTAAATCAGGGTCGGAGTGTATTGCATCCAGGACGGCGAGACCAGAACGGTGCCCGGTGAGGCCCATCGGCCTCTGACGATAGCCTGGCGCGGGTACTGCGCGTTACATTTGGCCCCAGCGATGTTCTTGGCGTTCTGGATTGCCGCTGTCGCGTACTTTCCAACGCCGCTGGCCGTCGAGGCAGCCTCGGACGCTGGGGCCATCGCCAGCAGCGCGGCGGTGGCCATCGTCATGACGGCGCCCGTGACGAGCCGGCCTTTGCTCGACACAGCGGTTTTCAAATGCATGTTTTCCATCGTTCTCCATATTAAAATTGCGCCCAAACAGTCGATACGCCAGGACCGGGCCAGTCTGACGCGGGCAGCGGCGCTGCCTGCTGGTTCGTCAAGAACTGCGCAAGCTTCTTGTATCGATCAGTGGCGTCATCGGCCTGTACGGTTCCACTGCTGGACGGCCTGGGCGCGCTTGCCGTTCAACTTCTCATTGGGGACAGGGTGCGCTAGAATATGCTCTCGATCACAAGCCGTCGTCCTCGCGCAAGCGCCGGACCCATGCTGAGCTGATGGCGCATGGGTTCGACGCTTTCGCGAGGACGACGCCGTCATATGGCCCGCCTGCCCCGACTCGTCATTGCCCACCAGCCGCACCACATCATCCAGCAAGGCAATGACGGCCAGCTGATCTTCCGCGACAGCGAGGATTACCAGCAATTCCTGGTCTGGCTGCGCGACAGCGCGCGCGAATTCAAGGTCGCCATCCACGCCTATGTGCTGATGCCCAACCACTTCCATTTGCTGGCCACGCCCGCCACCGACACGGGGCTGGCGCAAATGATGCAAAGGCTGGGCCGCTACTACGTGCCCTGGTACAACGCACGGCACCAGCGCAGCGGCGGCCTGTTCCAGGGCCGCTTCAAGACCTCGCTGATCGACGCCGAAAACTATTTCATGAAATGCAGCCGCTTTGTGGAACTGAACGCGGTGCGCACCAAAGTGGTGGCCGACCCGCTCGACTATCCCTGGTCGAGCTACCACCACCACGCCGGGATGCGGGTCGATCCGGTCATCACCGACCACGCCCTGTACTGGGCGCTGGGCAACACCCCTTTCCAGCGCGAAGCGGCCTACATCGAGCTGGGGCGCCAAGCCTTGCCCGACGCCGAGCATGCCCAGATCGAAGCGGCCGTGCTCAAGGGCTGGCCGCTGGCCTCCGACACCTACAAGGCCAATCTGCAGCAGACCATCAAGCGGCAAGTGTTGCCGGCCAAGCGCGGCCGCCCGTTCAAAAAGCCCGGTCCGCTGTAGCAGGCGCACCCTGCGCCCTTCCCCGCCCCCCGTTTCGGCATGCGGCTTGGCGGTCCAGCCTGGCCGGCGCGCGCCCGCACAAGTTTTTCCGTGGTGCATTATGTTTATTTTGCGCAACAATAGGCCCATTGTTACTTTTCGAGGAAATTGAGAGGAAACATTAGCCTAGAATTGGACCGAATGTTTTCCACAGGGAAAATAATTTCCGGGTTGTCGCAAGCTCTTTGACGATAACGAGTCGACCACTTCACTGTGAAGGTACCGAATGAACTTAGCAAACATGAATGTCTCGACGCGGCTGCAAATTGGCTTTGGGCTGGTCGCCGGCTTGCTCGCCATCCTCATCGTGCTCAGCTTGACGCGCATGGCGGAAATCCGCGATCGGATGACGGAGGTCACCGAAGTCAACCAGGCTGAAACCAAGCTGGCCGCCACCATGGACTTGACCATCACGGAACGCGCGCTGGCCTTGCGCAACCTGATCCTGCTCAGCGAGGACGAGGAAATCGAGATCGAGGTCGCGCGGATCGCGGCGCAGGGGAAGAAATACGCCGAGGCGGAACAGAAGCTGAGCAAAATGTTCAGCACCTTTGCCTCGACCACACCGGAAGAAACCGAACTCCTGGGACAGATCCGCCAGCAGGCCGTGAGCGCCGCCCCCTTCATTGCCAGCGCCCAGGCCCTGGCGCTGGAGAAGAAAGGCGACGACGCCTACAAGTTGCTGCGCATGGAGTTTCGCCCCGTGCAAAAGAAATGGTGGGAGCTGGTGCGCAAGCTGATCGCGCTGGAAGAAGCGCAAAACGCCGAGGCGACCGCCGCGGCGGCGAAGACTTATGCGAACGCGCGCAAGCTGTTGATGCTGTTCGGCGCCCTGTCGCTACTGATCAGCGCGGTAGCCACCGTGCTGATCACCCGCAGCGTGGTCAAGCAGCTCGGTTGCGAGCCCGCCTTCGCCGTCGAGATCGCCGGTCAGATCGCCGCCGGCAACCTCACCGGCACCATCGACGTCCAGCCCAATGACCACAGCAGCCTGCTGTTCGCGATGCGGGCGATGCGCGACAGCCTGGTCAATATTGTCAGCCAGGTGCACATCAGCACAGATGCGATCGCCACGGCCTCGGGCCAGATCGCCGCAGGCAATCAAGACTTGTCATCGCGCACGGAGGAACAGGCCAGTTCGCTGGAAGAAACCGCCTCGTCCATGGAAGAATTGACCACGACCGTCAAGCAGAACGCCGACAACGCACGCCAGGCCAACGACCTGGCGCAGTCGGCCTCCGATGTGGCGGGGCAAGGCGGCCAGGTGGTCTCGCAGGTGGTCCACACGATGGCGGCGATTGACCAGTCCGCCAAGAAGATCGTGGACATCATCGGCGTTATCGACGGCATTGCCTTCCAGACCAATATCCTGGCCCTGAATGCGGCAGTGGAAGCGGCACGCGCGGGCGAGCAGGGCCGTGGCTTTGCGGTGGTCGCGACCGAAGTGCGCAGTCTCGCGCAACGCTCGGCCGCCGCGGCGAAGGAAATCAAGGGCTTGATCGGCGACTCGGTCGAAAAGGTCGAGGCTGGCAACAAGCTGGTCGAGCAGGCCGGCGCCACGATGGCGCAGGTGGTCACCAGTGTCGAGCGGGTCGCCGGCATCCTGGGGAAAATCGTCGAAGCGAGCGAAGAGCAGAGCGCCGGCATCGAGCAGATCAATATGGCGATTGCCCAGATGGACGAAGTCACCCAGCAGAATGCGGCGCTGGTTGAAGAAGCGGCCGCAGCCGCCGAAGCGATGCAGGACCAGGCGGGCAATCTGTCCAAGCAGGTCAGCCTGTTCCAGGTAGAGCGGCAACTGGAGCGCGCCAAGCCGGTGCTCAAGAAAGCGCCCGTCACGCCCATGCCCGCGAGAGTGAATGCACCCGCGGCTGCGGCTGCGGCCGCGCCGCGCCGCATCGCTGCTGCTCAGGGGCGCCGCGCGCCAATCCGCGATACCGAGGAATGGGAAACGTTCTAAGCCCGCACGTCTCTTGATTCCGGCCTGCCCGGGCAGGCCGGATATTCTGCATGCGCGGCATCGGCAGCATGAGCGCGCAGTATTCATCCGGCACAATAACGGACGGCACCAGCAACAGCAGCGAACGTTGTGATGCCAATTGCGCTCGCAATGCTTGGCGCACAGTACACAACTGCCTGGCCTGCCCTGTTCCACCAGCCAGGCGTTGCTGCCGCGCCTGCTCCAGTCAGGTCGGTTGCACTACGCTTTCTGTCCTCCGTGGCGGTGCGCCACAGTTTCACTGATACGCCCCGCTCAGCATGGCACCGAGCAAGCGCTCGATGACCTTGGCTCCGGTCCGTGTATCGAGAAAGTCAGAGGGGGCTCGCCCATTTGCGCCATCTTTATTGACTTGCATAAACGCAACCATCGTTCGCATTCACTATGTCCCCATTTAATTTTAAAGTACGATCATGAGAATTTAATTCGACTCCGACCCTAATTATTATTGTTGATGTTTACCAGGCATTGCTCTACCCTTAACGCTCGACTTAAAAAATGCTGTGGAGAACATTCATGATTGCCCAAGGTTTGTACGACCCGTCCAATGAACACGATGCCTGCGGTGTCGGCTTCATCGCCCATATCAAGGGCAACAAGAGCCACTCCATCGTTGAACAAGGCTTGCAGATCCTGAAAAACCTGGATCACCGGGGTGCCGTCGGCGCCGACAAGCTGATGGGCGACGGTGCCGGTATCCTGATCCAGATCCCGGACCAGTTCTATCGCGAAGAAATGGCCAAGCAGGGCGTGGAACTGCCCCCACCCGGCGAGTACGGCGTGGGCATGGTGTTCCTGCCGAAGGAAAACGCGTCGCGCATCGCTTGCGAACAGGAAATCGAGCGCGCCGTGCGCATCGAAGGCCAGGTCGTGCTGGGCTGGCGCAATGTGCCGCTGGACGAAACCATGCCAATGTCGCCGCTGGTGCGCGCCAAAGAGCCGCTGATCCGCCAGATCTTCATCGGCCGCGGCCCGGACGTGATGGTCACCGACGCGCTCGAGCGCAAACTGTATGTGATCCGCAAATCGTCGGGCCACGCCATCCAGGCCCTGCAACTGCTGCACGGCAAGGAATTTTTCGTGCCGTCGATGTCGGCCCGCACCATCGTCTACAAAGGCCTGCTGCTGGCCGACCAGGTCGGCGTCTACTATAAAGACTTGCAAGACCCACGCTGCATCTCGGCCCTGGCCCTGGTGCACCAGCGCTTCTCGACCAACACCTTCCCCGAGTGGCCGCTGGCCCACCCGTACCGCCTGCTGGCGCACAACGGCGAGATCAACACCGTCAAGGGCAACTTCAACTGGATGCGCGCGCGCGAAGGCGTGATGAAGTCGGCCGTGCTGGGCGACGACCTGCAGAAACTGTTCCCGCTGATCTATGAAGGCCAGTCGGACACCGCCTGCTTCGACAACGCGCTCGAACTGCTGATCATGTCGGGCTACCCGATCGCCCAGGCCATGATGATGATGGTGCCGGAAGCGTGGGAAAACCACACGCTGATGGACGACAACCGCCGCGCCTTCTACGAATACCACGCCGCCATGATGGAACCATGGGACGGCCCGGCCGCGATGGCCTTTACCGACGGCCGCCACATCGGCGGCACCCTGGACCGCAACGGCCTGCGTCCGGCCCGCTACATCGTCACCGACGACGACCTGGTGGTGATGGCGTCCGAATCGGGCGTGCTGCCGATTCCCGAATCGAAGATCATCCAGAAATGGCGCCTGCAGCCAGGCAAGATGTTCCTGA
>CAMLIL010000041.1 GCA_946480015.1 uncultured Oxalobacteraceae bacterium | reverse complement strand
TGCTGGCCCTGGCCGAAGCCGAGCCGCAGGAAGCCTGGATCGGCACCCAGCTCGGCCTGTACCGCACCAGCCTGCATGGCCTGCGCGTGCGCCGGGTTCCCCTGCCGCTGGCCAATCCCTATCCGCGCGTGGGCACCGTGCTGGCGCGCGACGGCGAACTGTGGCTCGGCACTTTCGAAGGCTTGCTGCGCTACGATCCGGTCAGCGGCGCGCTGCGCAGCTATCTCCAGGGGCCGGGCGGCTTGAGCGACAACCGCGTGCAGCTGATCGTGGCCGCGCCCGGCAACGTGCTGTGGATTGGCACGCGCAATGGCTTGAACCGGCTCGACCTGGCCACCGGCCGCATCGAACAGTTCGCCGCCAGTCCATCCACCCCGGGCGGCCTGGCCGACCCGGTGATCACCGCGCTGGCCCTCGATGGCCAGGGCCGCCTGTGGGTCGGCACGCACGGCGGCGGCGTCAGCGTGCTGGAATCGCGCGGTGCGGCCGGCAGTCCGGTGTTTCGCCGGCTCGGCCTGGCCGACGGCTTGCCCAGCGAAGCGGTGGCCGCGCTGCGCCTGGGCAGCGATGGGCGCATCTGGGCCTCCACCACCGACGGCCTGGCCACCATCGACACCGCCACCCTGAAGGTACGCGCGCTGCGCCAGGCCGACGGGGTCGGCGTGCCGACCTTTTTCCAGGGCGCCGCCAGCGAAACGGCCGAGCACGACCTGGTGTTCGGCGGCACCGCCGGGCTGGCGGTGGTGCACCCGGAGCGCCTGTCGGGCTGGAACTACCGCGCGCCGGTGGTGATCAGCTCGGTGCGGGTGGACGGCCAGCGCATCAAGGGCAGCGCCCTGACCGCGCCCGGCGCGGCCGGATTGACCCTCGAACCGCACAACAAGAGCTTCGAAGTGGAGATGGCGGTGCTCGACTTCTCGGCACCGGAAGCGAACCGCTACGCCTACCGGCTGGACGGCTACGACCGCGACTGGATCGAGAGCGACGCCAACCGCCGCGTGGCCTCGTACGGCAATCTGGCGCCCGGCCGGTACCGCCTGCGCCTGCGCGGCGCCAACCGCGACGGCCTGTGGAGCAATGGCGAACTGGCCCTGTCGGTGCGGGTGCTGCCGGCCTGGCACCAGACCTGGTGGGCCTATTTCGGCTACGCGCTGGCGGCGGGCCTGGGCGGCTATGGCCTGTACCGCTGGCGCGTGCGCAAGCTCGAACGCAACCGCGCCATGCTGCAGCAGCTGGTGTATTCGCGCACCCAGCACCTGGAAAAGCTCAATGCGATCGTCAAATCGATCAACGAGCAGCTCGACTTCGACGCCCTGCTGAAAACCATTTTGCAGGAATCGAGCTTCATCCAGGGCTGCGACGCGGCCTGGGCGCTGGTGCGCGACGGCGCCGGCGCCGACACCATGACCCTGCGCGCGGCCTGGGAGCGCAACGGCGCCCTGCCCGCGGAGCACAGCATCTCGATCGACGACGCCGCCATCCGCTACGTCGCCTACGCGGACGCGATCGCCGCCGACATCTACGTCACCGGCCCGCAGCGCACCCGCGCCCATCCCGATTCGGCGGTGCTGGCGGTGCGCATCCGGGTCGACCAGCAGGTCGAAGGCTACCTGGTATTCGAAAAGCGCCAGGCGCCGATGGCCTTCGCCCAGTCCGACCTGGAACTGATCGTCGCGCTCAAGGAACCGTTCGTGTCGGCCTTCCAGAAAGCCAAGGCGCTGCGCGTCATCGAAAAGGAACGCGCCAGCGCCGAAGCGGCCAACCGCGCCAAGACCGAATTCTTGACCAATATCAGCCACGAAATCCGCACCCCGATCAACGCCATCCTTGGCTTTGCGGGCCTGGGCAGCCACCTCGACCTGCCGGCCAAGCCGCTCGACTACTTCCGCAAGATCGGCCGCGCCGGCAACAGCCTGCTGGGCATCATCAACGACGTGCTGGACTTCTCCAAGATCGAATCGGGCAAGCTGGAACTGGAGACGGTGCCGTTCGACCTGTCCGAAACGCTCAGCCAGATCGCCGATCTGTTCTCCTGGCGCGCCGCTGAAAAAGACCTGGAACTGGTGGTCTGGGCCGCGCCCGGCGTGCCGCCCATCCTGCAGGGCGACCCGCTGCGCCTGAACCAGGTGCTCGTCAACCTGGTCGGCAACGCCCTGAAGTTCACCGAGCAGGGCTACATCCAGCTGCGCGTCGAGATCGACCCCGACCGGCCCGCGCTTCCCCCCGACGAGCGCCAGGTCAGCCTGCGCTTCACGGTGGAGGATTCCGGCGTCGGCATCAACGCCGAGCAGAAAGCGCGCCTGTTCCGCGCGTTCGCCCAGGCCGACGCCAGCACCACCCGCCTGTACGGCGGTACTGGCCTGGGGCTGGCCATTTCGCAGGAACTGGTCGGCCGGATGGGTGGCGCGATCTCGCTCGAGAGCCAGCCCGGCGCGGGCAGCCGCTTCAGTTTCACCATCACGCTGCCTTGCTCGCCCGTGCATGACGCGCGCCAGCTGGTCGCGCAGGGCGACGCGCGCGGGCGCAAGGTCCTGATCGTCGACGACAGCGCGCCCACCCGCGCCATGCTCGAAGCGCAGTTGCAAAGCTTCGGCTTCGACGCCAGCGCGGTCGGATCGGGCGAAGCGGCCCTGTTCGCCCTGCAGCTGGAACACTACGACGTGGTGCTGATGGACTGGAACATGCCCGACATGGACGGCATCGAAACGGCGCGCCGCATCAAGAGCGACAGCGCGCTGGCCTCGATCCCGGCCATCATCATGGTCACCGCCTACGCGCGCGACCATATCCGGCAAGGGGCCGAGCAGGCCGGCATCGACGCCTTCATGGTCAAACCGGTCACTCCGCTGCTGCTGCTCGACGGCGTGCTGGCCGCGCTCGGCTACGACGCCGCCCTGCCGGCGCCGGACGCGCTGCCGTTCGCCTACGCCAGCGTGCCGGCCATTGGCGGCGCGCGCGTGCTGGTGGTCGACGACAACAGCATCAACCAGCAGGTCGCCAGCGAGATCCTGGAACGCGCCGGCGTGCAGGTCGACCTGGCCGACAGCGGCGCCGAAGCGCTGCGCATGGTCGACGCCACCACCTACGACGCGGTCCTGATGGACATCCAGATGCCCGAGATGGATGGCTACCAAGCCACCCAGCGCATGCGCGCCCAGGAACGCCATGCCGGCCTGCCGGTGATCGCCATGACAGCGCACGCCATGAGCGGCTACCGCGAGCGATGCCTGGCGATGGGCATGAACGATTACGTGACCAAACCGGTCGATCCGGCAAACCTGTTTGCCACCTTGGCCAAATGGATTCCGGCCCGCGATCGGATTGATGGCGATTCAACCACGACCGTTGCGCAACAACAACAAAAAAATAAGCTCGCGGAAAATAATTTTCCGGCGGTGGAAGGCATCGACATGACCCTGGCGATGAGCCGGCTGGGCGGCAACCATGCGCTGCTTTTACGCCTGCTACGCCTCTTCAAGGACGATTTCGGGGGCAGTCTGGCGCAGATAAACGCGGCCATCGAGAACGACGATCTGGACCACGCGGCCTTGCTTGTTCACAAATTAAAGGGTGCCGCAGGGAACCTTGCTGCGAGGGATCTCCACTTGATGGCGGGAGAAGTGGAGTACCATTTATTGGCGCACAAACGATCTGCGCTAACGCAACTGATGCCTGCTTTCACACAGGCGTTCGACCAGGTAATGGCCCACGCCGGTGGCGAGCCAGCCAGCCAGGGAGCATCGGCTGCGGATGTAGTTTGAGGTATCCCGGTCGTACAGCAAGTCTCCCACCTGAAAGGAATCAAGATGGCATCTCAATTCCCGGCAAATATGGATCGCCTGATGGAAAAACTGTCCAGCGATGACGGTTTTCGTGCACAGATGATGGCGGACCCGGTCAGCGCCTTGGGCGCGATCGGCATCGCCATCGACCCGAGCCAAATTCCTGCAATTCGCAACCTGCCGTCGAAGCAGGCAGTGGCCATGGATCGCGTGGCGGTCAAGCAAAAACTGGATAACGCCGCCGGCGCGATTCCATTCTTCCTGTCGGGCCGCGCATAACGGCGGGGTCTGAAGGGACAGAGCGGCCGGCGGATGCCGGCCGCTTTTTTTGTCCATCGAAACAAGCGTACACGGCACGAATGTGCCCACCTTAAAGCACGAGCCCGCGTTCAGCTTCGTAGCGCATCTCCACCGTATCCTGGTCCCCGCTCGCCGGCCCGCAGCCGCACACGGCGATCACCGCGTCGCGCAGCGGATCGAGCCCCAAGGCCCGCTCCAGGTCGATTTCGTTGATGGCCGCGGTGATGAAGGCCGGCATGCCCGCTTCCGTCGCCAGCAAGTACCAGGTCTGCGACAGGTTGCCGGCGTCGAGCAGCAGCGCGCGGTAGGCTTTGTGGTGGTTGCGGTATTTCCAAAAATTGCGCTCGACCCGCGCGGCAAGCACCACCATCAGGGGCGCGTCGGCGAACCAGTCCTGGTCGGCCACGGCGGTCAGCGCCAGGTCGGCCGCCGCTTCGGTGCTCAGCGCCTTGAGCGGCGCCAGCGTGTGCCGCACCGGGTGATAGTGATACAGGCCGGCCGCCACCCCTTCCACCCGCTGCGCCAGCACATAGGCTTCGACCGGATGCAGTCCGCCGGCCGACGGACTGGTCTTTTTCAGTACGTACGCGTCCGGCGCCATTTCCTTTTCCATCTGGGCGCCGAACGCGCGCTGCAGCAGCCGGGCCGCGTCGGCCAGCGGCAGCACCGCGTGCTTGTCGTAATTGCGGCCGGTGTAGCGGTTCAGCAGGAATTCGTCGAGCTTGCCGCCGCGCGGCGCAGGCAGTGCGACCGCCGCACCGCTGTCGCCCCGCTCGACCGCCGGCAGCGGTGGCGTGCCGTAGTTCTCCACCAGCTGCTCGAAGGTGGGGAACTGCATGCCCGAATCGACCTTCATGCCTTCCCAGCGGCTGAACGCGTGGATCAGGGCCGACATCGGCCGCCAGTGCTGGCCGCGCAAAGTATCGTCGCGCTCGCGCAGATCGGCGTGTTCGGGGGTGTCGGAAATCAGCAGGCCCAGCGCCAGCAGACGCTCGACCGCGCCGCTGCCGGCGAACTGCGCGCACTCGTCACGCGCCACCCACCGGGTCTGGCCGACGCTGCCCAGCAGCGCCAGTTCGGCCGCGTCGATCTCGCTTTCGACTCCCACATGCGGCGCCAGCGCGATCCAGCGCATCGTCGCGCCCAGCGCGCTCGCGCCGGAAAACAGCGCGGCCCAATCGATGCCCAGGTCTTCGCGCGGTTCGATGTACAGCACTGCACAGCGGCGGACTCGCATTCGTTTCCCCTCTACTGTAGGGTTGATCGATAGATACTGTTGAGACCAAGTAACTAACGTCCAATCCTACTCCTTTTAGGGCACGCCGGGTATGCAACGCCGTTTATTGGCGCCGCAGCAGCCGCGCCAGGCGCTCAACCGCCTGTTCGATGCGTTCGTACTGGTTGGCATACGAGAAGCGCACATGGCGCCTGGGCGCGGCCAGGCCGAAGTCGTCGCCCGGCACGATGGCCACGGCGGCATCGCGCAGCACCGCCATGCTGAAGGCGGCGCTGTCGCCATGCTCGGGATGGTCGAGCGCGCCGATGTCGGCATATACATAGAAGGCGCCGTCGGGCATGACCGGCACCGCGAAACCCAGCTCGCGCAAACGAGGCACCAGGAAGTCGCGCCGCCGCTTGAATTCCAGCCGGCGCTGCTCGTAGACGGCGATCGAACGCGCATCGAAGCAAGCCAGCGCGGCATGCTGGGCGATGGTGGACGCGCAGATATACAGGTTCTGCGCCAGCTTCTCGACCTGCGCCACCAGCGCGTCCGGCACCACCAGCCAGCCCAGGCGCCAGCCAGTCATGTTGAAGTACTTGGAAAAGCTGTTGACGGTGATGACGCTGTCGTCGAAGCCCAGCGCGCTCACCGGCGCATGGTCGTACGACAGCCCCTGGTAGATCTCGTCGACCACCGCAAAGCCGCAGCGTGCGCGCACTTCGGCCAGCATGGCGCGCAGCTGCGCCTCGGTCATCGAGGTGCCGGTCGGATTGGAGGGCGATGCGACGATCACGCCGCGCGTGCGCGCCGTCCAGCGCGCCGCGACGTCGGCGGCGCTCAGTTGATAGCGGCTGCCCGCATCGGCCGGCACCAGCACCGGCGCGCCACCGAAGGCCGAGACGAAATGGCGGTTGCACGGATAGCAGGGATCGGGCATGAGCACTTCATCGCCGTCGTCCACCAGCGCGGCGCAGGCCAGCAGCAGGGCCGCCGAGGCGCCGGCGGTGATGACGATGCGGCGCGGATCGACCGCGACGCCAAACGCCGACAGGTAGTGGCCGCTGATGGCTTCGCGCAGCGCGTGCAGGCCCAGCGAATCGGTGTACTGGGTGGCGCCGGAGCGGATCGCCGCCATGGCCGCTTCGGCCACCAGTTCGGGCGCGGTGAAATCCGGCTCGCCCACCGACAGGCTGATGACGTCGACGCCGGCGCGCTGCATCTCGCCGGCGGCCTTGACCATTTCCATGACGCGGAACGGTTCGATATTGCCGACCCGCCGCGCCAGCTGCTGTGCCAAATTGTGATTCATGTGCCGCCCGCTGCCATCATCAAAAACGCTATGGTAGCCGATCGGTCAGTACGGCGTGCCCGTTACGTCCAGCCGGATCTGCCAAAGCGCGCCTGCACCGGTCAGATACAGGGTCTTTCCGTCGGCGCCGCCGAAGGCCGCATTGGTGATGTTGGCGTCCACACGGATCGTGGCCAGTTCCTTGCCGGCCGGCGTGAACACGCGCACCCGCCTGGCGGTATGCTCGGTGACGTACAGGTTACCGTGGCAGTCGAGCGCCATGCCGTCGGGGATCACCAGGCCTTCCACCAGGTTCTTGCCCTGCCCCGGCACGCCGGCCCTGATCGGGTAAGCGCGCAGGATGCCGGGCGCCGCGTTCACGTACAGGATATCGCCTTCGTGCGACAGCGCGATGCCGTTCGGCCGCACCAGCGTGCTGTCGACCACGCTGACGCTGCCGTCGGTGGCGACCCGGTACACATTGGTGGCCGCCTGCCCCCCCGGCGCCGCCGCGCTCTGGTAGTCCGGATCGGTGAAGTAGATCGTGCCGTCGGGGGCGATGGCGATGTCGTTGGGCGAATTGAACACCTTGCCCTGGTACGTCTGCGCGATGACGCTGCGCTTCCCGTCGGCGATGGCGTAGCGCGACAGTGCCTTGTATTTGTGGGTGGCGGCCACCAGGTCGCCCTTGCCGTCCACCGCCAGGCCATTGCTGCCGCTGTCTTCCAGCCAGGTGCTGACCGTGCCGTCGGTGGCCAGCTTGCGGATGCGCGACGGGAAGCCCGGGCCGAAGCTGAAATCGGAGAAGTACAGCGCATCCTTGATCCACACCGGGCCTTCGTACAGGCCAGGCTCGCTGCGGCTCGGCAGCACGCTGGCGACCCGCCCGGCCGTCAACTGCCCCGATGGCGCCACGCCGCAGCCGGCGGCCAGTGCGGGCGGCGCCAGCGTCGCCGCTGCCAGCGCAAGCGCGGCCAGAAGGGGGGGATCAAAGCAGGATGAAGCGCGGGCGGGACGGACCATGGAGCGGGAGCTTTCTGTGCGAAGGAAGGGCAAGCCAACACTGCTTTGTTAGCGCTATCAGCAGTGTAGCACATGCAGGTTTCGCGCTGCCCGATTTGAAAGCGACCCAGTATTTATAAGGGCCCGCGCAAAACAAAGATGGTTCAGCGGCGCTCCGCAAGCGGGCGCCATTATGGTGCCGAACGGCCCGAATCACCGAAATAACGCGTGCCACGGCAGGGCTCACATCACGCTTCCACTCTGGCAGCGACGGTGGCACGCGGATTGCATATGACAACTCATCATGACAAGTCATAACAAGCTCCCTGCCCCCGCCGTGATCGGCCTGCACCCGGCCCGCGCCCTGCAGCCGGCCCAGCCGCTGTACGTGCAGATCAAGGACCGCCTGCGCGGCGCCATCCTCGACGGCAGCTGCCAGCCGCACCAGCAGCTGCCGTCCGAAGCCGAGCTGATGGCGCGCTTTAACGTCAGCCGCATCACCGTGCGCCAGGCGCTGGGCGACCTGGAAGCCGAAGGCCTGATCTTCCGCCTGCACGGCAAGGGCAGTTTCGTCTCAAAGCCCAAGGCCTTCCAGGACCTGGGCCGGCTGCAAGGCTTCGGCGAAGCCATGCGCCAGAAGGGTTACGAGACCTTCGCCCGGGTGATCAGCATGCGCACGCTGGCGCCGGCGGCGCATGTGCGCGAACGCCTGCAGCTGGGCAAGCGCGCCATGGTCGCCGAACTGCAGCGCGTGCGCTTCCTGAACCGCGAGCCGATATCGCTGGACGTGAGCTACCTGCCGGCCGCGCTCGGCAACCGCCTGGCCCGCCACGACCTGGCCACGCGCGACGTGTTCGCGGTGCTGGAAAACGACCTGGGTCTGCAGCTCGGCCACGCCGACCTGCAGATCGGCGCTGCGCTGGCCGACGCGCAGCTGGCCGGTCACCTGAAAGTGGCCGAGGGCTCGTCGGTGCTGTGCATCGAACGCACCACCCACCGCGCCGATGGCGTACCGATCGATTTCGAAAACCTTTTTTACCGCGGCGACGCATTCCAGTACCGGGTCCGGGTGGACCGCGGGCCGCTCTGACCTGGCATTTTTTTCCGACACTCCTTGAGAAGGACTGCAATGAACACCATTGAACTTGACTACGACCTCGTGATCGTTGGCGGTGGTACCGGAGGCCCGATGGCCGCCGTGAAGGCGAAGGAGAAGAACCCCAAGCTGCGTGTGCTGGTGCTGGAAAAGGCCAACGTCAAGCGCAGCGGGGCCATCTCGATGGGCATGGATGGCCTGAACAACGCGGTCATTCCGGGCCATGCCACACCGGAGCAGTACACCAAGGAGATCACGGTGGCCAACGACGGCATCGTCGACCAGAAAGGCGTGTACGCATACGCATCCAACAGCTTTTCCATGATCGAGGAACTGGACCGCTGGGGCATCAAGTTCGAAAAGGACGAGACCGGCGACTACGCGGTGCGCAAGGTGCACCATCTGGGCAGCTACGTGCTGCCGATGCCCGAGGGGCACCACATGAAACGGGTGCTGTACCGCCAGTTGAAGCGCGCCCGCGTCGAGATCACCAACCGGGTGGTGGCCACGCGCCTGCTGACCGGCCCGGCCGGCGAAATCTGCGGCGTGATGGGCTTCGACTGCCGCACCGCGGACTTCTACGTCATCAAGGCCAAGGCGGTGGTGATCTGCACCGGCGCGGCGGGGCGCCTGGGCCTGCCCGCTTCCGGCTACCTGTGGGGCACTTACGAGAATCCGACCAACAGCGGCGAAGGCCACGTGATGGCCTACCACGCCGGGGCCGAGCTGACCAATCTCGAATGCTTCCAGATCAACCCGCTGATCAAGGATTACAACGGCCCGGCCTGCGCCTACGTGACCGGTCCCTTCGGCGGCTTCACCGCCAACTCCACCGGCCAGCGCTTCATCGAGTGCGACTACTGGAGCGGACAGATGATGCTGGAGTTCTTCAACGAACTCGAAGGCGGGCGCGGTCCGGTGTTCCTCAAGCTCGATCACCTGGCCGAGGAAACCATCGCCGAGATCGAGCATATCCTGCACACCAACGAGCGCCCCAGCCGCGGGCGCTTCCACGAACGGCGCGGCACCGACTACCGCCAGAAGCCGATCGAGATGCACATTTCCGAAATCGGCTTTTGCAGCGGCCACAGCGCCTCGGGCATCTGGACCAATGAAAAAGGCGAGTGTTCGATTCCCGGCCTGTACGCCGCCGGCGACTGCGCCAGCATTCCGCATAACTACATGCTGGGCGCTTTCGTGTACGGCAAATTCTGCGGCGAGAACGCGGCCGACTATATCGCCGGGCGCGCCGGCACGGTGACCATCGACCCGAACCAGGTCGAGGCCGAACGGCGCCGCATCGCCGCGCCGCTGGCGCGCAGCGAGGGCCTGACCCCGTTCCAGGTCGAGTTCAAGACGCGCCGCATCGTCAACGACTACCTGCAGCCGCCCAAGATCACCCGCAAGATGGAAATCGGCCTGGAGCGCTTCGAGGAGATCCGCGACGATCTGGAAACCATGAGCGCGGCCAACCCGCACGAATTGATGCGCGCCATGGAAGCCTACACGATCCGCGACTGCGCCGAACTGGCCGCGCGCGCCTCGCTGTTTCGCACCGAAAGCCGCTGGGGCCTGTACCACCTGAGCGTGGACCATCCCGAGAAGGACGACGAGAACTGGTTCTGCCACTCCAACGTCGGCAAGGCCGCCGACGGGCGCATGGTGTTCCGCAAGCGCGCGGTCGAACCCTACATGGTCGAGCTGAACGACGACGAGAAGGCCGCCTACCAGCGCCTGCGCGTGGCCGGCACCAGCCAGGCCGCCTGAGCATCCACTTCGAACAAGGAGCATCCATGAGCATCTCTACTACCCGAACCCAGGCCCCGGTCGTGGTCGACCAGGACAAATGCATCGCCGACAAGGGCTGCACCGTGTGCGTCGACGTGTGTCCGCTGGACGTGCTGGTGATCGACATGATCAGCAACAAGGCGGTCATGCGCCACGACGAATGCTGGTACTGCATGCCGTGCGAGAAGGACTGCCCGACCGGCGCGGTACACGTGAATATCCCCTATCTCGTGCGCTAGGAGGCAGACATGCAAGAGCACTCCATCCATGCGCGCCTTGAGAGCGCCGACCCGGCGGTGCGGCGCATCGCCGTCATCGACCTGCCGTACAGCGAAGAAGACGACGTCGTGCCTTACCTGGTGGCGGCCCTGGCCGACCCGGATGCCGGGGTGCGGCTGGAAGCGGCCAAGGCGCTCGAAGGTTACGAGGAGCCGGGCGTGGTCGCAGCGCTCGTCATGCTGCTCAAGGACAGCGACGAGCAGGTGCGCGCCGCCGTCGGCCTGACGCTGGGCGAACTGAAGGACCAGGCCTCGGCCGTTCCGCTGCTGCCCTGCCTGGACGATCCCGACCCCGGCGTGCGCAGTGCCGCCCTGCGAGCGGTGCGCGCGCTGCGCGTCGATGCGGCTTTTGCCCCGGCCATCGCCGCGCTCGGCGACGCCAACGCGCCGGTGCGGCGCGAAGCGGTCGGCGTGCTCGGCTACCTGAAAAGATCCGAAGCCATCGGCGCCCTCACCCACGCGGCGGCTTTCGACAGCGATGACGAAGTGCGGCGCGCGGCCGTCGGCGCACTGGGCTACGCGTCGGACGTGAGCGTGCAGCCGGCCCTGTCGCGCGTGCTGGCCGACCCGGCCTGGCAGGTGCGCGAGGAAGCCGCATCGACCATCGGCAAGCTGCAGCTCTCCCTGGCCATTCCCGACCTGGTGCAAGCCATGGAAGACGACTACTGGCAGGTGCGCGTGAAAGCTGCCCGTTCGCTCGGCAAGCTGCGCGCACGCGCTGCCGTGCCGGCCCTGTGCGAAGCGCTGCGCCACGAGATGAGCAATCTGCGCAAGGAAGCCGTGATCGCGCTGGGCGAAATCGCCGACCCGCGCGCCATCACCCATCTGGAAATGGCCATGCACGACAGCGACCCGGACGTGCGCAAGCTGGCCCGCCTGGCGCTGGCCACCATGGTGCTCAAAGGAGGTGTGGCATGACCCACGTCGTTACCGAAGCGTGCATCGGCTGCAAATACACCGACTGCGTGTCGGTCTGCCCGGTCGAATGCTTCCACGAAGGCCCCAACTTCCTGGTCATCGATCCGGAGGTGTGCATCGATTGCGGCATCTGCGTGGCGGAATGCCCGGTCGAGGCGATTCTCGACGCGGCCGACCTGGCGCCCGGACAGATCGAGTACGCCGCGCTGAACGTCAGGCTGGCCGCGCAATGGCCCCTGATCACCGTGGCGCACGCGCCGCTGCCCGATGCCGACGCCTGGGCCGACAAAAAGGACAAGCGCAGCGCCTTGCTGGAGACGGCCTGAATGAGGCCGGGTACCCGATCTTCTTATCTGTTTCAACCACATTGAAAGACATCGACTATGGTTACCCTCTTTGTATCGCCCCGTAGCGGAAGGATCCGCGCCTGCCTTGCCGCGCTGACGGCACTGGTCTGCATGGCAGGCCACGCCAAGGACACCGTGGTCATCGGCATCGGCACGCAGAACACCACCACCAACACCGTCACCGGCGGCATCGTCATCAAGCAGCTCAAGCTGCTGGAAAAATACCTTCCCAAGACCGGCAAGTACGCCGACATCGAGTTTGAGCTGGACTGGCAGAACTTCACCTCCGGTCCGCCGATCACCAACGGCATGGTGGCCAACAAGATCCAGATCGGCATGATGGGCGACTATCCGCTGCTGGTGAACGGCGCCACCGGCCAGCAGAACAAGGGCAATGAAACCCAGCTGGTGGCGGTCATCGCCTACAACGCCTACGGCGCCGGCAACGGCGTGGTGGTGCACAAGGACAGCCCCTACTACGAGCTGGCCGACCTGAAGGGCAAATCGCTGTCGGTGCCGTTCGGCTCCGCCGCCCACGGCATGGTGCTGCAGGCGATGCAGGCGCGCGGCTGGCCGGCCGATTACTTCCATCTGGTGAGCCAGACGCCGGAAATCGGCACCACCAATCTGCAGGAAAGGAAGATCGACGCGCACGCCGACTTCGTCCCCTTCGCCGAACTGCTGCCCTACCGCGGCTTCGCCCGCAAGATCTTCGACGGCGCCCAGACCAAAGTGCCGACCTTCCACGGCGTGGTGGTGCGCAAGGACTTCGCCGAGAAGTACCCCGAGGTGGTGGTCGCCTACATCAAGGCGCTGCTCGACGCGAACGACTGGGTGCGCGCCAATCCCAGGATGGCGGCCGAAAAAATCGAGGAATGGACCCGCATCGAAAAGGAAGTGGCGTACATGTTCCTTGGGCCGGGCGGCATCCACACGCTCGATCCGAGCATCAAGCCGCTGTGGATGGACACCATCAAGACCGCTTACGGCGTGCTGCAGAAGCTGGGCCGGGTCAAGCAGTTCGATGCCGACGCCTGGGTCAACGAGACCTACGTCAAGCAGGCTTTCAAGGAGCGCGGCATGGATTACGCCGCGCAGAAGCAGACCTTGTCGAACTACGACATCAAGGGCAAGGACACGGTCTGCAACAAGCCGATCGCGCGCCCGAGGGAAGCCGCCGAGATATGGATCGAGAACGGCGACATCGTTCCGGTCAGCTCGGCCGCCTGCGCACTCAAGGGCGTGCAGAAGTTCCAGGGCGCCGGCAAGAAGATCGCGGTGGTCTACGTGGTCGATCATTCGCTGGGCATCAAGATGTTCGCCGACAAAGCCTTCTACGCACTGGGTGGCGCCGACGTGGTGCCCTTCCTGCTGAAGAAGGACGCCGAAGCCTTTGCCGCCAAGGCCGGCAGCAAAGTGGTGCTGTATCCGGAAGCCTTGCTGGCGGTAGGGAGATGAATCATGAGCACACTCGAATTTCGTTCCAATCCAGTCGATGCGCCCGCCCCCGCGGCGCCGTTCCGCACCCTGCCGCCGGTGCCGCCGCGTGCGCCCGCCGCAGCTGGCACGCGCAAGCGCCGCAACCGCGTCAATGCGCAACTGACCCGCTGCGCCCTGGGCGCCCTGTCGATCGGCAGCGTGCTGCTGTTCTGGTACCTGGCCACGCGCTACCGCATCGACTGGTATATCCGCTTCGGGAACATCCCCACGCCCGGCGAAGTGTTCGACAAGGTGCTGGAGGTGAACCAGTCCGCCAAGTTCCTGGTCAATATCGGCATCAGCGTGCGCCGCATCCTGATCGGCTTCGCCATGGCGGCGCTGCTGGGCACCGGGCTGGGCATCGCGATCGGCCGCTACCGCCTGTTCCGCGCATTCAGCATGCCGGCGCTGGAGCTGTTCCGGCCGATTCCGGCCATCGCCTGGGTGCCGATGGCGATCATGCTGTGGCCGACCAATGAGGTCAGCATCGTGTTCATCACCTTCCTCGGCGCGTTCTTCCCGATCCTGCTCAACACCATCCATGGCGTGGAAGAGATCGACGACGTGCTGCTGCGCGCCGCGCGCAGCCTCGGCACGCGCGAGCGCGCTCTGCTCGCCCATGTGGTGCTGCCCGGCGCCCTGCCGCATATCTTCACGGGGCTGGCGGTCGGCATGGGCGTGGCCTGGGTATCGCTGATCGCCGCCGAAATGATCTCCGGCCAGTTCGGCATCGGCTACTTCACCTGGGAAGCCTACTCGCTGATCTCGTACGCCGAGATCGCGCTGGGCATGATCACCATCGGCGTGCTGGGCCTGCTGTGCAGCGGCGCGATCGGCCTGTGCGCAAAAATCAGCATGCCGTGGATGGGCGTGGCTGCGGGAGGGCCGGCAAAATGACCAGCATCCGTGGACATATCGAGGCGCGCGACGTGAGCATCAGCTTCGAGGCGCGCGGCAGCGTCATCGACGCCGTGCAGAAGGTCTCGATCGACGTGCAGCCGGGCGAATTCGTTTCCCTGATCGGACCGTCCGGCTGCGGCAAGTCGACGCTCATGAACGCGGTGGCGGGCTTCACCATGCCCGACAGCGGCACGCTCACCGTGGACGGCAAGACCATCAGCGGGCCGGGCTCTGACCGCGGCGTGGTGTTCCAGCAGTATTCGCTGTTCCCGTGGATGACGGTGCGCAAAAACGTCGAGTTCGGCCTGAAAATGCAAGGCATGCCGGCCAGCCAGCGCGAGACCCAGGCACGCACCCTGCTCGGCCTGGCCGGCCTGCTGGCGTTCGAAAACCACTATCCGTCGCAGCTGTCGGGCGGGATGAAGCAGCGCGTGGGCATCGTGCGCGCGCTGGCCACCAGCCCGCAGGTGCTGCTGATGGACGAACCGTTCGGCGCGCTGGACGCGCAGACCCGCTCGGTGATGCAGGAGATCCTGACCAATATGTGGCAGCGCCTGCGCCTGTCGGTGCTGTTCATCACCCACGACATCGAGGAAGCCATCTTCCTGTCGGACCGCATCTACGTGATGACGGCGCGGCCGGGCCGGATCAAGGCGGAGCTGAAGGTCGACCTGCCGCGTCCGCGCAAGCCGGAGATGATGGAAACCCCGGCGTTCACGGCCATGGAGCGCAAGATTCGGGCGCTGATCCGCGAAGAAAGCCTGGCGGCGATGGGCGCGGAACTGCACGACGGCGGCCTGCTCGGCCTGTCCACCGAAATCGGCCCGCAAGGAGTCAGCCATGTCCTGTGATGAATGGCCGACTGCCGTGACGTTTCATGCGCGCACCGGAGCGCTCGAACTGGTGTGGGATGCCGGTGTGGCGCTGCTGTCCGGCGCCTGCCTGCGCTCGGCCTGCCGCTGCAGCGGCTGCGAGAGCGCACGGCGGCGCGGCCTGCCGCCCGGCCCCTGCGACGGCGTGCTCCTGACCGGTGTCGACATCCTCGGCAGCGCCGGCCTGCACTGCGTGTTCTCCGACGGGCACGAACGCGGAATCTATCCCTGGCCCTATCTGCGGGCCCTGACTTCGACCATTGACAAAGGAATGTCCCATGAGCGGCTTTTATGAAGCAACCGTGCTGTCGGTGCACCACTGGACCGACCGTCTGTTCTCGTTCACCACCACGCGCGAGGCGGGCTTTCGCTACCAGAGCGGACAGTTCGCCATGATCGGCCTGGAAGTCGACGGGCGCCCGCTGATGCGCGCCTACAGCATGGTCAGCCCGCATTACGACGACACGCTGGAGTTCTTGAGCATCAAGGTGCCGGACGGTCCGCTGACCTCGCGCCTGCAGCACGTCAAGCCGGGCGACTCGATCCTGGTCGGGCGCAAGGCCTCGGGCACCCTGCTGACCCAGAACCTGCTGCCCGGGCGGCGCCTGTACCTGCTCGGCACCGGCACCGGACTGGCGCCGTTCATGAGCATCGTCCAGGACCCGGAAGTGTACGAGCGCTTCGACAAGGTGATCCTGGTGCACGGCTGCCGCGAGGTGCGCGAGCTGGCCTACCAGGACCGCCTGTCGAAGGACCTGCACGAACACGAATACCTGGGCGAACTGGTGGCCGGGCAGCTGGCCTACTTCCCCACCGTCACGCGCGAGCCGTATGTCAACCAGGGCCGCATCCCGGAACTGCTGGAAAGCGAAGCCTTCTTCGAGCGGCTCGGCGTGCCCAAGCCCGACCTGGACACCGACCGCTTCATGCTGTGCGGTAGCCCGGCCATGCTCAAGGACACCGTGCGCGTGCTGGAAGAAGCCGGTTTCACCGAGGGGAACATGAGCCATCCGGGCCACTACGTGATCGAACGCGCTTTCGTCGACAAATAACGCCATGAGTGCCCGCACATTATTAGCCGAGGGCCTGGTGCCATGGCATCCGGTGTCGATCAGGCGCAGCTGGCCCGGCCTGGCGCTGGCGATCGTGATCGCGCTGGCGGCGACCTTCGTGTCGACCGCGTACGGCGGGCCGCAGCTGCTGTACGCGCTGTTCTTCGGGGTGGCGTTTCATTGGCTGTGGGACGATCCGGCCTGCCGGCCCGGCATCCAGTTCTGCAGCCAGACTTTGCTCAGGAGCGGCATTGCGCTGATGGGCGTGCGCGTAACCTGGGAACAGGTCGCGTCGCTCGGTGCGGGCACCCTGGCGATGGTGCTGGTGGCGGTGGCCAGCACCTTGCTGTTCGGCGCACTGGCGGCGCACCTGCTCGGGCGGCCGCGCTGCCAGGGTTTGCTGTCGGGCGGCGCGGTGGCCATCTGTGGCGCCTCGGCGGCGATGGCGATAGCGGCCGTGCTGCCGCAGAACAAGGAGAACGAGCAGTTCACGCTGCTGACGGTGGTGGGCGTAACCACCCTGTCGACCATCGCCATGGTGCTCTATCCGCTGCTGGTGCACTACTTCGGGCTCGATACGACAGCGGCGGGCATCTTCATCGGCGCCACCATCCATGACGTGGCGCAGGCCGTGGGCGCGGGTTATCTGGTGTCGCCGCACAGTGGCGACGTGGCGGTGGTGGTCAAGCTGACCCGCGTGGCCTGCCTTGTCCCGGTGCTGGTGGCGGTGGCGGCAATCTACCGGCGCCGCGGCGGCATCGCCGGCGCGCCGTCCCTGCCCTTGTTCCTGCTCGGCTTCGCGCTGCTCATGATGGCCAACAGCGCGCACCTGATTCCGCCGGCGCTGGCGCAAACGCTGGGGAACGCATCGCGTGCCTTTCTGGTGATGTCGATTGCCGCACTCGGCATCAAGACCTCGTTCCAGGCGCTGGCATCGCTCGGCTTCAAGCCCGTGCTGATGCTGGTCAGCGAAACCGTGTGGCTTGCGGCACTGGCAATGGTGGCGATCCGCTGGCACTGATTGAGCCAGGTATCCTATCAATCAGTGCGCAAGGTTGCGCGCGACGATCGCGTCGGCCGCCTTGCTGGCTTGGTCGAGCGGCTGTTCCAGCACGGCCGCGGCGCTCGCCGCGGGGACAGAGACAGGACCTGGCGGTCCGCCCTTGCTGCCCGCCAGGTCGAGCGTGACCTCGGCCGATAGCCCCACCCGCAGGGGATGCGCGGCCAGCTCGCGCGGGTCCAGGCTGATGCGCACCGGCAGGCGCTGCACGACCTTGATCCAGTTGCCGCTCGCGTTCTGTGCCGGCAGCAGCGAAAACGCGCTGCCGGTACCGGCCGACATTCCCATCACCTTGCCGTGGTAGCGCACCTTGCTGCCGTAGATATCGGCGACGACGATGGCGTCCTGCCCTATGCGCACGTCGCGCAGCTCGGACTCCTTGAAGTTTGCATCGATCCATAACTGGTCCAGGGGCACAATGGTCAGCAGCGGCGCCCCCTGGCTGATGCGGGCGCCCAGCTGCACGCTGCGGCGCGCCACGTAGCCCGATACCGGTGCAACGATCGTGTTGCGGCGGTTTGCCAGCCAGGCCTGCATGTACTCGGCGCGCGCCGCCGCCACCAGCGGATGGCTGGCGGCGCTGTCCCCCGCCACCCCGGCGTGGGCGGAAGCGGCCTGCCGGCGCGTCACCTCAAGCGCCGCGCCGGCCGTCTCGACTGCGCGGCGCGCGTGGGCGATTTCTTCGCCTGAGACGGTATCGCCTTGCGCCAGCGGCAGGCGCCGGGCCAGGTCCTGGCGCGCGCTCTCCAGCGCGATCCTGCGTTCAGCCACGGCGGCGTCGAACTGGTCCACGCTGGCATAGCGTTCGCGCTGCTGGCGCACCACGCTGCCAAGGCGCGCCTCGGCCTCCAACAATGCCAGTTCGGCGTCGGACGGATCGAGCCTGATCAGCTGCGCGCCAGCCTTGACCATCTGGGTCTCGTCGGCGCTGATCGAGATGACGGTACCGGGCACCTGCGACGAAAGCGTCACCAGGTTGCCGCCAACGTAAGCATTGTCGGTTTCAAGGCGGGTCGACAGCACCAGCTTGTAATACAGGCCATAGACGGCGCCGGCCAGCACGAACAGCGCGGTAAGCCCCAGCAGCATGCGGGTACGTTTCTTTTGTGGCGGGGGGGCGTCGTTAGTCATGGCGGCGTTCGGCAATGGTGGAGTTGAAAGGAAGCGCGCCGGCGGCGGCGGTGTAGCCGCCGCCCAAGGCCTGGTTGAGGCCGATTTCGGCCTGGCGCTGGGCCTGGCGCAGCTGCAAGGCGGCATCCACCTGGGCCAGCACGGCGGCATCGGCCCGCAGCGCCGCCGCATGGTCGCCCAGGCCGTGCCGTTCGCGCAGGTGCGCCGCTTTCTGCAGCGCGCTCGCGGCGGCGGCGGCGGCGCCATTGCGGGCCAGTTCGTCGTTTGCGCCGCGCAGCGCGTAGCCTTGGCGGGCGACCTCGCGTACCGCGTTCAGGACCGCCTGGTTGTAGTCGGCAATGACCTCGTCGCGTTGCGCCCGGACGGTGTCGAGCGCGGCGCCGAGACGGGCGTTGTCGAACAGCGGCAGCTGTAGCGCCGAACCGACCAGCGTGGTGATGCTGCCGGCGCGCAGGAGGCGTCCCAGCGATTCGGCATCGAGTCCGATACCGCCCATCAGGTTAAAGTCGGGGTAATAGGCGGCACGCGCCGCTGCGATACGGCCAAGCGATGCCTCGACCCGGTAGCGGGCCGCCTGCAGGTCCGCGCGATGGGCCAGCAATTCCATGCCGAGCCGCTCGGGCAAGGCGTTTGCCGCCGGCGCTGGTGCCGGAGGAACGGCGCCGGGCTCCGGCGCGGCGCCGCCGCACAGTGCGCGCAGGGTTTCGCGTTCGCGGCCGGCGTCAGCCTTCAGGCGCGCCGCCTGCTGCTCCAGGCGCGCGATGTCGAGTTCCACGTCGCGCTGCTGGTCGATGCGCGCCAGGCCGCGCGCGATGCGCTTGCGCTGGTCGGCCAGCAGCGCGCTGGCGGTCTCGAGCTGCTGGCCGGTGTTGCTGATGCGGGCGCGCAAGAACTGAAGGTCAAAGTAGCTCCGCGCAATGGCCGCGGCCAGGAGCTGGCGCGCCTGAGACTGTTCGGCCACGCGGGCGTTCGCCTCGCCCACGGCGGCGGCAATCCGGGCGCGGTGCTTGCCCCACCAGTCGGCGTCGTAGCCGGCCTTCAGGCCGAGCGTCAGGTCGTTATGGACGCTGCCGCCGATCGGTGCCGGAAACAGGCCGTTGGCGGAGTAGCGCTGGCGGTTCACGCCGGCGTCGAGCGATAGCTGGCCGCCGCGCTGGAAACGCTGCAGCTCGGCCGCCGCGTTGGCCGCGTCGATGCGCGCTTTAGCCGCTTCCAGTGAAGGGTTCTCGCGCAGGCCCTGTTCGATCAGGGCGTCCAGGCGCCGGTCGCCATAGATGGTCCACCACGAGGGGCTGGGCCAGGCGGCCGGATCGAGCGCCAGCGCGGGATCGGGCAGCGCTTCCGGGACAGGCCGCGGCATGACCGCGTGGCGCTCTGGTGCGATGGTGGCGCAGGCGGCCAGCGCCAACGCCATGGCGGCCGCGGCGCCGCGCTGAAGGATAAGAGACAGTGTGGCCATAAGTTCAGTCAGGGTGTGCCGCCGCCAGGTCCGGGGCGCCGCCGCGTGGTGCCGGGCGCATTATTACGAGCAACGGAATGGCGGCCATAGTGAGGATCATCATCAGCCAGAAATCGTCGATATAGGCGACCATCGAGGCCTGACGGCTTATTTCGGCATTCAGGGCGGCGATGCCGTCCAGGGTGGCCAGGCTGTAGGCGCTGCCAGCGAGCTGTTCGCGCACTCCGGCGTTGGCGTAGTTGACGTGGGCGCCGATCGAGGCGTGCATGATCTGGGTATTGCGCACCAAAAGCGTTTGCACCAGCGCGATGCCGATGCTGCTGCCGATATTGCGCATCAGGCTGTAAATGGCGGTTCCCTCCGCGCGCATCGCCGGCGCCAGCGTGGCGAAGGTCGCGGCGCTCAGCGGCACGAACACGAAGCCCAGGCCGAAGCCCTGGATGACGCCCGGCCAGACGATGTCGGACTGCGACAGCACCAGGGTGTATCGGCTCATCTGCCATAGCGAGAACGAGGTCAGGCCAAAACCGAAGGCCAGCAGCAAGCGGGTGTCGATCCTGCCCGTCAGGCGGCCCACCAGCAACATGGACAGCATGGTCCCGATACCGCTGGGCGCGGTCACCATGCCGGCAACGGTGGGCGGATAATGCATCAGCGACTGCAGCATGGATGGCATGAGCGCGCGCGTCGAGAACATGATCATCCCGACCAAAAAGATGAACAGGAGCCCAGTGACGTAATTGGCGTTTTTCAGCAGGCGGAAGTCGAAGAACGATTTGCCGGCCGGCGTCAGGGCGGTATGCACGGCGAAGTACAGCAGGCTGACCACCACGGTGACCACTTCGATCCAGCTTTCCGTGGAACTGAACCAGTCGTTCTGTTCGCCCCGGTCGAGCAGCAGCTGCAGTGCGCCGATGGCGATCGACAGCGTAGCGAAGCCGAAGGCATCGAAGCGCATGCGGCGCGCGGGCGCAACCGGGCGGATGTAGCGCCAGATGCCGTAAAACGCGAGCGATCCAATCGGGACGTTGATGAAGAACACCCAGCGCCAGTCATAGTGATCGGTCAGCCAGCCTCCCACCGTCGGGCCGAGGATCGGGCCGATCATCACGCCCATGCCCCAGATGGCCATGGCCGATCCGTGCTTTGCGCGCGGATTGATATCGAGCAGGACAGACTGCGACAACGGGACCAGGGCTGCGCCGAACACGCCCTGCAGCATGCGTGCGATGACGATCTGCACCAGCGACCCGGACAGCCCGCACAACACGGATGCGATGGTAAATCCGGCAATCGAGGCCAGAAATACCGTACGCTGGCCGAAGCGGTCGCTCAGCCAGCCCGTGAGCGGGGTGGCGATGGCGGCGGCCACGATGAACGAGGTCAATACCCAGGTAATCTGGTCTTGCGAGGCCGACAGGCTTCCCTGCATGCTCGGCAGGGCGACGTTGGCGATCGTGCCGTCGAGCGCCTGGATGATCGTGGCCAGCATGATCGAAAAGGTGATCATGCGCCGGTTTGGCGCCTCCCGCTCCAGGCTGGCCGCCGCTGCGCTATTCATCCAGCGCCTCGATCTTCAGGCGCAGCGCTTCCAGCATGTCGGTCGCCGTTTTCAGTGCCGCGCGGTCGACGTCGGACAGGGCCGAGATACGGAACGATTTTGCCTCGGCGCTCACCTTGGCGTACACGCTGCGGCCATCGGCGGTGAGAACCACGCGCTTGATGCGCCGGTCTTCCTCGCTGGCCACGCGCTCGACCAGGCCGGCCGCGACCAGCCGGTCGATCGTGGCGACCATGGTCGGTCCTTCGATCGAGAGCTGGCTGGCCAGTTCCTTCTGCGACAGTGGCGCGCCGGCCTTCGCCACCATCGCGATGGCCATCCAGCCTGCCTGGCCCACGCCCAGGTCCTTCAGGCGCGCGTCGATGGCGTGGCGCCAGGCGCGCGCCGTATGGTGCAGTGCGGCGGAAAAGCGTTCTTCAAGAGTGGCCATGTGAATCCCGGGTTTGATTCGCCTTCTAATCGATAGCTAGCTACCGATTATTCTAGCACAATTGTCCCGCTGAACCACGGGCTGCGTTCGGCGCATTACTTTGGCACATCTGTCGCTCAACCGAATATTTGCTGCCTCCCGCTAAAGTTCCCCGCCTCCAAGCTGATCTGCATCGACCTTGCTGGCGGTCAGACCTGCCCATATTTTGGGCAAATAGAATGAACTTTCGTTCTGATGGCAAGGAGGCTGAAATGGAAACGAAGAAACCGCAGGGTCCGATGACCCGCGCGGAACATATACGGGAAGAGACGCGCCTGGCCGGCGAGTTCGGCCAGACACCGAAGAAGCCGGTATCGGTGGCGCGCAATTTTCGCACCGAAGGCTTGACCCGGCTGACGCCACCGCCATTCGTGGCGCGCGGCGAGGTCAAGGAAATCATGAAGGTGGCGCCGCCGGCCGCGCCACGCGCCGGCAATGAATTTGTCGACCTGGGCCGCTCCGGCGCGCTGCTGGCGGCCATCGAGGACGTGCTCAAACGCATGGACGAGAACAACCGCGCCCTGCTCACTCCCACCCTGCTGGAGCATTACGGCGACTTCGCCGCGCAAGCCACCGACAACGAGCAGCTCAAAGCCCTGCAACAACGCGTATTGACCGCCGCGTTCGGCGACCAGTACTTCACTCAAATGAAAGGCGGAAGTGCCCAGGAAAAGACGGGCGGTTCCGAGCAGCCAACCTGACCCCCACGGAGGCCCCAAAATGGCTGTCTTCGCAGAATTCTATAAGCACATCAACTTCGGTGCTCCGGTCGAAACCTTTAACCTCAACAACAGCTGGCGCTACGTGTGGATCAAGTTCGGCAGCACCCTGCGCAACGAAATCTCTTCGCTGCGCGCCAACGCCTACGCCGGCACCAATGGCAATGTGTACGCCTTTACCGAGAATAATTTCCTCGGCAATTACGCCTCCCTCAATATGGCCGATGGCTGGACCAGCTGGTGGAGCTATGTCGGCGGCGCGCTCAACGACGATATCGAGTCGGCCATCATGGTCAACCGCAACCGCAGCGGCGAGCTGGTCATTTCGCTGCGCGAACAGATCGCGCCCGAATTCGTCGCCCAGCTGGACCGGCGCCTGGCCGGCACCCAGGTGTCGCGCAGGGGCGATCCACGCATCTACACGCTGTTTTGGCCGGGCCACGATTCGGGCAAGATCTTTGTCAGTATCGAGCAAGACCTCAATGTCGAACTGGACTGGTGGCCCGATTACGATGCGCAAGTGCGTTACGACATCGAACTGGTGCTCACCGCCGCCGGCCACATCGACGGCTATGTGGCCTGGGTGTATGTCTGGGTCGAGGGCGGGATCTTTTCCGGCGATATCTTCGACAGCCTGCAGCCGCAGCTGGTGGCCGGAGCCGGACCACTGACCGAAGCGCTGCGCGCCAAGCTGGCCCTGTTCAGCGGCATCCAATTTGCCGATCTGTACCTGCTGCCGGGGCCGCCGCCGTCGAGCAGCTTCGGCGATATCCGCAATGCCAAGGATGGGTCCACACTGGTGCTGATCCGAGGCTGATTCACAGACCAGCCGATGACGCGCGCTCGCCGTCATCGGCCTTGGTCAGCGCGCACTTTTGAACCTCGAAACGGCGCTTGCGCGCGTCGCCCGATGCCACCGACACGTTGCCGTCTTCCATGTAGGCGACCAGGCTATCCTTGGGAAGATTCAGGCAGCTTGTTGCGCTGCGATACTCCATGCCGACAATGGCATACTCCACCGTCTGGCGCAGGCCTGAGGCCGCGTTGGCAAACTCGGCCAGCAATCCTCCGACCACCGCAATCACCGCGGCGGTGCAGACCGGTCGTGCGAACATGGACAAATCATCTACCTGGAACAGCTTGCGCTTGGGTAATTTCCCGCCGGGCGGCCGCTTCCCATGCGTAATGCGGTAATACAGCAAACGCAGCCGTTCTCCCCTGCTCGCCCCAAGCAGCGGGCGCCAATATCCGACCAAGAGTGACACGGTCATGAAAATCCCGACCGCGATCATTTGAAACACGAAGATGAGAACGAGCGCGCAAATGCCGAACATACAGTAGACCACCGGCAGCAACAGTGCCGCCAGAGCGCCGGTTGATTCGAGCAGATACTTTGGATCGATGTGGGTAATGTCGTGCACGATGTGCTTGGCCAGCGCCAGCGCGGCCAGGGCGAGTGCGGCGCCGAATGAGACGGCGAAGACTTTCCCTAGCATACCGGACCAGACGTGGCGCACCACGTACTTGATGCGGATGGTCAGGTCGACCATCCCGGCGAGAAAAAAGACCACCAGCACCGGCATCATGATCCACCTGCCGGCAGTGGGATAGCCGGAGACCACCACCGCGATCGACAGGAACGCGAACGCCCATCCGACGACATGCAATAACTCCAGCCAGGGCGGCAGTTTGCGCGCTTTGCGCTGTTTGTGCAGCGTGCGCGCCAGCGCCCGCAAGGAAGGCCGGGGGAGCCGGCCACGCAGCTGCCACGCGTAGCGGAACGATGCAATCGCGAAGCCGAGCATCAGCAATACACCGATCCACCGGGTGGCGGGCAGCATTACTTCATTTGACACGTTGCTTCTCCAGCTTGCGCGCCAGGGTGCGCCGGTGCATTCCCAACCGGCGTGCCGCTTCGGAGATATTGAAATCGGTCTCGGCCAGCACCGCGTGGATGTGCTCCCACTCCAGCGTCTTGACCGAGGTGGCGCGGTTGCTCACTTCCACCTCGGCCTGCCCGGCCACGTGGCCGAAGGCCGCTTCGATGTCGTCGGTGTTGGAGGGCTTGGCCAGGTACTGGCAGGCGCCCAGCTTGATCGCTTCCACCGCCGTGTTGATGCTGGCAAATCCGGTCAGCACCACGATCAGCATGGCCGCATCGTGCTGGTGCAGCATCTGCACGCAGTTCAGCCCCGAGGCGTTGTTCTTGAGCTTGAGATCGACCACCGCATAGCCGGGGCTGTGCCGCTTGAGCAGGCCGGCGGCCTCGTCCTGGTTCTGCGCCATCAGCACCGTGTAGCCGCGCCGCTCGAACGAGCGGCCCAGGGTGCGCGCCAGCGCTTCATCGTCCTCGATGATCATCAGCACCCGTTCAGACATTGCCGCCCTCCTTGTCGACCATCAGGCTCGACAGCGGGAAGCTGATCTTGACCACCGCCCCGCCTTCGCTGCGATTGTGGGCGCTGACCGTGCCGCCCAGGGTGCGTGCCACGTTCACGCTGAGGAACAGTCCCAGCCCGCCACCCGGCCGGCCTTTGCTGGAATTATAGGGTTTGCCGAACTCGGCCAGGGTGGCCTCGTCGAAGCCCGGTCCGGCGTCGGTCACCGTCAGGGTCAAGGTATCGCCCGCCATGTCCGCTTCCAGGCTGAGCCACTCGGGCGAGGCTTCCGAGGCGTTGTCGAGTATGTTGCCGATCATTTGCTTGAGCGCGGCGTCGAACACCACCGGCACGTCGGCCTCGATGCGGTTGGCGTAGGCCAGCGACGACACCGGCCGGGTGGCGCGCCATTCGGCCACCAGCTGGTCGAGGAAGCTCCTGATGGTGGTCCTGGACGACGATTCGCCGCGCACCTCGCCGGCCGACAGCAAAATGCCGCTGACGATGGCTTTGCAGCGCTTGAGCTGGATTTCCATCTCTTCGATTTCTTCCAGCATCACCCGGTTGGCGGCGACTTCGCGCATGCGCTTCCAGTCGCCCAGGATGACCGACAGGGTGGCCAGTGGCGTGCCCAGTTCGTGGGCGGCGCCGGATGCCAGCAGGCCCATGCGTACGATGTGTTCCTTTTCGACCGCCACCTGGCGCAGATTGGCCACCTCGGCGTCGCCGGCGCGCAGGTTTGCGCTGATGCGGGTAATGAAGCTCACCAGCAGCGCGGCGTTGAGCAGGAAGCAGATCAGCATGCCCTGCACGTACAGGCTGAACACGCCGTCGCGGTAATCCAGCGGCAAGGGCAGCGGCAGCGAAAACAGGGCCAGGCCGGCCAGGCACACGCTGGTGATGGCCACGATCGACCAGGTCGACCACACTTCCAGCAGCACGGCCGACAGGATCACCTGCAGCAGATACAGGAACACGAAGGGGTTGGTGATGCCGCCGGACAGGTGCAGCTGGGCCGTGAGGCTGATCACGTCCACCAGCAGCGCCAGGAACAACTGGTTGTTGGTGACGTGGCGCCGCTCGTGCCAGCGCAGGTGGCTGGCCAGATTGAAGGCGATCAGGCAGGCCAGCACTTCGAGCATGTACACCACCGGCAGCTCGACGCCGAAGCCCCAGCTGACCGTGGCGATGGTCGTGATCTGTCCGACCACGGCGATCCAGCGCAGCTGAATCAGGTGCATCATGTTCTTGTGGCCGGCCGCACTGCCGACATTGCCCTGAATGAGCTGCCTTAAACCTTGCATTGAATCCGTGTTGTGTTGCATCCGCCTCCCCTGCCGTCGTTCCCGCGAACGAGGAAACCCATGCCGCGCACGCTCAGCATGGGTTCCCGCCTGCGCGGGAACGACGGTCCAGTTTTCGCACAAACAGGTAAGCCCCGGCCACCATCGCAGCCAAAGCATACCAAGTCAGCGCATAGACGAGGTGATTGTTGTGAAACGCGATCACGGTCAGGCCGCCGACCGGCCAGTTGCCCGCGCCCTGCGGCCAGGCTTCGGCATCGATGAAATACGGCGCCACGCGCTGCAGGCCCTGGGCCTTGGCGATGGCGGCCACGTCGCGCGAGTACCAGCGCTGGTGGCGGGGATCGTTATCGCGCAGGAAGGCGCCGCCCGGCTCGGACAGGCGCAGCAGGCCGGTCACTTCGACCGGTCCGCTCACGACCGGCTCGGGTATAAATTTGGGGACGTAGCCACGGTTGACCAGGATGATCGCGCCATCGGCCAGCTTGAGCGGGGTCATGACCCAGAAACCCGGCCCAAGCACCGTGACCGCCTGTACCGGCACGGCCAGCCGGTGCAGGAAGATCCCGCTCACCTTGACGCGCAGATACTCCTTATCGGACGGGTCGGCAGGCGGGGCCACCGGCGGCGCATGCACCCTTGCGTTGACGCGCTCGATCAGCGCCGTTTTCCATTGCAGGCGCGCGACTTGCCAGCTGCCCAGCGCGATAAAACCGCCGAACAGCACCAGCGCGATCAGCGCCAGTGCGACTCGGCGCGCCCGGGGTGTCATGGCATCGACTGCATCTGATGCATCGACGGCATCATGTTGGTGTTGAGGTGGTACATCACCCAGATCGAGCCGGACAGCATGATCACCAGCAGCATGCCGGTGAACAGCAGCGCCAGCATCGACCAGCCGCCTTCGGACTTGGCGTTCATGTGCAGGAAGTAAATCATGTGCACGACGATCTGCACCGCCGCAAAGCCCAGGATGACGAAGGCGCACACGCGCGGGCTGGTGAACACGTTGTCCATGACCATCCAGAACGGGATCGCGGTCAGGATGACGGACAGCACGAAACCGATGGCGTAGGTCTTCAGGCTGCCGTGGTCGTGCCCGTCCCCATCGTGATGCGCATGGTGTGCGTGAGTGTGATCGCTCATGGCAGTACTCCCATCAGGTAGACAAAGGTGAAAACGCCGATCCAGATCACGTCCAGGAAGTGCCAGAACATCGACAGGCACATCAGGCGGCGGGTATTCTCGGCCGTCAAGCCGTGCTTACCCACCTGGAACATCAGCGTGACCAGCCAGACGATACCGAACGTCACGTGCAGGCCGTGGGTGCCGACCAGGGCAAAGAAGCTGGTCAGAAAGCCGCTGCGCTGCGGACCGTTGCCTTCGTGGATCAGGTGGGCGAACTCGTACAGTTCGAGCGACAGGAAGGCCGCGCCGAACAGGCCGGTAACGGCCAGCCAGATCAGGGTCGAGACCACCCGCTTCTTCTGCGATTCCAGCATGGCGAAACCGTAGGTGATCGACGACAGCAGCAGGAAGGCGGTATTGAGCGCCACCAGCGGCAGGTCGAACAGTTCGGCGCCGCCCGGTCCGCCGGCGTAGTTGCGGCCCAGAACGGCATAGGTCGCAAACAGGCAGGCGAAGATCAGGCAATCGCTCATCAGGTAGATCCAGAAACCCAGCAAGGTGCCGTTTTCCGGATGGTGCTCGCGCACATAGAAGCGCGCGCTAGGGTTCAGCGTGGTATCAGACATATTGTTCCAGCAGACGGGTGCGCGCTTCCTCGGTACGGGTCACTTCATCCGCGTGGATGTGGTAATCGCGCTGGTAATTGAAGGTGTGGACGATGATGGTCACCATGACGGCGGCGAAGGCGGCCACGGCGGGAATCCACATTTGCCAGATCAGGGCGAAGCCCACCGCCGCCGACAGCGCGGCGATGACGAAGCCGGCCCAGGTGTTCTTGGGCATGTGGATGTCGGTGAAGCCGTCGCGCGGACGGGCATACTGGTTGGCTTTCATGTCGGCCCAGGTGTCCTGGTCGTACACCACCGGCGTGAAGGCGAAGTTGTAGTCCGGCGGTGGCGACGAGGTCGACCATTCCAGGGTGCGGCCGTTCCATGGGTCGCCGGTCACGTCGCGCAGCTGCTCGCGGCGCAGGTAGCTGACCACGAATTGCATCAGCATGGCGCCGATGCCCAGCGCGATCAGCACCGCGCCGAACGCGGCGATCTGGAACCAGATCTGCAGCGATGGATCTTCGAAGTGGCTCATGCGGCGCGTCACGCCCATCAGGCCCAGCACGTACAGCGGCATGAAGGCCAGGTAGAAGCCGATCACCCACAGCCAGAACGACCACTTGCCCCAGTAGGTGTCGAGCTTGTAGCCGAAGGCTTTCGGGTACCAGTAGTTAATCGCCGCGAACAGGCCGAACAGCACGCCGCCGATGATCACGTTGTGGAAGTGGGCGATCAGGAACAGGCTGTTGTGCAGCACGAAGTCGGCCGCCGGCACCGCCAGCAGCACGCCGGTCATGCCGCCGATGACGAAGGTGACCATGAAGGCGACGGTCCACATCATCGGCAGCTCGAAGCGGATGCGGCCGCGGTACATGGTGAACAGCCAGTTGAAGATCTTGGCGCCGGTCGGAATCGAGATGATCATCGTGGTGATGCCGAAGAACGAGTTCACGCTCGCGCCCGATCCCATGGTGAAGAAGTGGTGCAGCCACACCAGGTAGGACAGGATGGTGATCACGACGGTCGCGTACACCATCGAGGTGTAGCCGAACAGGCGCTTGCTGGAGAAGGTCGAGACCACTTCCGAGAAAATGCCGAACACCGGCAGCACCAGGATGTAGACCTCGGGGTGGCCCCAGATCCAGATCAGGTTCACGTACATCATGGCGTTGCCGCCCAGTTCATTGGTGAAGAAGTTGGTGTGGAACACGCGGTCCAGCGACAGCATGCCCAGCACGGCGGTCAGCACCGGGAAGGCGGCCACGATCAGCACGTTGGTGCACAGGCTGGTCCAGGTGAACACCGGCATTTTCATCAGGTCCATGCCGGGCGCGCGCATCTTGACGATGGTGACGATCAGGTTCACCCCGGATAACAGGGTGCCGATCCCGGCGATCTGCAGCGACCATATGTAGTAGTCGACCCCGACGTCCGGGCTGGCCAGGATGCCCGACAGCGGCGGATAGGCCAGCCAGCCGGTGCGGGCGAATTCGCCCACGAACAGCGAGGCCATCACCAGCAAGGCGCCGAAGGTGGTCATCCAGAAGCTGAAGTTGTTGAGGAAGGGAAACGCCACGTCGCGCGCGCCGATCTGCAGCGGCACCACATAGTTCATCAGGCCGGTCACCAGCGGCATCGCCACGAAGAAGATCATGATCACGCCGTGCGCGGTGAAGATCTGGTCGTAGTGGTGCGGCGGCAAAAAGCCGGGGTTGTCGCCGAAAGCGATGGCTTGCTGGGCGCGCATCATCAGGGCGTCGGCAAAGCCGCGCAGCAGCATGACCAGGCCCAGGATCATGTACATGATGCCGATTTTCTTGTGGTCGATGCTGGTGATCCAGTCGCGCCACAGGGTGCCCCACAGTTTGTATTTGGTCAGGGCGCCCAGCACGGCCAGGCCGCCCAGGGCGACCATGGCGAAGGTCGCGAGCAGGATGGGCTCGTGGAAGGGAATGGCTTCCCAGCTCAGGCGGCCGAAAACCAGCTTGGTGAGATCAGTATTTGCTTGCATGGTCACTCGTCATCGAAATCATGGGCTGCTTGACGGCAGGGGTGGTGCAGATTTCCGCCTGCGTCGTTTTGAGGCCTTCGCTGGCGCGCTTGGCGTCCACGGCCATCGTCTCGCTCATGCAGACGGCGCCGGGCGCCACGCAGCGGTTCACGATGGCATGGAACAGGCCGGCTTCGGCCGTGCCGAAACGGCGCACCGGATCGCGCTCGCTGGGCTTTTCCAGCGCCAGGTAGGTGGCGCGGTCGAGGGCGCCGCCGGCGGCGCGGGTGGCAGCGACCCACTTGTCGAAGTCGATCTGGTTCAGGCCGCTGTACTTGAAGCGCATGTGCGAAAAACCGGCGCCGCTGTAGTTGGCGGAAAAGCCTTCGTACTGGCCCGGCTTGTTGAGCACGGCGTGCAGGGTGGTTTCCATGCCCGGCATGGCGTAGATCTGGCCGGCCAGCGCGGGGATGTAGAAGGAATTCATCACCGTCGAGGCGCTGATCTTGAAGCGGATCGGCACGTCCACCGGGGTCACCAGTTCATTGACGGTGGCGATACCTTGTTCGGGATAAATGAACAGCCATTTCCAGTCCAGCGCCACCACCTGCACTTCGAGCGGCTTGACGCCGGCCGCCAGCGGACGGTGCTCGTCCAGGCGCGACAGCGGACGGTAAGGGTCCAGCAAGTGGGTACTGATCCAGGTGATCAGGCCCAGCGCGATGATGATCAGGAGCGGCGCGCCCCAGATCACCAGTTCCAGCTGGGTCGAGTGATCCCAGTTGGGCTCGTACTTGGCGCTGGTGTTGTTCTTGCGATAGCGCCAGGCAAACAGCAGGGTCAGGACGATCACCGGGACGATGATTAGCAGCATTAGCGCGGTGGAAATGACGATCAGGTGCGCCTGCTGGGAAGCGATGTCGCCGGACGGATTCATCACCACCGTATTGCATCCCGCCAGTAAGAATACCGGCAGCAGGCTCAGGCTACGACGTAAGTTGAGGTGAATCATGCAGTGTTTTTCTCTACAGACTAGGGGAGATCGTGCTACTGTAATGCCGACAGCCGGCGCTGAACATTGGACACTTTGTCCAAGGCATGCGCTTTTTCCAGATTGAGTACGACGAGTTCACATCATGTCCACGACCACCAATATTGACGGCTTTGCAACTTCCGCTCCCCGCTCCAATCCGGGCGCCCGCAACATCAATTCGCGCGATGGCCAGATCGCCCCGGGCGAAATTGCCATCGGCGTCGTCATCGGCCGCGCTTCCGAGTATTTCGACTTTTTCGTGTACGCCATCGCGTCCGTGCTGGTGTTCCCGGCGGTATTTTTCCCGGGCATGAGCGCGCTGGACGGCACCCTCGCCGCGTTTGCCATCTTCGCCCTCGCCTTCGTGGCGCGGCCGTTCGGCACTGTGGCCTTCATGGCGCTGCAGCAGCGCTGGGGGCGCGAAGCCAAGCTGACGGTGGCGCTGTTCATGCTGGGCATTTCCACCGTCGGCATGGCGTTTTTGCCCTCGGCCCGCGATTACGGCATCGTCGCGGTGATCGCGCTGGCGGTGCTGCGCATCGGCCAGGGGATTGCCCTGGGCGGTTCCTGGGACGGCCTGCCCTCGCTGCTGGCCCTGAACGCGCCCAAAAACCGGCGCGGCTGGTACGCCATGCTGGGCCAGCTGGGCGCCCCGACCGGCTTCGTCATCGCCGCCGGCCTGTTCGCCTATCTGCTGGCCGAACTGTCGTCCGCCGACTTCCTGACCTGGGGCTGGCGCTACCCGTTCTACGCGGCCTTCGCGATCAACGTGGTGGCGCTGTTTGCCCGCCTGCGCCTGGTGTCGACGCCGGAATACTCGCGTTTGCTCGACGAGCGCGAGCTGGAACCGACCAATGTGCTGGAAATGACTCGCTCGCAAGGCAGCAATGTGCTGATCGGCGCACTGGCCGCACTGGCCAGCTACGCGCTGTTCCACCTGGTGACGGTGTTCCCGCTCTCGTGGATCAAGCTGTATTCGGACCGCTCGATCAGTGAATTCCTGGTCATCCAGATGGCCGGCGCCGGCCTGGCGGCCATCGGCATCATCATTTCCGGCCTGGTGGCGGACCGCCTCGGCCGCCGCACCACCCTGGGCGCGCTGGCCACCCTGATCGCCGTCTTCAGCGGCTTCGTGCCCATGCTCATGGGCGGCGGCGTGGTGGGCGAAAACGTGTTCCTGCTGGCCGGGTTCCTGCTGCTGGGCCTGTCCTACGGCCAGGCTGCCGGTGCCGTGACCGCCAACTTCCAGGCCAAATACCGCTACACCGGCGCGGCCCTGACGTCCGATCTGGCCTGGCTGGTCGGCGCCGGCTTTGCCCCACTGGTCGCGCTGGGCCTGTCGGCCAACTTCGGCCTGGCCTATGTCAGCCTGTATCTGCTGTCGGGCGCGGTCGGCTCGCTGGCGGCGCTCAGCCTGAACCGCGCGCTGGAAATCCGCGACTGATCAGGCCGGCCGAACGGCGCGGCCACCAAATGGCCGCGCTCCGTGGCTTCCCGCCACCTTCCGATGCCCCTTCCGTACTGCCTGACCCTGCCTGACCCTGCCTGACCCTGCCCGGCGCGGACCTGCCGCCGTCCGGAAGGGGGCGGCAGACAAGCGACAGCAATCCTTATAAAACAAGTACTTAGATTCCGGAAGGTTTACAGAAGGAATTATTTGCTGGTTCTGGTTAGAGTTCTCGCAACTCTCGCCACTGGAACCGCAATCATGCAAGCTCCCCACTACTCCCCGGGTTTCGACGACCTGGTCAAGGACCTCAAAAGCGTAGCCGGCTGGCAACAGTTGGGCCCCGAACTGGCGCAGATCACCCCGGGCCGCTGGGACCATCTGATCAGCTGGGCGGCGCGGCATGGCTACCGTTTCACCCTCACCGACATCCGCCAGCGGGTGTCGAAAAATCCGCGCATCCTGTCCCCCCAGCCACCCGGCTCGCCCTGGCGCGACTGGACCGTCAATACGCTGTGGCCGGGTCTGGGGCGCTGATGGACCTGCCCTGCAGCCCGCGTTTTTCCGCCGCCGGCGCCGTGCTGGCCGGCGCACCCGGCCTGGCCCTGGAGTGGTCCCTGCGGATCGAGGGCGGCGGCGCGTCGGTGCGCGACCGCGTGATCGCCTGGATTGCGCCGCACAGCCGCTCCGAGCGCACCGACGCCTACCGCCAGATGGCCGCACTGCTGGTCCGGCTCGGCGCGCCGCTGGCGGTGCGCCTTGAGCAGTGGCGCCTGTCCGGCGTCAGCATCAGTCAGGGCATCGGGCTGTCGGTCGGCAGCGACGAGGGCGACCTGTGCCTGTATATCGCGGCCGACAGCCCGGCCGGCACCCGCTACCTGAGCTTTCGCTGGCACGATGGCGGCGACGTCGAGCACGCGCGCTACAGCTGCCACGCCCTGCCCGCCACCAGTGCCGGCATCGTGCCGGCGGCCTGCGTCCACCCGGCCTTGCAAACGGCCTGCAGCCTGGCCACGGCGGGCGAAACCCTGCGCCGCCAGGCCGCCTTCTGGCTGCGCCGGCAAGCCGGCCAGCTCGACCGGGCCAGCCTGGAGTACCGCTGGCAACCGCCGCTGGCCCGGGTGGCCGAGCTGCTGGGCGCCTCCTTCCCCGCCCTGGCGGCCGATCCGGTCTTCGCGTGCTACCGGCACCACCATTTCCGCCACCTGGCCTTCAACGGCGCGGCTGCGGCGGCGCCGGTGGCTACCGTCTCGTTCCGCGCGCCGTGGCGCGCGCCCTGGCCCACCAGCGTGCGCCAGCTGCACGAAGGCGTCCGCCACGCGGCCGGGGCGGCGCACCGCATGATCGAAAGCCGCACGGCCGCCGGCAACGTCGCCGCGTCGGGCACCGCCCTGTGCAATTGACACAAATAGCGTAGATCAATTGTCTTTAGCATGCGACAATTACTCATAAGAATTATTTAATGAACAGCAACACCAAAGGACGACAATGACGCACACGCGGTTCCGGATGGGCGAATGGACGGTCGACCCGGCCAGCAATTCGCTGTACCAGGGCGCTGAGCGGCGCCAGCTGGAGCCGCGTGCGATGGAGGTGCTGCAATGCCTGTGCCGCGCGCCGGGCGAGGTGGTCAGTACCGACGAGCTGATTCAGACCTGCTGGGGCAGCGCCGAGGTCGGCGACAACCCCCTGCACAAGACCATCACCCAGTTGCGCCGCGCACTGGGCGACGCCAGCAGCGCCCCGCACTACATCGAAACCATCCGCAAGCGCGGCTACCGCATCGTCGCCGAGGTCGAAGCCGAGGGCGAGGCCAGCAGCGGCAGCTGGGTCCACACCACGCCGTTTCGCGGCCTGCAACCGTTCGAGGAACAGCACGCGCCGATCTTCTTCGGGCGCGCCGCCGCCACCGACAAGCTGGTCGAGACCGTGCACCGGCAGGAAGCGGCCGGCTGCGCCATGGTGCTGGTGCTCGGCCCCTCCGGCGCGGGCAAGAGCTCGCTGATCCGGGCCGGCCTGCTGCCGCGCCTGACGGGCGCGCTGGCCAAGGCGCGCGTGAGCTGCGTGCTGCACATGAACTGCGGCGACATCGGCGACATCAGCCTGTTCCAGGCGCTGGGCAGCGCCCTGCTCGACGCCGAGACCCCGGCCGGCGCCCCGCTGTTCCCTGGCGCCAGCGCCGACACCCTGGCCACGGCCCTGGCGCGCGACGCCCGCTCGATCGGCGACATGCTGGCCCAGCAGGCGCAAGCGACCCGGCTGGCCCTGTGCATCGACCAGCTCGAAGCGGTATTCCGCCTGGCCCACATCGCCGAAAGCGAGCGCCAGCATTTCTTCGCCACCCTGGAGGCGCTGGCGCGTTCTGGCAGCGTGCTGGTCGTGATGGGCTGCCGCAACGACTTTTATCCGCACATCGCGGCCTATCCGGCCCTGCTCGAACTCAAGCAGCGCAATGGCCATTTCGACGTCAATCCGCCCAGCCGCAGCGAACTGGCCCAGATCGTGCGGCAGCCGGCGCGCGCGGCCCACATCGAATTCGAACTCGATCCGGTGTCCGGCACCCCGCTCGACGAGGTGCTGTGCGACGCCGTCGGCGGCCACGACACCCTGCCGCTGCTGCAGTACACGCTGCAGGAACTGTATCTGCAGCGCGGCAGCAGCGACACGCTCAGTTTTTCCGTGTTCCAGGCGCTGGGCGGCATCGAAGGGGCCATCGGCGCGCGCGCCGAGCAGGTGGTGGCGGCGCTCACGCAGGAGCAGATCGCCGCCCTGTCCGGGGTGCTGGCCCTGCTGGTCCAGGTGGCCGAAGACGAAGCGGCCGTGACGTCGCGGCGGGCGCCGTGGTCGGCCCTGCACAGCCCGGCCGCCGTGGAACTGGTCAAGGTGCTGGTTGACGCGCGCCTGTTTGTCAGCGACCTGCACGGCGGCGTGCCGGCCTTCGGCATCGCCCACGAAGCGATCCTGCGGCGCTGGCCGCGGGTGGTCGAATGGACCGAACAGCACCGCCAGACCCTGCAGCTGCGCACCCGCACCAGCGCCCAGGCGGCGCGCTGGCAAGCCGGCGCGCGCGCGCGCGACCTGCTGCTGCCGGCCGGCGTCCAGGTCAACCAGGCCGCGGCCCTGCTGGACAAACCCGAATTTCCGCTCGGCGCCGAGGAACGCGCCTTCATCGGCGCCTCGGTGCAGCGCGCCCGCCGCGGCGAGCGCCTGCGCCTGCTGGTGCTGACCGTATTGATCGGCCTGGCCACCCTGGCCGGTGCGCTCGGCTTGAGCGCGCGCCATGCCCAGCAGCTGGCCGAACAGCGCCGCAACGAAGCCGAAGGCTTGAGCGGCTTCATGCTGGGTGAATTCGTCGACAAGCTGCGTCCGCTCGGCCGCCTCGACCTGCTCGACAAGGTCAGCGCGCGCGCGCTCAGCTACCTGGCCAGCCCCGACGACGGCAATACCAGCGCCGCCGCGCTGACCCAGCGCGCGCAGGCGCTGCAAGTGATCGCCGAAGTGGCGATGGCGCGCGCCGATCCGGGCGCGGCCGGCACCGCGCTCACGGCCGCGCGCGCCATCCTCGACCGCCAGCTGGCCGCCGCGCCGCGCGACAGGCAAGTGCTCAAAAGCCTGGGGGCCAACGCCTTCTGGCATGGGCAGCTGCAATTCGACCAGAAAGCCTGGCCGGCCGCGCACGCCCGCATGAGCGAATATCTGCATTTCTCCGAACGCCTGGGCGTGCTCGATCCGAACGATGTCGGCGCCTGGATCGAGCAATCCTATGCGCACAACAGCCTGGGCAGCGTGGCGCTGGAACAGGGCGATGCCGAGGCCGCCGCACGCGCCTTTGCCGCCTCGGTCGCGCTCAAGACCCGCGCGCTGGCACGCACCCCGGACGACAAGAGCTTGGCGGCCGACCTGGCCGACAGCCTGTCCTGGGCCGCCAGCGCGCAGGAGCGGCGCGGCGACCTGGCCGAAGCGGCCCGGCTGTACCAGCGCGAGCTGGCCATCGTGGAGAATCTGCACGCCGCTTCGCCCAGCGACGCGCTGTACGCCAGCCGCCTGGCGAACGCCCACGTGCACCAGGGCGAACTGCAGCTGACCCTGGGACAGGCGGACGGCGCCCGCACCCATCTGCTGCAGGCCGAGACGCTGCTGGGCGCCAATATCGCCAAGGATCCCAGCAACAAGTCCTGGCAAGCCGTGCGCGCCACCGTCGGCATGAAACTGCTCGACCTCGACGCCGAGCGCGCCGCCCCGGCAGCCCAGCTTGCGGCGCTGGCGCAGCTGCACGCCACCCTGGCCGAACTGAGCGCGCTGCAGCCGAAAAAGATCTTGCTGCGGCGCCTGCTCGCCGCCGTCGAGCAAAGGCAGGCCGCGCAATGGATGCGCCAGGGCCAGCCGGCCCGCGCCGCCGAGCAGGCAGCCGGTGTGATCGACAGCCTGAATCGCTTGCGCGCGCTGGCGCCCGACGACACGCTGGTGCGCGAAGCCCTGGTCGACGCCCTGCTGTTCCAGGCCACGCTGGAGCCGCGCGGCGGTGAACGCGCGCTGGCGGCCTGCCAGTCGGCCCAGGCGCTGCTGCCGGGCGCCGCCGCCAGCCGTGACTATCATGTCCTTGCCCCGTGGGTGCGCGCACTCCACTGCGCCGGCAAGGAAAACCAGGCTTCGCAGCAGCGTGCGCTGCTGCGCAAGATGGCCTACCGCGATCCGGTGTACATGCGGTATGTCGAATCCCACCCACCCCAGGAAGGAAGCTAAAAACCATGCTGCAAAAAAACACCGCCAAGATCCACACGGTCACTGTCGTCGTCAATGCCCGTCCACCGTTCGGCCCTGACGACGTGATCGTCATGCCCGAACCGATCAAGGTTCACCACCACAGCATGATCGTGTTCTCGTTCGATCCGCCCACCGCGCCAGGTGTGACCTTCGCCGGCATCGACGTGGAAACCGGCGCCGACCAGCTGGGCCAACCCGTCATTTCGGACGATGGACGCGAAATGACGGTTGAGGATTACCATACCGGCGACAAGCGCAAGGTCATCGACTTCAAGCTGAAATTCAACGATGGCCAGGGCGGCACCTTCGTTCACGATCCGCAAATCATCAACGAACCGAAGTAACTGCGCAAAGCGCGCCGGCGGTCATCACACGACGGTGAAGCGGAACAGGCTGTGCTCGGTACGCACGGGCACCGCCGTCTCGGGCCGGTCGAGATCGGAAAACGCGAGCGTGACCAGCGCGATGTCGGCTTCATAGCTGGCCGGCGCCAGTTCGCCCAGGTCCAATTCGACGATCGGCACGGTGATGATGTTGGCGTGCAGCGGGCCGTCGAAACAGCGCAGTTCCAGCGTGACCGCCAGCGTGTGCCCGTGCCACGCGGCGCCGGCCAGCGCCAGCGTATCGGGCGAGGACAGGCTGGGACCGCGCCACAGCAGCGCCAGCGGCGTTTGCGCGGGCACCTGCCCGGGCGGCAGCAGCTGGCCGATGCGCTGTTCCGGTGCGGCGCCGCTGCCGGCCCGCGCCACCCCGATCGCGGCGCCCATCCCGCTCTGTTCCGGCCGCAGCCTGACGATATGGTGCATCATGGCTCGCCTCAGGTATCGGTGACGGTATCGTGCCCGTTGGCGATGGTCCCGCCTATCATGGGTGGAAATTCCCCGCTGACACCCTCGATCACCCCGCTGCGGTTCACCGCGCCCGGCGCCGACAGGGTCACGCGCGTGCCCACCGGGCGGGTGGCATTGAACTGTCCCTGCACCGACATATTCCAGTACACATTGGCCAGATGGCGGAAATGGCCGGAAACGGTATTGCGCGCGCTTAGGTAGGTGACGAACGCGTCGCCATAATTGAACCAGCCGGTGTCGCCGCCGCGCCCGGCCACCGGATTGGCCCATGGGAGGAACGACGAGGGCGTGTCTTCCGCCATCGGACTGCGCACGTCGCCGGCGGCCCCGAACGGCAGCGTCACATGGGCGGCGTCGTCGAACATGAAGTTGTTGCCCACGGCCAGGGCATCGCGCCGCGGCAACGGCGCGTCCGGACGGATGGCGCGGTGGGTATGGTCGGCCGTGCCCTCGGCCCAGTGCGCGTTGACGTAAAACACCCGTTCCACCTGCATGAACCCGGCCACGAAATCGGCAAACGGGTCGCCCGCCACACCATGGATGGTGACGTCGGCATCCCATTGGAAGGTTCGGTTGGGATCGGAACTGAGACTGAAACCGGCGGCATCTTCTTGCGCCGTGGGTGCGTTGGTGTGGAAGCGGTGATTGCCGTGGGTAAAGCTGATGGTACGGTGGATTGTTTCGTCAGGCACGCTGGCGTGCAGCGCCGCGACGGCGGCCGCGCGGCCGCTGACACCGTCGGCGAAGCGCTCGGCTTCGTGCTCGGCGCTGCTGTTGGCGGCGCCGGTGCTGAAGTGCTCGCCCGCCGCCCCGCCGCGCCCGCCCTGCTGCACCGCATGGGCCGCTTCGTGCGCCAGCAGGTGCAAGCCTTCGCTGCTGTAGGGCTGGTACTGGCCGCGCCCGAAATAGATGGCCCGCCCGACGGTGAAGGCGCGCGCGTTGAGCATTTCCGCCGCCCGGTGCGCGCCGGTGTCGTTGTGGATGGCGATGTCGCCCAGCTCGCCCCCGCCCGCGTGCGACAGTTTCTCGCGCACCGCGTCCGGCAAGCGTTCGGAAGCACTGTTGGCACGGATCGCCTCGGCGGCCTGGCGCCCGATCGGCCCGCCCTGCACGCTGGCGGCCGCTGGCGACAGCCCGGCCTGCAGCGCGGCCTGCTGGGTAAAGCCGGCGCCTCGGGTGGCGCCCAGCCCCTCCAGCGAGCGCTGCGCCCCGGCATCGCCGAAGCGGCGCTGGATTTCCTTCAGGTGCTCCCCGGTGGCCGCCGCACCCAGCGGCGCCGCGTCCCAGGGCAGCAGCTGGCCGCCCAGGCGGATGGGGGTTTTGCCGGACGCATAAATGGCGGCCTCGGCGCGCTCGGCGGCCGGGTCGCTGTCGTGCGGGCGCAGCTCGGTGCGCGCCGCGACGGCCCCGCCCGCCGGCGCGCGGCCGTGCGTGGGAACGCGGGTGAAATCATGCCCGACGGCGCTGTGTACGGCGGGCGCGGAACGCGCCGGCCTGGCTTGCGCGGGCGTGCCGGGCTCGCTGACCGCAGCCGGTTTCGCCAGGAAAGACCGCATACTGACCTCCGTCAAGCAATGAGCCGAAAGTCCAGTCTACGCGCCGGATATGGCGATGTCGAGCAGCCCATCTGGCCCTTTCGGCAGCAATACGACAAAGCGTAGTTCGCGCTTTCCATTGGCGCCGCTGGCTGTTAACATGGGAAACTATTTATTTTTATCAATATTGCCATGTTTAATCTTTCGCGCCTGCTCGGCCTCGCCGCGGCGCTGTGCAGCATCCCCGCCTTTGGCGCCGACATCGACGCCCTGTTCCGCGCCAAATGGGTGCAGGCCGAAACCAGTCACTTTCGCGTGGTGACCGACCAGAAGGCCGACACCGCCCGCCTGCTGGTCAATGATCTGGAACACATGCGCCACTTCAGTTTGCGCGCGCTGGGCATCGACGCGCTGGACACGGTCGCGCCGCTCACGGTGCTGGCCATCGGCGACCCGGATCTGTTCAAGAAGGCCGGCCTGCCGGAAAACTACGGCGGCGTGTTCTCCACCTCGCTGCAAGGCTTTGCCGCCATGGCCAGCGTCAAGGGCTACATCGGCGACGGCGACACCCAGACCTTCGCCCGCGGGGTGCTGCTGCACGAATACCACCATTATCTGGTCCGCATGACCCAGCTGACCGTGGCCTATCCGATGTGGTGCGACGAAGGCATGGCCGAGTATTTTTCCACTTTCCGGTACGACAACACGTCCGTCAGCGTCGGCCATATCGACGAGCAGGACAACCGTGTCAGGGGCCTGTACAGTGCGAACGGCAGTATGCGCATCGATAGCGCCCACCTGTTCAACACGACCAAACTCAATTTCACCGACACCACCCGGACCAATCAAACCGAGCTCGACGCGTTTTACGCCCGGGCCGGCTTTGTGATCCATTATTTCAATTCCTCGCCCGAGCTGCGCGCCCAGCTGGCGCACTACCTGCGCCTGTACAACCTCGGCATCGGCCAGGACCGCGCCGCCCAGCTGGCGTTCAAGCGCAGCTACGCCGACCTGGACAAGGACATTGCCCAGTATCTGCGCAGGAACCTGAGTGCGCGGGTGTTCAAGGCCGAAGATATCAAGTTCCCGCCGGTCGACATCAAGGTCGAAGCCCTCGACCCGCCGCACGTCGCCGCCGCCCTGGCCACCGTGCTGACCTACATGGGAGTGCCGCGCGAAGCCCGCGAAGCGGTACTGGCGCGGAATCTGGAACTCAATCCCGACAGCGCCCAGGCCAATGTCGACCGGCTGCGCTTTTCCCGCGAGGGGTACAGCGAAGCGGCGGTGCGTGCGCTCAGCGAGCGCTTCCCCGGCAATGCCCAGCTGCTCGCCATGCAGGGCGAATTGGCGCGCAGCCATGCCGAGGCGCTGCGCGCCAGCGGCCTGCCGGGCTGGGAAGCACTGCTGCGCAAGGCGCGCGACCATTTCCGCAGCGCCGCCAAGGCCGATCCCAGCTACCCCGCCACTTACCACGGTCTGGGCCAGGTGTATTTGAGTCTCCCGGACAGCGAGCCGCTCGACGAAGGCATCGCCGGATTCGACACCGCCTCGATTTACCAGCCGACGCCCGACATCTTCCGCGCCCTGGCCACGCTGGCACTGCGCGCCAACCATCCGGATGAAGCGCTGGCGGCACTGCGCCACGCGGTGACGTTTTCCAGGTCGGGCCGCTACAGCGAAGACGCGCTCCTGCTCGACAATCTGGAACTGCTCAACGAATTGCGCCACGCGACGCCCGCGCCTGCGCCGGACGGGCTGGCATACAGGAGCGGTACGCGTTATGTGGGCCAGGTGCGCGGCCTGAAACCGGAAGGAGCCGGCAAGCTCGAACGCGTCAACGGCAGCTATTTCGAGGGCACGTTCGCCGATGGCCTGCCGCTCACGGGCAAGCTGGCAAGCGTGCGTGGCGGCCAATACGAAGGCCAGTTCGCCGCCGGCCTGGCTGGCGGCCAGGGCTCGCTGCGCTATCCGGACGGCGCGCCTGCGGCCAGCTACACGGGTGGCATCGCGCTCGCCAGGCCGGCCGGGCGCGGCGTGCTGACCGGCCCCACCGGCCGCTATGAAGGCGCCTTCCTGAACGGCGAGCCGCATGGCGAGGGAAGCTTCACCCCTGCGGCCAAGCCGGTGGCCATGCACGGCAAGTGGATCTACGGCCGCTACGTGTGGCCGGCCGCCGGCGGCGACGTGTTTGTCGGCGCCATCGATGCGGCCGGCGAAGCGAGCGGCGCCGGCTACTGCTACGCCGCCGCTGCCGGCACCGGCTTACGCCCTTGCCGGCGCGGCGGCGATCACAGCAAGTCGAGCGCGTCGAACGAATAGCCCGGACTCAGATACGTGGTGCCGGTCGATCCGCTGGCCGCCGAGATGGTCAGCGTGTTGGTGCCGGCCACGAACGCCGACGACGGAATATCGTAGGAGAAGGTAGTGTTGTTGCCGCGGTAGGTGCCGACCGTCAGTGTACGGGTGCCCGGCTGGGTGGACGCGATCGGAACCGACGAAACCCAGCTGTTCATGTTCACTTGCGGACGCGCGCCCGAGAAGGCGGTGGTGATGCCGATGCGCAGCTTGTGCGCGGCGATCTGGCTTGCGCTCAGGTTGAACTTGACCGTCAGCGTGCCGTTGACCGATTTCCACTGGTAGGCCGGGAAGCCGGTGGCCGGGCTGGAACTGCCGACGACGTAGGCGGCCGGCGTCCAGCTGCTCATGCGCACGTCGGACGGGTGCATGGTGGTGACCTTGCTACCGTTGATGAACTCCCCTGGCGAGCCATCCCAGGTACCGATACGCCACAGCGCGGTGGCGCTGTTGGGATCGCTCCCGATGGCGATCGTGTTCAAGACCGTGGTGCCGCCCGCCGTGACCGACACCGAGCGCGAATCGACCGCCATCTCGTTGCGGTAGACCTTCATGGTATAGGTGCCGGGGCGCATGCCGGTCATGTTGAAGTAACCGGTGTCGCTGGCCGCGGTTGTGAAGTACTGCGCGGTGGCATTGGAAAAACCGACGGTATAGGTAACACCGCTGGCGCGTCCGTTAATGCCCACGCCGGTAACGCGTCCGCGCCCTGCCGCGCCCAGATAGCCGCTCAGGCCCATATTCGAGAACCATGAGGTATCGATGGTACCCGGCGCGGCGCCGCTGGTGAAGGCCAGCGTGTAGGTGTTGAGGATACCGGTACGGTAAGGCGACTCGGTTTGCGCCTCGCCGTAATTGACGATATAGGTGATTTCCTGATTGGTGTCGGTACCCTGGTTGAGCAGGCTGCGGTAGAACGGTCCGCCCGAGCCGCCTTCCTGGTTGTCGCGCACCATGTAGACGCCCACGTTGTTGCCGGTGGCGCCGATCGAGGTCCAGTCCCTGAGCCGCATGTTCGAATAGTGTTTCGAGCGCGTTTCGCCGTTGGCCAGCCCGAACACGTCGCCCGACTCGATCGCCCCGGTATTGTTGCGGATGTTCGACGGCGTCGGCCCGTTGGGCAGTGCGGTGATCGGAATGCGCACGATGAAGCGGGCCAGGTTCAGGGTATCGGGTTCACTGGTGAAATACGTGCCCATGAAGATGTTCGGGACCCCGCGTTTGGCCATGTAATAGTGGGTCAGGTTACCGGCCTGCACGGTGATCTTGATGTAATCGGTTCCCACCGTGGCGGCGTTCACGCTCACCGCCGACACCCCGGAATACAGAAAGTCGAAACCGGAATTGATCTGGCTGCCGCGGCCCTGGTCCTGGAACTCGACTCCGTTGTACACCATCGAGGCGATGTCGCCGGCCGACTGGGTGTTCGACCCGTTGTCGAGGCGGCGGATCTTGAAGACCAGCCCGGCGCCCGTATCGACGGTATAGAAATTGCTGTCGCTGCTTAATCCGAATACGCCCGCCGTGGTGGCCAGCAGCTTGCTCGGCTGTCCGTTCGGGGCTTGTTCAACATTCGCGCCACACCCGAACAGGGCGACGGCGGCGATGCCGGCAAGCAGTGTTTTCATCCGATGCAAAACCATGAATCCTCCTGGAAAAGGTAAGGCCACGGTCCGCCCGCGGCCAGACATTCATGTATCGCATGTCAGATATTTAGGGTCAATATGTCGCGAATACGCTCAACCACAAAATCATGTCGTTGAGCAGATGACGTGCGTGCTAGCCACGGCAGGCTAGGCCGTAGCGGGTGGCGGTGCAGCCGCGCTCGATGCACTGGGTGGTGTGATAGCCGGCGGCGCGGCACAGGCGCAGGGTTTCGGCCATGCCGTCGGGGCGCCCCGGCTTCTCCGCCGGCGCCGGCGCGGGTGCGGCTGCGACGCTCTTGGGCCGCCGTGGCGCGGGAGCGGGACTGGCTGGAGCCGCTGCGGCCACCTTGGTGGCTTTCACCTTGGGACGCGGCGCCGGCGCGGGAGCCGCCGGCGCAGGCACGGCCGGCTCGTCCAGCAGCACCATCGGCGGCAGCGCTGCCGCCGCCGGCTCCGCCGGCACGTTTGCACTCGGGACCGGTGGGACGGGCGCCGGCGGCGCAGCGGCGGCGACGGGCGCCGAGGTATGCGCCAGCAATGCCATCGTATTGTCCAGCTTGGTTTCCTTGTACATCCAGACGCCGACCAGGCCGACCATTACCAGGCCCAGCAGACAGGCGCCAAGCGTACCGGCGCGGCTGGCCTTGCGCGCGGTCGGACGGGTGTCCGCGACCACGTGGATCGGCTCCGCTGCGGGCACGGGCTCGGCGGGTTTGACTTGCGCTGCCGCTTCAGCCTGCGGTGCCGCTGCGGCTTCGCTCTGGGCGGTGGAAGCGGGACGCCCCATCCACACCTTGGGAGCTACTGCGGGAGCCGGCGCCGCTGCGGGCGGGGTGCGATGGGGGACGGGAATGGCCGGCGCCGAAGCGGCGCTGGAATTGTTCTCATCGATGTCCTGCAATAGTTGGGTCTTCATGGTGCGGTCCAACAGGTCCCCTTAAGAACTCGCAATATTAGCGCAAAATCCAACCGGGCTGACACGCGAACGGAATCATGGCCGATCTGGTCGAAGCCAGGCAGCGCGGCGGCCGTGGCGACACAACACTAATATTTGTCAACTGGACAAGGATGAATCTGCCGGTTACGCTAACGCCAGTATCCCATTGACCGATCCGACCATGACCCTACACTCCAAGCTGTTCCGCATCGTATTCGCCGGGCTGGCATGCACGCTCTGCCTTCCCGCCTTCGCCGCCACCACCGCCCCGGCTGCCCTGAGTACCTGGTTCACGCTGGGCATGGGCCATATTCTGGGCGGCTTCGATCATTTGTTGTTTCTCGGCGCCCTGCTGCTCGGCCAGCGCCGTCTCAAGCCCATGCTGGGCATCGTTACCACCTTCACCCTGGCCCATTCGCTCACCCTGGCGCTGGCGGCGCTCAATCTGGTCCAGGCTCCCGCCGCCGTGGTCGAACCGTTGATCGCCGCCTCGATCATCGCCGCCTGCCTGGCGGCACTGCTGGGACGCGAGGCCGGGCGCGAACATTACTGGATGGCGGGCGTCTTCGGCCTGGTGCACGGCTTCGGCTTTGCCGGCCCGGTGCGCGATGCGGCGCTGGCGCAGCCGGCCACCGACATCGTGCTGCCGCTGCTGTCGTTCAATCTCGGGGTGGAAGCCGGTCAGCTGATGGCTGCCGCGCTGCTGGTGCCGCTGCTGATGCTGGCACGCCGCCAGCCGCAGTTTGTCCGCCACGGCCTGCCCGCGCTGTGCGTGACACTGATGCTGGTCAGCGGCTACTGGCTGGCCCAGCGGCTGGCTTTGAGCGTCTAAGAACACACTTGCCATCCTAACGCGGACCGTTGTGTACGACCGCTATCGCCCCAAAGCGGACCTCCACGCGCCCGCACTTAGTTTAATTTGACTGATGCTGTTGGGCGGTTGAGTCGGCAAACCCACAGCGAGGACACTTTTGGACGGCTAAGACCCATTCGAGCCATGACCCAACGGACTTTTTGGAAACTCCGTACCAGAGCAGGCTCAAACGGCACGAAGGACATTGCAAGGTCAAACACCCGGCGACTAGGGTCGTCAAGCCGAGGACGGTCCCTCCCAAGCTAACGAAAGACGGATCAGCATCGAGGTAGAAAGCAAGTTGACCGTTCCAGAATAGTAAAAGCGCAGCAGACGCTGCCATAGGTCCGAGAAACCACAATTTCCATCTCTGTGAGGCGATGAGGGCTGAATAACGATAATCATCTGGTCCCATGCTTTGATCTCCATAATAGGTAGCGAGGCGCACCAAGCCAATTCGTGCGAGACGATTGAGTGACCGCTTGTGGCCAAACTCGGCCACCAGCGTTCGGTATAGCATCTTACCTGTTTAGAAGATTTACGAACTATCACGTCAGGCAGACGTTGCCCAAAGTGGAAGTCCATAAAAATACTTGACAAATAAAATACCTCACATTATTTAATAAGAATATAAATTACATTGACTGCGTACTCACATTAGAAAACCACCATTAACAAAGTCATCAATTACAATGACTTTAGTCGGAATTTCCAAAAAAAAGTAAGTCGCAGCTGTTTTTTTTGCAAACCGAAAGTCGTTGGTCACAAAATATTCCGCTCCGGTCGCATAAATAGCATGGGTGACATCAAACATTCTTCCGCTTAAGGTGGAGGCATGGTTTTTATCTTCTTGGAAATATCCTGCTTTCTCCAAGCAGTTTAACGCTAACGTGATAGCTCCTTCAGTCTTATAAAAACTATCACGCAGAACATTCCCTTTTGGCACGTTGTCAAAACTAGCTCCACTTTCCGAGAAATCATTTTTTGCAAACTTAACAAAATCTTCGTGCTGGAATATTTTATCAGTTGGAACGTTGGCAAGTCGACGCGGCTCTAATTTATATTTCTTTCGCGACTCATCAAAAGTTTCAACGTTCTCGGTTGATATATTAAGGTCATAAAAATTTTCCTCCAAACTTTTTTTTGTTCTACGACCTAGGTGAAACCTATCATTTTTCCTTGCTACGTCGGTTAGATTGAGATACTTTTGAACACGGCGAATACAATCTTCAAAGTCATCAGGCTCCACTCTTGCTCTCAGGCGTGACTTATCAAATACTGTCACTCGCATTTTCTGAAGATTTTTCTTGTGTATCGCTATGGCATCATGCAATGCCGGGTTTTTCGCAACAGCGCATTCTAGTTCGAAAATAATTCCCTCTGTCTCTTTGATGTTTGGACTGCCCGGGAAATATCCCTTTCTGCCATTGAAACGAGAAACTAAACTCTTAAATCGTCGAGTTATATCAACTTCCCTTCCATCAAGAAGACGGGCTGCAATTTCTTCTGCATGGGCAGGTGAGTGCGGAAATAAAATTCCATTTTTACAAAGATTATTTATTTTTGCTAACGTATACTCATAAATAGACTCTCGACGTGCGATAGATAAATAAATATTTGAATCCAAATATATTGCACTCATTGCAATTTCTCCCGACTAAAGCGTTCTGTACTGACCGGAAGCTGGGCTAATTACAAGTGCCGCAAAATTCCTTCAAATCTCGCGCCGAGCCACCGCGTCTGATAGGTCGATGGCCTTTTCAATTTAGCCGCGCCCCTTTTGCTGTTCGCCATAGTACAGGCGAACCCTTGAGTCTTACCGCTTAATTTTAAAGAGAAACCAGTCCCCATAGTCGAAACATTAATTCTTTCAATTATTTCGCGAGTCGCCAAGGGCCGCTTCTGGCCGATTGTACCCAGTAGCGTCCGCCCCAAACCGGAAGTTCAGGTTCCTACAAAGCGGTCGTTGAACGTTGCGGTTAACCGGCGCGCTTGGGGGCGTCTGGGCTGAAAAGAGAGTTCGGCACTTTACTTTTTACCTTTGCTGTTAGAGGCATTAGCTTCAGTTCGTTTGTAATAAAACACATTTTCACTTGTTTTGGCCCAAACCCACGTGCCCCATGCTTCCATTAAGATGCAGAACGGAAGGAGAAAATAGTCCGACCAACCTGGCTCAGGCTGAAAGAAAAGACCCCAAATTGACCCTCCAACCATCAGCGGACCGAGGATGAAAGGCGGCAATATCTTTCCCAAGAAGTTTAACATCATTACATCTTCATTAGGCCGAGCGTGTTATCGTCGAATTGTGTATGCCAGCTACGTCTGCTCCTGGCCGATAGCGGTCCTTCGCCAAGGCTCAGTGTACAGCTCATGTTGCTCTGACTACAAATAGAGGTTTTGTTAGTTGCTCTTAGTCGCGCGCCCGCAGGGTAAAGCCGGCCGGCGCCGCTTGACCTCGCCGCAGCTCACCTCGTACGCGTCGATCACGTGGGAATC
>CAMLIL010000040.1 GCA_946480015.1 uncultured Oxalobacteraceae bacterium | reverse complement strand
TGGTGCAGCTGCACCTGGCGCTGGTGATGGCCATCGACGCCAAGCTGCTGGTGCTGGACGAACCGACCCTGGGCCTGGACATCATGTACCGCAAGCAGTTTTACCAGAACCTGCTGGAGGATTATTTTGACGAAGACAAGACCATCGTCATCACCACCCACCAGGTCGAGGAAATCGAACACATCCTCACCGACCTGATGTTCATCCGCGACGGCAAGATCGTGCTGTCGGCGTCGATGGATGAAGTGGGCGAACGCTACACCGAAGTGATGGTCTCGAACGATAAGCTCAACGCCGCCAATGCGCTGCAGCCGATCGACCAGCGCACCGTATTCGGCAAGTCGGTCATGCTGTTCGACGGCGTACCGCGCACGCAACTGGCCGCCCTCGGCGAAACCCGTAACCCCAGCGTCGCCGACCTGTTCGTGGCGACCATGAAAGGAAGCTACGCATGAACACGATGAAATGGCTGGTCCGCCGCGAATTCTGGGAGAACAAGGGCTCGCTGTTCTGGGCGCCGGTCATCGCCGGGGCACTGATGGTGCTGTTTATCGGCGCCACTGCGCTCTGGAGCGTTGCCAGCGGCAAGATCGTCGATGCCGGCATGCAGATCGACGGCCGTCAGATCGATCTGGCCGGTGTGTACGCCACCCTGCATCCCGAGAAAAAGCAGCAGATAGTCAGCACGCTCGCCAGCACCTACCTGGCCGGCGCCGCGCCGCTGTTCCTGATGCTGTCGGTGGTGTCGTTTTTCTACTGCCTGGGCGCACTATACGACGAGCGGCGCGACCGCAGCATCCTGTTCTGGAAGTCGCTGCCCCTGTCGGACCAGTCGACCGTACTGTCCAAGCTGGCCACCGCGCTGTGCGTGGCGCCGCTGATCACGATCGCCGTGGCCACCGTCACCTCGCTGGCGCTGCTCCTGATCGGCGCCCTGCTGCTGAGCTTCAAGGGTATCAACCTGTTCGGGGCGCTGCTGGCCGATCCGTCGCTCTACCTGGCGCCACTGCACGTGCTCGCCCTGCTGCCGGTGTACATGCTGTGGGCGCTGCCGACCGTCGGCTACCTGTTCATGGTGTCGGCATGGGCACGTTCGAAAGTGTTTCTGTGGGCAGTGGGCGTACCGGTCATGACGGTGGCGGTGATTGCCTGGACCAACCTGCTCCACAGCAATGGCAATGGCGTGCGCTGGTTCGTCGAAAACATATTGTTCCGCGGCCTGGGCGGCCTGATCCCCGGCGCCTGGCTTGGGCTCAACAGTGTCGACACCCGCCTGATCGTCCAGGTCGGCCACAAAACCATCGATATGTCGGGCCTGCTGGCGCAGTCGTACAAGACCCTGCTGACGCCGGAGATGTGGATCGGCGCGGCAGCCGGCGCGGCGATGATCTTCGCCGCCATGCGCCTGCGCCGCTGGAAGGACGAAGGCTGAGGCTTAGTCGAACTGCTGTCTGAAGGCTTCGAACTGGGCCTTCAGGGCATCGACCTCGCTGCGCAGGCTGGCCACTTCCTGTTCCAGCTGCGCCACGCGCCCGCCCTGTGCGGGCGCTGTCACGTTGCCGAAGGCCGATTCCTGCTGGGCCAGCGCGGCGTCGCCGCTGAGCAGGTGGCCGTAGCGCGGCTCCTTGGTGCCGGGCGCCAGGGCCAGGCGGGCCACGATGGGCGGATACTTGTCGATCAAAAACTGCAGACAGGTTTCGACCTCGGCCACGGATTTGAAATCGTGCAGGCGCCCGCTGCGGCTGCGGATCTCGCCGGCCGTTTGCAGGCCGCGCAGCATCAGGATCGCCAGCACGGCCAGCTTGTCCTGTTCCAGCGACCACTTGATGCGCATGCGGTGTTCGTACTTGGTCACGCGTGCGCCGGCCTGGGTGATGCCGTTGACCAGCTTGCGCTGCATCAGGCGCTGCAGCACGTCCTGGACGGTTTCGTCGGACAGCTGCATCACCGGGTCACGGCTGGACAACTGGTTGCAGCCATTGGTGAGCGCGTTGAGCGACATCGGGTAGTTGTCCGGCGTGAGGGCTTCTTTTTCGGCCAGCACGGCCAGTACGCGCACCTCGAACGGGTCCAGCAGGTCGGCGCTGTCGGCGCCGCCAGTCGATTCTAGTGTCATGCAGGGGTCCTTTATTCGACCAGTTTGTTGAGTTCGGCCGAATCCAATTTATCACATTCAGGCATGCGCGGGCAGGCAATGCCGGCCGCTTTCAGGGTCGCCATCATGCGTTCGAGCTGCTCGTCCTGGCGGGCGGCATGGTTGATCAGGCCGTGCAGCGCTTTCGAGAGCGGGTCTTCGCCGTTGGGGCTGATGCCGTAGGCCGAAAACAGGGTGGCGCTGCGCGAGGACATATCTTTCTGCACGATGTGGGCCGGATTGCCCACGGCCGTGGCACCGGCCGGCACCGGCTTGATGACCACGGCGTTGGAGCCGACCTTGGCGTATTCGCCTACCGTGAACGCACCCAGCACCTTGGCGCCGGCGCCGATGATGGCGCCACGCTCCAGGGTCGGGTGGCGCTTGGTGCCGCTGTGCAGCGAAGTGCCGCCCAGCGTCACGCCCTGATAGATGGTGCAGTCGTCGCCGACCTCGGCGGTTTCACCGATCACCACGCCGAAGCCGTGGTCGATGAAGACCCGGCGGCCGATGGTGGCGCCGGGGTGGATTTCGATGGCCGTGACGATGCGCGCGACATAGGCGATGAAGCGCCCGATCCACTTGAAATTGTTGATCCAGCAGGCGTGCGCCCAGCGGTGCATCATGATCGCCTGAAAGCCGGGATAACACGTGATGACTTCCCAGGCGTTGCGGGCTGCGGGGTCGCGTTCAATGATGCTCTTGATATCTTCGCGCAGTTTGGGAAACATAAGAGGACGGGAAGTACGTTGCGGGAATGCCATGGTAGCGTATCCGCACGGGGCTTGCTTAGGGGCGGTCAAACTCCACCGCCCCCGGCAGCGGTGCCAGGCTATTGCGTCGCCAGGCGCTGGCGCCGCGCCTCGTACAGGCAGACACCGGATGCGACCGAGACGTTCAGGCTTTCGACCGAACCGAACATCGGAATGCTGACCAGCAAATCGCAGGTTTCGCGCGTCAGGCGGCGCATGCCCTCGCCTTCCGAGCCCATCACCAGGGCGGTGGGGCCGGTGAAATCGGCGTCGTACAAGCCCTTGTCGGCATCGTCGCTGGTGCCGATCAGCCAGATACCGCGATCCTTCAGGTCGCGCATGGTGCGCGCCAGATTGGTGACGGTGATGTAAGGCACCGTTTCGGCGGCGCCGCTGGCCACCTTGGCGGCGGTGGCGTTCAGGCCAACCGCGCGGTCCTTGGGCACGATGACCGCGTGCGCGCCGACACCGTCGGCCACGCGCAGGCAGGCGCCCAGATTGTGGGGATCGGTAATGCCGTCGAGGATCAGCAGCAACGGCGGGCCATCGATGGCATCGAGCAGCTCGTCGAGGTTGCGGGCCAGTGCCAGCTGGCTGGCAAAGGCGATCACACCCTGATGGCGGCGGGTGCCGACGATTTTATCGAGCCGGGCCGAATCGACCGGCATGACGCGCACACCGGCCGACTTGGCGTTGGCGATCAGATCCTTCATGCGGCGGTCGTCGCGTGTGGCGTCGACAAAAATTTCTTCCACCGACGCGGCCTCATGACGCAAACGCGAGGTCACGGCGTGGAAGCCGAAAATCATTTTATTCTTCATTAATATGTCTTCTTAACGCTTGTTTCTACTGGACTTGCTGGTCTTGGAGGTGCTCTTGGCCGGGCGCGCCGCGCTTTTGCCGGCGCTGGCGACAGCCTTGCCGCGACGCGGCTGCTTGGCCGGCGCCGCCGCTTCCCCGTCGCCGCTATCGAGCTGGTAGCGCGATGGGGCCTCGGCGCTCTTGCCGCGCGACTTGGCCGGCTTGGCATCGAGGGCCTTGTGGGCGGCGCTCTTGGGCTTGCCCACGCCGGTGTCGGCCGGCACATTCGCGCCTGCCAGTACCAGGTCGATCTTGCGCGCTTCCAGATCGACGCGCGCCACCTGCACGGTAACCCGGTCGGTCAGCTGGTAACGCTTGCCGGTGCGCTCGCCGCGCAATTCGTGGCGCGCATCGTCGTACTGGAAATAATCGCTGCCCAGTTCGGTCACGTGCACCAGGCCTTCGACGAACAGCGCATCGAGCTGCACGAAGATGCCGAAGGTGGTCACGCCGGACACCACGCCGGTGAATTCCTCGCCCAGCTTGTCCTTGATGAAGTAGCACTTGAGCCAGGCTTCGACATCGCGCGAGGCTTCGTCGGCGCGGCGTTCGTTGGCCGAGCAGTGCACACCGAGCGCGTCCCAGATGGTCAGGTCCTTCTCGTTCTTTTGCTTGCCCTCCGCCTTGTCCTTGGCCATCTGCTTGCGGGTGGCGTTCGACACGGTGGTGTTGAGCTTGCTTAGATCGATGCCTTTCGGATCGTACTTCTTGCCTAGCAAAATCGCCTTGATGGCGCGGTGCGTCAGCAAGTCGGGATAACGGCGGATCGGGCTGGTGAAGTGCGCGTAGGCTTCATAGGCCAGGCCGAAGTGGCCGATGTTGTCGGGGCTGTAGACCGCCTGCTGCATGGAGCGCAGCAGCATGGTTTGCAGCAGCGACGCATCCGGCCGTTCCTTGACCTTCTTCATCAGCTCGGCGTAATCGCCGGCGGTCGGCTTGTCGCCGCCGGCCAGGCTCAGGCCGACTTGGGCCAGGAAGGTGCGGACCTGATTCAGCTTTTCCTTGGTCGGCGACGCATGGATGCGGTAGGTGCCCGGATGCTTGTGGCGGATCAAAAGATCGGCCGCGCAGACGTTGGCCGCCAGCATGCATTCCTCGATCACGCGGTGCGCATCGTTGCGGGTGCGCGGAATGATCTTTTCGATCTTGCCCAGTGCATTGCAGACGATATAGGTTTCGGTGGTTTCGAAATCGATGGCGCCGCGTTCCATGCGGGCACGCTGCAGCGCGTGGAAGACGTCGTACAGATTGAGCAGGTGCGGCACGATGGCCGGACGGCGCTGCGCTTCCGGACCGCCGGTGTTGCCGAGGATTTCGGCCACTTCGGTATAGGTCAGGCGCGCGGCCGAGTGGATCACGGCCGGATAGAACTGGTACGCCTTGATCTCGCCCTTTTGCGTGATGACGGCGTCGCACACGAGCGTCAGACGGTCGACCGCCGGGTTCAGCGAGCACAGGCCGTTCGACAGCTTTTCCGGCAGCATGGGAATGACGCGGCGCGGGAAATATACCGAGGTGCTGCGTTCGAGCGCGTCGGCGTCGAGCGCGTCATTGGGCTTGACGTAATGGCTGACGTCGGCAATGGCGACGATCAGGCGGTAGCAGTTGGTGCGGCCGATCTTGACCGGCTCGCAATAGACGGCATCGTCGAAGTCGCGCGCGTCCTCGCCGTCGATGGTGACCAGCGGCACGTCGCGCAGGTCGACCCGGTCGGCCAGGTCGCTGTCGCGCACTTCGGCGGGCAGCTTGGCGGCGCTCTTGAGCGCGGCGGCCGAAAACAGGTGCGGCACGCCGAACTTGCGCACGGCGATTTCGATTTCCATGCCGGGATCGTCCAGCTCGCCCAGCACTTCGACAATCTTGCCGGCCGGCTGCTTGAAGCGCGAGGGCTGCTCGATCAGCTCGACGCTGACGACCTGCCCGGCCTTGGCCTTGCCGGGCGAGCCGCTCACCAGGATGTCCTGGCCGATGCGCTTGTCTTCCGGTGCCACCACCCAGACGCCGTTCTCGTTGAGCAGGCGGCCAATCACATGGCTGTTGCCGCGCGTGACGACTTCGACGATGGTGCCTTCGCGGCGGCCGCGGCGGTCGGTACCGCTGACCTTGGCCAGCACGCGGTCGCCATGCAGCACTTTCTGCATTTCTTTATCGGACAGGAACAGGTCGTCGCTGGCATCGTCGGGGATGACAAAGCCGAAACCGTCGCGGTGGGCGCTGACCTTGCCGGCGATGAAGCCGGAATGGTCGGCCAGCGCATACTTGCCGGCGGCGTCGGCGCGGATCTGGCCGTCGCGTTCCATCGCGTTCAAGCGGCGCGACAACACTTCCAGGGCGCTGGCCTTGACCTTCAGGGTGCGCGCGAGCGCGGCGATATCGATCGGCGCGCCGGCGTTGCGGAAGATGCCGAGAATTTCCTCACGGCTGGGAATGGTATGTGTAATTTGGTTCAAATGTTTTTCTGTGATTTGTTTTTGGCAGTAACCACGGAAATGTCCAACCGGGAAACTGACACAGTGAATATTGACACGGTGATACGCGTAGTGTAACGGAGGACCGTGCGATTCGCCTAACGTAGCGTGTGCTCAAGGCACACGAAAGTTTCTTCGCTGGCGCTTTGACATTTCAAAATGTTCCGCTATAATTTTGGTCTCTCGCGGCGGGGTAATGCCGAGAACGAGATAAAACAGCGAGATACGGTGCTGTAGTGAGCAGATCAGATGGGAAAGTTAATCTGGCGCAAAACTGCAAAGCCTAGTATGATAGCAGACTTCGGCGGAAACGCTGAAGACAGTAAGCAGTATCAGTGCCCACGTGGCGGAATTGGTAGACGCGCATGGTTCAGGTCCATGTGCCGCGAGGTGTGGGGGTTCGAGTCCCTCCGTGGGCACCACTCTACCGGGTCAGGTTTTCACCTGCCCAAGAATTCCGAAAAAACGCCGCATTCTTCACCGAATGCGGCGTTTTTCATTTTGGGCCACCCTTGACATGCGCCGCCAAGCGACTATGCTCGGCCTTGGCGATGAAGACACCCCGACGATTTCTTGCAGGCATTGTACTGCTGGCCCTTGCCAGCGGCACGCTGCTGGCCGCTCCGGCCCACTGGTGGAAGTGGCGCAGCAAGGCCGATGGCCGGCTGGTGTGCCATCAGACACCGCTCGGCAGCGGCTGGGAACGGGCGTATGGCCCGTTTCGCGACAGCCAGTGTGCGCAAGCCGTCCACGCCAGGTAAGTGCAGCAGCCCATCCAACCCACTGAGGAGACGCGTATGTTTACCAATCCCGAACAATTTGCCAACGCCACCAAGACCCTGTTTGAATTGCAGATGATGACGTTCAATGCCTTGACCAGCAAGGCGGTGCAGGGCGTGGAACAGGTGGTCGCGCTGAATATGGCGACGGCGAAGAAGTCGGTCGAAGGGTCGATGGCCAAGGGCAAGGAAATCGCCACGGCGCCGAACCCGAAGGCGGCTGCCGACATCGCCGCGGGCGCGCGGCCGGACGTGGCCGGGATGGTCGAGTACAACGACCAGCTCAAGGTCATCATCGACGACATCCGCAACGAATTCAATCAGGCCGCCGATGCGCACCTGGCCGAAGCCAAGAGCACCCTCACCGCGCTGATTTACGACCTGACCCAGAACGTCAAGCCGGGCACCGAGAATGCGGTCGGCATCATCAAGACCGCGATCGACAATGCCTTCCAGGGATATGAGAAAGTGACCCAGGCCACGCGCGAGGCCGTGCGCGTGGTGGAGGAACAGATCGCCAAGGCCAGCGCCCAGGTGGCGCCGGACGACAAGGCCGCGTGAGTTCAGGGCGCGGAATCGACGCCCAGCAGTTCGTCAAGCTGGCCGCACATGGCGGGGTCCTTGATGACGGTGCGCAGCCACACGTGCAAAGGCTGTTCGCCCCAGGCTGCGGCCTTGTCGGCCAGGTAGGCGACAGGGCTGTGCGGTTCCGTGCGGCGGAAGAAATCGGCCACCGCGCGCAGCTGCGCCAGCGCCTGCGCGCGCGACTGGGCCGCGCCGGCCGGCACGCCGGGCGCGGCTGGCGCTGATGGCGCCGGGACGCCCTCCACCAGCGCCGCTTGCGGTTCGACCAGCGCGCCCACTTCGCGCGCTGCCACTTCCACGCTGTGCTGCACATTCTGCAGGGCCGATCGGGCCGCTGAAAAGCCCGGACCGTCGGCGCCCAGCTTATCGTCGACCACGCGTTCGAGCTGCGTCAGCGCTTCCAGGCAATCGGCCAGATCGGCCAGCAGGGCCTGATAAAACCCGCGCGAGCTGCGTTTGCGCGCCGCATCCACGTCCGGTCCGTCTTCGGCGGCGCGCGCATGCGCCGCTTCGATCTGGCGCAGCGAAAACGCCGTGTTCGTCCCCTCGGTGATCGGAATTTCCATGGCCAGCGGCGGCACCCGCGCGGCGATCCAGGACAGGTTGCCGATGCGCTGCTCGAAGGCGTATTCGTCCGGCAGCGGATAGACCTGCTCCCAAAAGCGTTCGCACAGGCCGGCGGTCAGGCGCAAGCCGTCGGCCAGGCCGCGAAAGCCGAGCGTTTTGGCGCGCGCCTCGGCCAGCCAGACCGACAGGCGCAGGTCCTTGCTGGTCTTTTCGAGGAGCTGTTCGCAGCGGGTGGCAACGAACTTCCAGTCCGCTTCCTTCAAGGTGGTGACCCAGGGGCCCTGCTCCAGGGTCGGGTCGTCGGACTGGCGCGCCTTGTTGATGGCGTCGACCTCGGGCGAAAAGTCGGTGTCAGCGCCGCAGGGGGCGTCCGCGCTGATGGGCTCAAACAGGTGATCGATGGCCATCATGCGGCCTCGAAGCTGTATTTGAACTTGCCGGCCTTGGTGGCGCCGACCTTGATGCGGCCGATGGCGCCGCCTTCGGCCATGCGGGCCAGCACGCTATCGGCGATTTCCGGCAGCAGCGTGCCATTGAGAATGGTGTCGACATTGCGCGCGCCCGAATCGACTTCGGTGCAGCGCGCCAGCACCGCGTTGACCAGCGACTCGTCGTAGCTGAACGCGGCCTGGTGGTTGGCGTCGATACGGCGGGCGATCTTGTCGAGCTTGAGTTTGATGATGCTGGCCAGGACCTCGTCGCCGATCGGATAGAACGGCACCACCGTCAGGCGGCCCAGGAAGGCAGGCTTGAAGTGCTTCATCAGCTGCGGCCGGATGATTTCGGCCAGCTGTTCGGGCGTGGGCATCTCGGCGGCGCTCTTGTTCAGGCAAGCCTGCATCATCTGCGACGAGGCGGCATTGGAGGTGGCGATGATGATGGTGTTGCGAAAATCGATCTGGCGCCCTTCGGCGTCGTCCATCACGCCCTTGTCGAACACCTGGAAGAACAGTTCGGCCACGTCCGGATGGGCCTTCTCGATTTCGTCGAGCAGCACCACGCTGTAGGGATTGCGCCGCACCGCTTCGGTCAGCACGCCGCCTTCGCCGTAACCGACATAGCCAGGAGGCGAGCCTTTCAGGCCCGACACGCTGTGCGCCTCCTGATACTCGCTCATATTAATGGTGATCAGTTTGCGTTCGCCGCCGTACAGCAGGTCGGCCAGCGCCAGCGCGGTTTCGGTCTTGCCCACGCCCGAGGTGCCGACGAACAGGAATACCCCTTTCGGTTTGTTGGGGTCGTCCAGGTTGGCGCGCGCGGTGCGCACGCGCTGGGCCACCACGGCGCCGGCGTGGCACTGGCCGAGGATGCGTTCCTCCAGCAAGCCTTGCAGATTGAGGACGGTCTTGATTTCGTCCTTGACCATGCGGCCCAGCGGAATGCCGGTCCAGCCGGCCACGATCTCGGCCACCACGTGACCGTCAACCTGCACCGGCACCAGCGGCGCTTCGCCCTGTATGGCGCGCAGCTCGGCGATCAGGCCGGCCAGGCCCGGCGCATCGGCGTGCGCGCGCCCGCTTTCCAGGCTGGCGCGCACGCGCATGATGTCCCGGCTGATGCCCTGCTCCTTTTCCCAGCGCTGCTGCTGGCGCCGATGTTCTTCGGTGGCGGCCACGCGCTGGGCGCGCAGCTGGGCGATTTTCTGGCCATGATCGGCGCCTGCGCTTTCCTCGCGCGCCAGGGCTGCGGCCTGGGCATCGATGCGTTCGAGCAGGCGCGCGCCCTGCTCCACCAGCGCCGGTGTCGCGTTCTGGCCCAGCGCTACCTTGGCGCAGGCGGTATCGAGCACGCTGATGGCCTTGTCCGGCAGCTGGCGCCCGCTGATGTAGCGGTGCGACAGGCGCACCGCTTCGGTGATGGCGTCGTCGTAGACGCGCACACCGAAGTGCTTTTCCATCAGCGGCGCCATCGCGCGCAGCATGGCGCAGGCGGTTTCCTCGCTCGGTTCCTCGACCTTGATCACCTGGAAGCGGCGCGCCAGCGCGGCGTCCTTTTCAAAATACTTCTTGTACTCGCCCCAGGTGGTGGCGGCGATGGTGCGCAGTTCACCGCGCGCCAGCGCCGGCTTGAGCAGATTGGCCGCGTCGTTCTGGCCGGCAGTGCCGCCGGCGCCGATCATGGTGTGCGCTTCGTCGATGAACAGGATGATCGCGTGTGGGCTCTTTTTGACTTCGTCGATGACGTTCTTCAGGCGGTTCTCGAACTCGCCTTTGACCGAAGCGCCGGCCTGCAGCAGGCCCATATCGAGCGTGTGGATGTCGACGCCCTTGAGCACCTCGGGCACGTCGGCCTGGGCGATGCGCAGCGCCAGCCCTTCCACCACCGCGGTCTTGCCGACCCCCGCTTCACCGGTCAGAATCGGGTTGTTCTGGCGCCGCCGCATCAGGATGTCGATGGCCTGGCGGATTTCCGCGTCGCGCCCGATCACCGGGTCGACCTTGCCGTCGCGCGCACGCTGGGTGAGATTGGTGGTGAACTGGTCCAGCGCCGGGGTTTTGTGGGCGTCGGCCAACTGGACGGCCGGATCGGCGCCATCCAGCGGCGCGCTCGCCGGCGCCGCTTCGCAGGAACCGTGCGTCAGCTTGTCGAAATCGTGCTTGAGTTTGTCGAGCGGAACCTTGGCGAACAGGCGCGAGCCGCGCTGGGCCAGCTGCGCCAGGCTCGGTTCGGTTAGCAGCGCCAGCAGCAGGTGCCCGCTGCGGATCTGGTTCGGCCCGGTGCTGCCGAGCGAGGCGATCAGCCAGGCATGCTCGAACAGGGTGGGCAAATGCTTCGAAAATACCGGGGTGCGCGCGCTGCCGGCGTTGAAGCGGCCGATCTCGTTGCGCAGGTCGGTCTCCAGCCCGGTCAGGCTGATGGCGCACTGGCGCGCGATGCGTACGAAGTCGCTGTCTTCCTGTTCGATCAGGGCCAGAAACAGATGTTCGATGTCGACTTCGTACTGGCCGAGGCCGACGCAGATGCTGGCCGCGCGGGTAGCGGCGGCGCGGGTGGTGTCATTGAGTTTGCCAATCAGTGTCTTCAGATTAATGTCCATCGCACGCTTCCTTCAATGGGGGAGATCAGACTCGGGTGGCGATGGCGCTGCCGCACATCACGACAAACAGGACCAGCAGGGTGAGGCGCTTCTTGGCGGCGAGGCGCTGAACTTCGATTCGGGAATGCGGTCTCATGAGTTTTCCGGGTGCCTGCACGACAGGAATAAAAAAGTGGCCGCCGGCGTAACGCCTCCGGCGGCCACAACAGGGAAGCTTTACATTTACACGACCTTGTTGGTCGCCAGGTTCCAGCCGCCGGACGTGTTGCCGCCGGCGCCGCCGCTGACTTTCTGCTGGGTGTAGGTCCACTTCACTTCAGAGAACTTCAAGCCGATCGATTCTTTCAAAATGTCGCCTTCGCTCACGTGCGGGCTGACACTACCGATCAGCACGTTCTTGAGTTCGATTTCAAAATATTTCACGCGGTCGCCCTGGCCATCGGCACGCATGAATTCGAACTTGGCGCGGGGGATCGTCTTGCCGGACGAGCAGGCCTGCAGCAGTACCGGTGTCGACAGATCGGCCAGCTTGGAGAGCACGATGTCTTCATGCTCGCAGCGCTCGGCGGTGTGGCCGCCGCCGGTTGATGCGGTGGCCGACTTCGGCTGCAGCACGCCCCAGTCCACCGACTGGCATTCGATCCAGTCGCGGTGCTTGTCATCCGTCGATTCGCCTTTGATACCGTCAATCTGCAGGTAGACGTCAATTGCCATTTGCTACTCCTTGATGAGATTAATGATGCGAACTTAGTTCTTGGTCGACTGCGGCAACTCCGCGACCAGTCGGAGCGAAACGGACAGCTCGTCGAGCTGGAAATGCGGGCGCAGGAAGGAGACCGCGCGGTACACGCCCGGCCGTCCCGGCACTTCCAGCACCTGCACGCTGGCCTCCCGCAATGGGAACTGGGCTTTCTTTTCCTGGCTGGCGTTGTCGTCGAGCAGCACGTACTGCATCAGCCAGCGGTTCAGGAAATCCTCGACGTTGGAGGCCGAGGCAAAGCTGCCGATCTTGTCGCGCATCATGGCTTTCATGTAGTGTGCGATGCGCGAGACGGCGAAGATGTATTGCAGCTGCGAGGACAGCACGGCGTTGGCATTGGCGGCGTCGTTGGCGTACTTCTTGGCCTTTTGCGCCGACTGGGCGCCGAAGAAGGCGGCGTAGGATGTGTTTTTGCAATGCACCAGGGAGATGAAGCCGAGGTCGCTCAATTCCTTTTCGCGCCGGTCGGTGATCGGGATTTCGGTGGGACATTTCAGCGCCACTTCGCCATCCTCGGTCTTGAAGGTGTGGGTCGGCAAGTTCTCGACCAGCCCGCCGCCCTCCACCCCACGGATGGCGGCGCACCAGCCGTGGTCTTCGAAGGCCTTGGTGAGCTTGCTGCCGAAAGCGTAGGCGGCGTTACACCACAGATACTTCTGGTGGTCGGTGCCGTCCACATCCTCGACGAAATTGAAGCCTTCGGTCGTCATGCCGTCAACCGGGTTGAACGGCAAGCGGCCGAGAAAGCGTGGCAGGGTCAGGCCGACGTAGCGCGAGTCCTCCGACTCGCGGAAAGCCTTGTACTTGGCGTACTCGACCGTATCGAATACCTTGGCCAGGTCGCGCGGCTTGGCCAGGTCGCTATACGTTTCCAGGCCAAACAATTCCGGCCCGGCCGAGGTGATAAAGGGCGCATGGCTGGCGGCGGCCACGTGCGACATCTGTTCGAGGAAATACATGTCCTCGGGCTGGCGGCTCATTTCGAAGTCGCCGATCAGGGCGCCGTAAGGCGCGCCGCCGAAGGTGCCGAATTCCTCTTCGTAGATTTTTTTGAAGATCGTGCTCTGGTCGAATTCGAGTGCGGACTGGAAATCCTTGACCAATTCCTTCTTGGTGGCGTTGAGCATGCGGATTTGCTGGCCGGTCCCGGTGCTGGTGTTGCGGACCAGGTATTGCAGCCCGGTCCAGCTGCGTTCCAGTTTCTGGAATTCCGGCGCGTGCATAACTGCCGACAACTGGGCCGAAATCAGACGGTCAAGCTCGGCCACGCGGGCATCGATGCTGGCCGACAGGTTGTTCGACACCACCACCGTGCCATCCATTACTTGATTGACGAGCTCGGAAATAAGATCGCGCGCACGCAAGTGCTCGGGGCCGGACGTGGCCACCTTGCTTTGCTCGACGATCTGGTCGAGCAGGCTGGTTTCCAGTGCGATCGGGGCGGCGCTGCCGTCCTGCAGAAGGGCTGCCATCTCAGCTTTCCTCCGTGGCCGTCTTGCGCAGGCTGTTCAGCTTATCGGTGTTGCCGAGCACTTCGCTGAGGATGTCGTCGAGCTTATCGTTGCCGGCCAGCTTGTTGCGCAGATCGGCCAGCTTGGTGCGCGCTTCGAGCAGGCTTTTCAGCGGCGTGACTTGCTGCACCACCGCCTCCGGACGGAAGTCGGCCATTTCCTTGAATTGCAGCTGGACCGCAAATTCGCCGCCCTCGGCGCTCAGCTGGTTGGGCACGCGGAACGATGTCACCGGGGCCACCGCGCTTAGCACTTCATCGAAATTGCCGCTGTCGACATTGACGAAATTGCGGTCTTTCAAGCGCTTGCGCTCGGCCGCCGGATCGGACCCGAAATCGGCGAGCACCGCGACCACGAAGGGCAATTCCTTGTTCTCGATCGCGTCGCCTTTCTCGACGTCGTAGGTCATCTGCACGCGCGGCGGACGGACTTTTTGCAGACGTTTCTGCACACTTTCGTTGTTGGCCATCATGACTCCTTATGAACTGGCGGTAGCGATCAGAAGTTGGCGAAGGGGTCGTCGGAACCCTTGGGTTTCTTGACCACGGCCGGGGTCGGTACGACACGGCATGATCTGCACTTTGGTATTGCCCCCGGCACGAGCTCGTCACCCAGGCGTGTACGCAGCATCTTGGCCAGGTCCTGCGCTTCGCTGCGCACCGTGCCATTCAAATTGTTCTTTTGCGCCAGATCGGTCAGCGCCTTGACCGACACCCGCATGCCGGCCACGGCAACGATGCTGTGAGCCTGCATGTCGTCCTGATCGCGCTCCAGCACTTCCAGGGCGTCGACGATGGCTTGGCCGTAGGAGTGGCTGTCGAAGTTGTGCTGGGCCATGCGCAGCCAGGGCTGCTTGTCGGTGGGATAGGCCAAGGTGGCCGAGGTAAGGATGGCGATGCCTTTCGCAGCCTGGCCAGCGCTGATGGCCGCTTCCGCTTCGGCCATCGCTGTGCTGACCGTAATGGCCTGCTTGGGGGCGGGCTTGGTGTCGGTGCTCGCGCAGCCCGCCAGTATGGCGAAGCACGCGACGCCGGGAAGGAAATGTTTCAACAGCATGCTGGGTCTCCGGGTCGGTTTGTCCAGAGCTCATTATTGTTCACCGGAAATATCGTGAATTGCGTGCAGTCAAGAATTTGTCGGCTTGATTTCCTTTGGGAAATAAACCACCTTTGCGCCGGCGCAGTTGCTTCTCGGCACGATCCCGTTTAATGGAGGCTTCACTCAAACTGTGGGAGTGGTGCATGCACGCGATTCGTTATATTCCGATGCTGTTGGCGCTCGTCTTGCCCGGCTGCAGCGGGCTGGGACGCACGCCGGCCGAGCTACCCGAGGCGCAGAAGCCGCCTCGCAACGTCCTGCTGGCACTGAATGGAGCGGCCAAACTCAACACCACTGCGCAAGGCCAGGCGCTGGCCCTGGTCACGCGCATTTACAAGCTACGCCAGCGCGCCGCATTCGATCAGGCAAGCTTCGACACCTTTCTCGATGCGCAGCGCGAGCACGAGGTCTTCGGCGCCGACCTGATCGAGGTAAAGGAATTGACCTTGATCCCAGGCCAGCAGCTGCGCCTGCAGGAAAAGCTGGGGCGCGAGGCTGGCTTTATCGGCGTGGTCGGCCTGTTTCACCACCCTGGCGTGCAAGGCTGGCGCCTGAGTCTGCCTGCGGCCGACGCCGAAAAAAACGGCGTGCAGATCGCCGCCCATGCATGCGCGCTCAGCCTGGCCGGTGCGCCGGCGCCACGCTGCCCCTGAGTTTTTACCTGGAGGATTTATGTACCCCAATGTTGATCGCCGCGACCCTAAGGCCCCACCCCGTCCACCCGGCCCACGCAGCCTGGTCGACCTGATGTACGAAGGCTTTTACGCTTTGTTCCTGCTGAAAAACGGCTCCGGACCACACGACCAGACGGCGTTCATCAACAATATGACGCAGTTTCTCGCCGATGTGGATCGCGGCGCGCGCCAGCTCGGCGTCGAACCTGACGATGTGCAGCACGCCAGGTACGCATACTGCGCGGCGGTCGATGAAATCATTCTGCGCTCGCCCTACGCCGTGCGCGAGGTGTGGGAAACCCGGCCCCTGCAATTGCGCCTGTTCGGCGACCAGCTGGCCGGGGAGCATTTCTTCCACCGTCTGGAAGAATTGCGGGCGCGCGGCAGCAAGCATTTGCAGGCGCTGGAAGTATTCCATCTCTGTCTATTGATGGGATTTCAAGGCCGCTATGTGCTCGACGGCGAAGATAAGCTCAACTATCTGTGCGCCCGTCTGGGCGACGAGATCGCCCGCATGCGCGGCAAAAATCGCGGCTTCGCGCCGCATGTGGAACGTCCGGACCAGATCGCCAACCGGCTGCGCAGCGACATGTCGCTGTGGGCCCTGACCTGCGTGTTCGGTGTGTGTGTCCTGGGGGCGTACATCGGGTTCCGGGCTAGTCTCAGCCATCACACCGGGCAGTCGCTGGCTGCCTACAATGACCTGGTCAAACTGCCGCCGCGCGCGGCCAGCGTGACCATCACCCTGCCCTGATAAGGTCGCGCTCGCGCACTCGGGGGCCCATACGACTGCAGCAGAACTGCGCTGCAGATTCGGCATGGGTCCCAGCGTTGCGCGAGGACGACGATGCTTACTGCACCACCTTGAACTCAATGCGCCGGTTGCGCGCCCGCCCTTCCGGCGTGCGGTTGTCGGCCACCGGCCGGTCCGGCCCCTCCCCCGAGACATTGACCAGTTCCGGCTTGACGCCTTTGGAGGCAAGATACGTTCTGACCGCCTCGGCGCGCGCCTGGCTCAGCGGTACATTGCTGGCGCGCGAGCCGGCGTTGTCGGTATGCCCGATCACGTCGACCTTCTTGTCTTTCAAACGCAGCATGACCACACTCATCTGGTCGAGAATGAGCTTGCCGGAATCGGTCAGGGTCGCCCGGCCAGATTCGAATTCGATCAGGCGGTTGGCCAGGGTATCGTCGAGTGCCTTCTGCTCCGATTGCGCGACCCGCAAGCCGTTGTTGACGGTATAGGTCGGATTGAGGCTGGCGGCAAAGTCGGCGGCGATTTGTTGCCGCTGCGCTTCGCTGCCGACCTCGCCACGCACGCTAATGCTGTTGCCATCGATCTTCAACTGGCCGCCGCTGATGAGCTTTAAATTCGGCCCCAGCAGCTTCTGCACGTAGTCATCCCAATTGGCCGGACTCGATACCGTACCGACCGCCAATTGATCGACCACCCGGGTCGCACCGTAGAGCTCGCGCAGCTTGCCCAGCAGGCCGGCCTTGCTGGCCTCGTCGGCCACGGTGCCGCTGACCACCACCGCAGCGTTCGGGTCGACGGTGGCCGACACGTTGGCGGCCGCCAGCACGGCCGCCAGCACACAGATGCGCTTCATGGTCCACCTCCAATAAAAGTTTGCAGGAATAATTCACGCGCCATTTTCAGCGGCAGCTGCGGCTGGTCCAGGTAGCTGGCGAGGGCGCGGATGTCGACGTCGACGCCGACCTGCTCGTCGACCCAGTCGGTGTCGGAAAATGCGACTTGCTGCTCGGCGCCGAAGGCCGGGTCGATGATGGCGCGCAAGGTTGGCGCGGACGCGCCGCGAAAGCCCACCACCAGCACCGGACGCAGTTCGAGCGTGGCGATGAACAGGCCCAGTTCGGCGTCGGCATTACCGAGAAAGGGCACGATCAGTTCCAGCCAGAATGCGGCCACGACATGACGGGCGAAGGGATTGTCAGGCAGGGGCAGCACCAGGCTCTTGCCGAGATCGGTAACGCCGGCATGCAAGACCGGTTGCAGCAGCAGCCCCAGCGCCAGCACCAATTGGCGCACATTGCGTTGGTCGAGCATGCTTGAGAGCGCGCCGACCGTGCCGGTGGCCAGGAAGCTGGCCAGGGCGGCGCCAGCCAGTTCGTCCACCTCCACCTCTTCCTCGCCCACGCCTTGCAAACTCAAGGCCAGCGCCGGATCGGTGGCCCCCATCACCTCGCGGCCCAGGCGCCCCATGCTGTTCCACAAGGCTTCGAGCACAATGGGACAGCGGGCGGCGAACGTGGCGGGATCGGCCAGCTCGAGGGTGCGCATCATGAGAAATGGAAAGCGCCGGCCCGACTGGTCGCGGCTGCCCATGATGTGTCCAGCGATGGCGTGACGGCGGCGCGGGCCGACGAAGACGAAATGCACGGGCGCAAGCGCATCGTAGTTGAGCTTCCAGCGGGCATCCTCGGGCAAGGCGGCCATGACTTGGGCCAGCCAGCCATCCAGCACGCCCATCAGCGGAATGTCCTGCGCTGCCTTGATGAAGTCGCTGCGACCAGGCAGTTTGCCGAAGTAGCCGATGCGGGCGGTGGAATCGACGCGCATCATTGGGCACCGCCCACGTTCGCCATCGCTAGCGCAGGCGCGGCGGGCCGGCCGACGATGGTTTCAGGCAAGCGCAAGCCGAGGAAGCCGCGCGCCTGCGGGTGCGGGTGCGGATCGATATCGGGACTGCTGATGATCTTCAGGTCGACAGCGACGGTGACGTTGCCGCTGCTCCAGCGCAGCTCGAACACGCCGCCGTCCTTGCGCTTGCGCTGGGCCGCATCGAGCATGCGCTTCAAGCCAAACTGGCCTGCCTCGTTGACCAACTCCACGGTACGGCCGTCAAAGGTCGTGGCGACAATCTTGGCCCCAGCCACGCCGTTGGGGCTGGGGTGCACCATATTGGTCCAGGCCGGCGGGGTGTTGCGATAGCGTAGTTGCTGGCCGTCGATCTCAATCGTGTATTCCAGGGTGCCGGGCGCGGGCGTCGCTTGCAGCTGAAACACGGTCTGCGGACCGCTCGCAGTCGTGGACGCGACGCCGTTGTTGATCAGGGGGGCGATCCAGCCGGGAAAGCCAGCTACGGCCGATGGCACCAGGACAATGCCCATGTCGGCCCAGGTGCGTGCCGCCAGCACATCGCCGCGCCGTACCACCAGCGGCCCCATGGAGCCGTTGACGAACTTGGCGATCTGTCCCTCGGGACCGAAAACCATGCCGATCTCGGCGGGAGTGGCTTCGACGCGCGACGCGGCATCGAACGGATACTTGCTTGCAAGGCTCTTCTGGAACGGTTCCAGTACCTGCACTTGCCAGGTTTTATTAATCTCCGTTTCGCTGGGCTGGACGATGACGGCGAAAGTTTGCATCAGCGGGCGCACCAGCAATGGCCGCAGGGCCAGTTTCTGGGTATCGGTCATGCCGGTCAACATTTGCTCGTCGACATATTTAAGCGCGTCGGCCAGCTCGGAACCGCCGCCTTCCAGGGTCTGCTGCATGAATTGCTTGGCGCCCGGGCCGGGGTCGCCCTGGTTTTTCAGCTGGTTGAGGCGGGAGCGCACGCGCGCCAGGCTGTCCAGGTAGCCGCTCAGCAGCGAGTTATCCTTCTCGTGCTTGCCCACCAGGCGAGCCACGCCGGAAAACTCGCGTCCGATCGGCCCCATCTGCGGCGTTGCCGCGCCCGGCTCAGGCTGGCTCAGCTCCACTACCTGGCGCGCCTCGGTGGGCGCGCGCCGCAGCACGCTTTCCTTGAACCAGGCGAACGCGCCCTTCTCCACCTTGGCCATCGTGGTGCGGGCCGTGCCCGGGTTATCCCAGGAGGTTTCGCGGTCGATCGCCTGCAGCAGTTTGGCGATCGGCGATATCTGCGGGTCGCCGAGCCGGTTCATGGCGCGCACGCTCGCGTCGAATCCGCCCAGCTCGCTCATGGTGATGCCCTGCACGAAGCGCAGCCATTCCCGTGCGTACTCGGTCTTATACATGTCGATCAGGCTTTTCTGAATCTGTTCGGGGCTGCCTTCCAGGGTCAGGTCGTCCTTGCTGGCGGTTTTGAGCACCCAGTCGGTCGACTGCAATTCCTTGTTCGACACATCGCGGATGGCGCCCAGCACGAACTTTTCCCAGGCATCGCGGGTAAAGGCGCCGGGCACGGCATTGCTGCCGACGATCAAGCCCTGGTCGGCGTCGCCGACGATGCGCGCTACCGTGACCGCGGGAAAACGGGTGCTGGCGCGCGATTTAATATCGGCAAACACACGGTCACGCGCCGGCGTACCGCTTTGCACGTGGCGCAAATGCTCGCGGGTAGTGTCGAGCAGGCTCAGCTTGATGGCCAGCCTGGGCCACGCCGGGTCGGCGGTCTGGGATACGTAAAAGCTCATCAGGCGCTCGGCGCTGCGGATCATTTGTTCGCGCGGCATGGTACCCCGGTTCGCTTCCAGCCAGCCGCGCCAGTAGCGGGTCATCTGGTCATTCAGGTGGCTGGCTTCGGCGCGCGTCTTGTCGCCCAGCATGAGGTAAGTCTTGAGGGCGTTGTACACATCGTCATAACTGGCCGGGGACGCGTCCTGATAGGGCTGGCCGGGCCGCGCGGCAGCCGGCGCGACCGCTTTCTGCGAGAGTTGGCCGGGATTGGCGTTCATGTCGGCCAGCAAGGCTTCGATGCCGGCGGCGACCGGCTGCAACATCACCTGGCTGACGCCGGCGAAATATTCCTCGCGTAATTTGCGCTCCAGCGCGGCGCCCTGGTACAAGCCGAAGGACAGGGCCAACGGAGTGTCGGCACTGTATTTTTCCAGTTGGGCGATGCGGTCCTGCAAGATATCCAGTGCTTCCAGGCGCGACTGCAGATCGCTGCGCCGGGCCTGCAGCTTGACCACCTTGTCCAGGTCGGCCTGCACATTGACCGCCAGTTGCCGGTTGCCCATGTAGGACCAGCTCCAGCCCCCCAGCGCGCAGCCGAGCAGCACGGTGGCGGCGAAAAAGGTGGCGTGTTTGAGGCGGGCGGCGGTCGGCGCGGTGTAACGCGCGACCAGGTCCTTGTCGGCGAAAATGACTTTGCGGAACAGGTCGAGCAGGAAATAGCCGCACTGCTCGCCGGCTTCGGCCGCCTCGCTCTGACGCAGGTCAAGACCGAATTGCTGCGCCACCAGCGTGGAGGACAGGTCCTTGGCGTCGCCTTCCTGCAGCGCACTGGTGAAGTAGAAGCCGCGAAATATTGGGCGGAACTGGTAAGCGTTTTCTTCGAACAGGGTTGCCAGGAAAGCGCGCAAGGGGCTCTTGATCGAGGCGAACTCCAACGGGAAGGTAAACACCCCGGGACGCATGGCGGTGCTGCGGTTGCCGGCCATGTGGGCCAGGCTCAGCTCCTTCAAGCCGTCGTGCAACTCGTCGAAATGCTGATCGAAGAAGGCCAGCACGTCCTGATGGGAGCTGCGGCGGTTGTAACGCAGGGTGGCGCCCCAGGCGCGGTCGCGTTCGACACGGTCGCTATCGTGGAAGAAATCGCGGAAGCCGGCGATCAGGTCGACCTTGGTGAAAATCACGTACACGGGCGCGAACACGCCCAGGCGCTCGGTCAATTCCTGCACGCGGGTGCGCAGGTTCTTGGCCAGCTCGATGGCCGCGGGCGCATCGGCGCCGGTCAGCTCGGCCACGCTGACGGCAATCAGGATGCCGTTGATCGGCGCACGCGGGCGGTGCTTGCGCAGCAAATCGAGAAAGCCGAGCCATTCGCTGCGGTCGCTCTCTTCCACCGAAAAGCGGCCGGCGGTATCGAGCAAGATGCCGTCGGTGGTAAAAAACCAGTCGCAATTGCGGGTGCCGCCGACGCCTTGCACGGCTTTGTTACCGGCCAGGGGAAATTGCAGGCCGGAACGGCCGATAGCGCTGCTCTTGCCGGCCGCCGGATTGCCGATCACCATATACCACGGCAATTCGTACAGGGCGGCGGCGCCGCTGACCAGGCCCAGCTTGGAGGTCTTGATGGTATGGATGGCATCGAGCATGCCCTTGCGCAAGACCGCCACGTCGCTAGCGCCCGCCTTGGCGGCCGGCAGCACCGCGTCGGTCAAGGCGGTTGCGGCGCGGTTGCGGTAATGCCAGCGCACGAGCAGGAAGATGCCCCACAGGGCCAGCAGGCCGAGCAAGGCCAATACCGCCCAGATGGCGGCAATCTGCAGGGTGTCGGCGCCAAGGAAAATACATGCCGCAAGCGCGGCCAGACCGAGCGTGCCGAGTACGCGGCTGTCGGTGAGGAACTGCCATAGTCGGGCCATAGTCGGGAGCGTCCAGAAGAGGTTGAAGAGTGAGTCCGGCAGGCAATGTTGGCACCATTCCCTTGCGGCAAGTTTGACCCCCGGCAATCGACTTGACCCCTGGCAATTTATTTGTGCATCACGCCCTTCATGCGCAATTCGGTGTGGCCAAAATCCATCATGGTCCAGCGTCCGCCCCAGGTCAGGCCCACCGATTCCGCCACTTCACCGTACAGCTTGTAACCCTGCATGGCCCAGGGATCTTTTTCGGAAATGATGAGCTTACCGTCACGCCAGAACGCGCAATCGGCCGCCAGGCCGAACTGGTGATAGCTTTGGAACGCGCGTGCGTTCGTTACGCTGGCCCCCATGCCGGCCAAGACATTCTGGCGTTCGGGACTGCGGTAGCCTTCCAGCAAAGCCATGTCGTAGCCATGCTTTTCCTTCATGATCTTGAATACGAGCAGCAGGCGCTGGCTGAAATCGGCATGCAGCAGCGTCCAGTTACGGCTGGCATCGACCAGCATGGGCCGCACCAGTTCGACCTCCTGGGTAGTGAAGGCCAGCGGCGGCAGCGGCGCCGGCGGCACCAGTTGCTCGCCCTTGAGCAGCGCGGCAATATGACTGTCCGGCACCCAGTTATCGTCTTCGTAGACCGGCAGCATGGCCGGGCTGCTCATGCACAGGGCGATAAGGCTGGGAATGATGACCAGCGCCGCGGCGCCCGCGGCGTAGGGCCAGTGACGGCGCAAAAACCTGCCAGCGCGGCGCGCCCTCGCCTTGAGCGTCGCGCCCGGATCAGCCGTACCGCGCCGGCCTGCTTGCCACCAGCGTATGCGCCTCCCAGTCCAGCGCGCGCCGGCGCTGCGCCAGCCTTGAGCGAGAAAATCCCGTCCATTGGGGAAAAAAGCCAGCCAGCACACACTGCAGGCCACACAAAAGTACAAGAAGACGACAAAGATCAGCATCGACAACCCCGAGAGTGTTTCTAATGGGCATTAGAATTCCCCATCTTAGGAGTTACGATCGTGCGCCCTTCAGACGAAAATCAACACCGCTCCAAAAGGCCAGACCTGTTTTCCGGCTCCACCCGGCCGGACAGCGACGACGAACACATCCTGGCCCGCCTCGAGCGCGGCGCGTCGGCGCCTGCGGCCCACCAGTCGGCGCGGTCGACACCGATGCTGCTGGGCGGCGCCAGCCTGGCCATTGCCGCGCTGCTCGGCGTTCTGGGTGTGCTGGTCAACGACAATGCCGGCCCGGCCGCCGCGATTGCGATGGAAGTTGCGGTCAAGCCGGCCCCGGCCGTGCCGGAGCGGGTCGCGACACCACAGGCGGCCGCACTGATCGTCGACCAGTTCGACCATCTGGCCGACCTGGCACCGTCCCTGGTGACGCAGGGGGTTGCCGCGCCAGTGGACCAGCCCGTCGCGCCGGCGCGCAGCCTCGCGCCCCGCCAAGCCGCCAAACGTCCGGCCCTGGTGGTCAAGGCACGGCCGAGCGCACCCAAGCCGGAAGCCCCGGTAGACACCGACGTGGCCATCCTGACCGCCATCCTGTCCCAATCCCCGCGCTATTCCCCGAACAAGGCCTGCATCGCTGGAGCGGGCCAGCCTTGCGAGCGCGCGCCACGGCCATAGCGCGAAAACCACGCTTGGTGCGCCGCACCGGCCCATCTGTGCCGATTTCGCTGGGACCCGGCGCGCTTCCACGATATACTGTATAAAATCACAGGTAATCGGAAGCGGAACAGCAAGTCCGGCAGTGCACGATGCGCAAAGTACTAGAGAACGAGTTTTACTATCTCGACAATTTTCACCGGGTATTGGCATGGATTAGCGAGCGCTACAGCGACTTGCTGACCGGTGAAGAGCAAGCCTTCATCGGCATGTTTCAGGACTTGCCGCAGTGCGCGCGCGCCCTGTTCGTGCGCATGGTGATGCGCAAGGGGACGCTTTTTCGTGCATCCAAGCTGCACTACGCCGAAATCGGCTGCCCTGTCGAGGCCGCCCGCCATTTGCTCCCCACCGGCTGGATCGAAGCCGATCCGGTGCTCGGCATCGATGCCCTGTTCGAGCTGTTGTCCAAGCCCGAAATCGGCAAGGTGTTTCAGCTTGGCCTGCACGAGAAAAGCGCACGCAAGGGCGAACAGCTGGAAGCGCTGCGCGCCCAGTTCGCCGACGCGCGCTCGTTTTCGGCCTGGTTCCGCGATTCCGGCGACGTCGCCTACAGCATCCTGGTCAAGCCCCTGTGCGACCGCTTGCGCCTGATTTTTTTTGGCAATCTGCACCAGGACTGGACCGAATTCGTGCTGTCGGACCTGGGCCTGTACACCTTTGAGCAGGTCGAGTTCTCGGCCTCGTCGCGCGGGTTCCGCCAGCGCCGCGATATCGATGCTTACTTGGCGCTGCACCAGTGCAAGGAACGCTTTCAAGCCGGGGAGGCCCTCGACGCAGTGCTGCAAGCCTTGCCCGAGACCCCGTTCGAGAACGATTGGCTCAATAGCCGGCGCGAGCGTTTGCTGTTCCAGATCGCCCAGCACGTGGAAAAGCAGCGCGACTGGGCAGGCGCCTACGCCCTGTATGCCCGCACCAGTTTCCCGGGTGCCCGCGCGCGCGCCATACGCGTGCTCGAAAAAGATGGCCAATTCGGCCGGGCGTTTGAACTGCTGAGCCTGGCGGAAAAGGCGCCGGAAAGCGATGCCGAGCACCAGCATCTGCTGCGCATCGCGCCCCGGCTGCGGCGCAGGCTCGGCCACGAAAAACCAGCGCGGGCCCGGCCTGCCGCGGTAGAGCGGCTCGATCTGCGCTTGCCGCTGCCGCAGCAGGACTGGTGGGTCGAAGGCGTGGTGCGCGACCATCTGAGCCAGCCTGATGCGCCCGTGTTTTACGTCGAGAACGCCCTGATCAACGCCCTGTTCGGGCTGTTGTGCTGGCCGGCTATTTTTTCCGCGATTCCCGGTGCCTTTTTCCACCCGTTCCATCGCGGGCCGGCCGATCTGCACAGCCCCGATTTTCTGCGCCGCCGCGACAAGGAGTTCCAGCTTTGCCTGCGCCAGCTCGACGATGCCTGCCACGCCGACGCCATCCGCGCGACCTACCAGGCCAAGCGCGGCATCGCTTCCCCCTTTGTCGCCTGGGATGCCCTGACCGACGAGCTGATCGAGATGGCGCTCGCCTGCATCCCGGCCCAGCACCTGAAGAAATGGTGTCAGCGCATCTTGCTGGACATCCAGGCCAACCGCAGCGGCTTGCCGGACCTGATCCAGTTCTGGCCGGCCGAGCAGCGCTATCGCATGATCGAAGTCAAAGGGCCGGGCGACCGCCTGCAAGACAACCAGCTGCGCTGGCTCGATCATTTCAGTGAGCATGGCATGCCGGTCGCCGTGTGCTATTTGCAATGGCTGGAGCAGCCGGCTTGAGCTACGACATCGCGGTGAGGGCGCTGTGCGAATTTACCGCCAAACAGGGCGACCTCGATCTGCGTTTCACCCCCTCGCCCAGCGCCCAGGAGGGCATCGCCGGCCACGCCGTGGTCACGGCGCGGCGCGGTCCGCGCTATCAGCCGGAAGTGAGCCTGTCCGGCGACTACGGCCTGCTGCATGTGCGCGGCCGTGCCGATGGCTATGATCCGGACCACAAGCTGATCGAGGAAATCAAGACTTACCGCGGCGAGCTCGAGCGCATGCCGGCCAATCACCGCCACCTGCACTGGGCTCAGGTGCGCACCTACGGCCACCTGTTGTGCCAACAGCTGGGCCTGGAGCAAGTCGATCTGGCCCTGGTGTACTTCAATATCGGCAACCAGAGCGAAACCGTGCTGCGCGAGACCCAGTCGGCCCAGTCCCTGGCCCTGCTGTTCGAGCAACAATGCCTGCGCTTCCTGGCTTGGGCCGAGCAAGAGTTGGCACATCGTAGGGCGCGCGATACCGCCCTGGCCGGGATGCAATTTCCCCATGCCGGCTTTCGCCCCGGCCAGCGCGATCTGGCCGAAACCGTGTTCAATGCCAACCGCAGCGGCCGCTGCGTGATGGTGCAAGCGCCCACCGGCATCGGCAAGACGGTCGGCACACTGTTCCCGGTGCTGAAGGCAGCACCCCAGCACAGGCTGGACAAGGTGTTTTTCCTGGCCGCCAAGACACCCGGGCGCCAGCTCGCACTCGACGCCGCCGCGGCCATTATAGAGGCGGCCGGCAGCCTGCCCCTGCGCGTGCTGGAACTGGTCGCGCGCGACAAGGCGTGCGCCCATCCGGACAAGGCATGCCATGGCGAATCCTGTCCGCTGGCCAAGGGCTTCTACGACCGCCTGCCGGCCGCGCGCCAGGCTGCGCTCGGCGTCGACATGCTCGATGCCACCGGACTGCGTAACGTGGCACTGGCCCACGACGTCTGTCCCTATTATCTGGGCAGCGAAATGGCGCGCTGGAGCGACTTGATCGTGGGCGACTACAACTATTATTTCGACCTGGGCGCCATGTTGCACGGCCTCACCCTGAACCACCAGTGGAGAGTCAGCGTGCTGGCCGACGAGGCGCACAATCTGGTGGCGCGCGCGCGCAAGATGTACAGCGCCGAACTGGACCGCGACAGCTTGCGCGCCGCGCGCGCCGCCGCGCCCGCACTACTAAGGAAGGAGCTCGACCGGATCGGCCGTGCCTGGCCGGTGCATCCGGCCACGTCCTACGCCGTGCTCGATGCGCCGCCTGAAAATCTGCTGGGCACCCTGCAAAGCGCCACCAGCGCCATCACCGATTTTCTTGCAGAACAAGGTGGCCTGATCGACCCGGCGCTGCAGCGCTTCTATTTCGACGCCCTGCACTTCATGCGCCTGAGCGAAGTATTTGGCGACCATTCGCTGTGCGACATCCAGGTGCAGGATGCAAAGCAATCGACTTTATGCATCCGCAATGTCATCCCGGCGCCCTTCCTCAAGCCGCGCTTTTCCCTCGCCCACAGCGTTGCCCTGTTTTCCGCCACCCTCAGTCCCTGGCATTACTTCGCCGATATGCTGGGCCTGCCCGATACCACGGCCTGGGTCGATATCGCCTCGCCATTCGGCGCCGACCAGCTGGACGTGCACGTGGTGCGCGACATCTCGACGCGCTTCCAGCACCGTGCCCGTTCGGCTGCGCCGATCGCCGACTTAATGGCGCGTCAATTCGCCGCACAAGCGGGCAATTACCTGGCGTTCTTCAGCAGTTTCGATTATCTGGAGCTGGTCGCCGATGCCTTCGAACGCAGCCATCCGGACATTCCGGTGTGGCGCCAGCCGCGCCGCATGAGCGAAAGCGAACGCGATGCCTTTCTGCGCCGCTTTACGCTCGATGGCCGTGGCATCGGCTTTGCGGTGCTGGGCGGCGCATTCGGCGAAGGCATCGATTTGCCGGGAGCACGCCTGATCGGTGCATTCATCGCCACGCTCGGCCTGCCGCAAATCAATCCCGTGAATGAGCAGCTGCGCGAGCGCATGCAACAGCGTTTCGGGGCAGGCTACGACTACACGTATTTATATCCCGGACTGCAGAAAGTGGTGCAGGCGGCCGGACGTGTGATCCGCACCGAACAGGACCGCGGCGTGGTCTATCTGATCGACGACCGGTTCGACCAGAGCGCCGTGCGTGCGCTGCTGCCGCACTGGTGGCAGGTCGACCGCGTCGGCATCAACGCAGCAGGTGTTTGATTTTCTGAAAACCGCTGCGGCTGACGGGAATACGGCTGCCATCGGTGAGCACGGCGGCATGGCTGTCGCGGCCCGGTTCGATCTGGCTGATGCAGGCAAGATTGACCAGGAAGGAGCGATGCACGCGCGCGAAACAGGCGGGATCGAGCTGCCCTTCCAGATCGGACAGGCGCTGGTTCTTCAGATACGATTTTCCATCGGCCTTGATCGACACATAATCGTCCTGGGCTTCCACCGACACGATGGCGCTGGTGCCGATCACGTGAATGCGCCCGCCCTCGCGGATCGCCACCCGGTCCAGCGGTTTGCCGCGCACAGCCGGTTCAGCGAGCACCGCGTCGATGGCGGCGGCATTGACGGCGGTCCGGCGCGCATGGGCCAGCGCTTCGTCCAGGCGCTGCTGGCTGAAGGGCTTGAGCAGATAATCGACCGCATGGACCTCGAACGCCTTCAAGGCATATTGGTCGTAGGCGGTAACGAAGATGAAACGCGCCTCGCGCCCGGCCAATTCCAGCACTTCGAAACCGGTCAGCTTGGGCATTTGAATATCGAGAAAGACCAGGTCCGGCTTGAGCTCGGCGATGGCCTTGACCGCGTCGAAACCGTTAGCGCATTCGGCCACGATCTCGATATCGCCATGGTGGCCGAGGTACTCGCGCACCAGTGCGCGCGCCAATTGCTCATCGTCGACAATTATTACTCGCATCATGACTCCATCGTCTTGGCCGGCAAGGTCAATTCGACCCGAAAGCCGGCATCGGTTCTGGTCCAGTGGACACTGGCCTCGTGGCCGTACGCCGCGGCCAGGCGCTGCCGCACATTGAGCAGGCCAATACCGGACACGCCCGCCTCCGGCATATCGATATCAATCGCATTTTCGACGGCAACCCGCAGCCGCGAACCGGCCCGTTCGGCGCGAATGGCGATGGTGCCGCCTTCGCTTAAGTGACCCAGCCCATGTTTGACCGCATTCTCCACCAGCGGTTGCAGGATCATTGGCGGCACCAGGCAATGCACCGCATCGGGCGCGATCGCGAACGCCGTTTGCAGGCGGGCACCGAAACGTACCTGTTCGATGGCCAGAAAGCGCACGGCCAGGTCGGCTTCGGCGCCGAGTGTCACGTCGTGGTTGGCATCGAGCCTGAGCGTCAGGCGAAAAAAATCGGCCAGCTGCAAGGTCATGGCGCGTGCCCTTGCCGCGTCGATCGAGGTCAAGGCGCTGATCGAATTCAGACTATTAAAGAGAAAATGCGGATCGATCTGCGTGCGCAGCATGCGCAGGTCGGCCTCTTGCGCGGCCAGGGCGGATTGAAATTCACGCCGCTCGGCGCTGCGGGCTCGCTCGAATTCGATCGCCAGATAATGCCCTACGGCGCAGAGGCAGTACAAAATCACCCCTAGCGCAAACACCGTGGCGCGCAACGGCGGTGCCAGCACAATGCCGCCGTAGTCCGCCCACAAACCGTTCCACAGCATCGACATGCCGGCCAGCAGCAAGCCCGCGACGATGGCCGACAGCAAGAACACGGTCACAATCGCGCCGGGGCGGCGTTCCGTGAGCGGATAGGCGCGGCACAGATAATAGGCCGAAAAACCCGAGGCCACGCCATACAGCACCGTCAGCGGAACGGCAAACCAGCAGGCACTCCCCCAACTGGCGCCGGTGGCCGCGACTATCATGGCTGTAAATATCAGGCCAAGCAACAGCCACGCCAGCAGATACAGCATGGCGCCGCGCCGGCTGGATAATCCGGCTGCCATCAGTTACGCACTTCGACGCCGCCCATGATGGCATAACCCTTGACCACCAGCCGCTTCGATCCATTCGGAGGACGCACCGTCTTTTCCTCGAATCCGCCCATGAAGGGGGCTCCCTGCAGCACCACGGTCCAGTCGGGCGGGCATTTGATGACAATGCCCCCCATCGCTGCGAACACGTTGATCACCACTTCGCCATTGATCGAACAGTCGCGCAAATCGAGATTGCAGCCCCCCATGATGGCGGTAATTTCCCCGCCCTTGAAATCCGGCGTGGTCAGGCGCCGCTGAAAACTGCCCACGATGGCGGTGGCTTCAATGAAGGAATCGTCATCGGATTTCGAATCGCCCTGCGCGCCCGCGCGCCGGGTCAGCGCGCGATACACAAGCGAGCCGCCAAACAGGATCAGCAGCGCCGGCCACACCATGCGCCATTCAAAATACAGCAGTCCCAGATTATTCAGAATCAGAATGCCGCCGGCCGCCAGCAGCAGGATGCCCACGATCGGGCCGTTCGACGAGCGCGTATCGAGCAGCTTGACCACGCCCAGCACCAGCAGCACCGAGGGCCAGAACGACACGACCCGCTGAAATTGCAGCACATTGAATGTGTCGAGCATGAACATCACGCCCAGCGCCACCACCATCAGGCCCAGCACCACCTGGCCGGCCACGCTGCGTCCAGTTTGACTATTTTTCATGGCTGTCCTCCGCATTCGGCGCGAAGCGCGCCCTGATCACCGGCTCGATCGCGATTTTCACGCCGACGGCGATAATCACGATCGGCCAGCTATTCCGGAAAGTCAGGCCGTACATCTGCTCGAAGACGGCAAACAGCCACAGGCCGATAAACATTTGCCACAAACCGGCGGAGAAATGCCGCGCGGTAGGATAGCCTACCATCTTGTTCATCCCCAGCACCACCAGCACCAGCGGCGCATAATGCCAGAGATGTTCCACCTGGACGATGTCGATATTATCCAGAAATAGCACCAGCCCGAAGCCGACAATGACCAAGCCCCACACCAGCTGGCGCCGCCACTCGTAAGATTGTTCGGTACTCACCTTGCCTCCCGTTCGAAAGAATGGCGTAACGATAGCCTCTTACGCGGCGCGGCCCAAGCACATTTCGGCCAACGGCCACCGGCTGCCGGTGAATGCCGCCAGCATCGGTCAATGGCGCCCTCGGGCGGGCTCAAATGCGACAAAGCCCGCGCCGATCAACGGTGCGGGCTTTGCGAAACAGGAATCGGCTCTGTCAGGCGGGCGGCAGGAAGGCTTCGGCCGACGGCCGGTTCTTGACCTGGTTGCGGTATTTGGTCCTCGCGATGGCCTGCTTGATGGCCTCACGCTCGATATTGGTGCGCTTGGTCTCTTTTTTCTCTTGTTTGCTGCGATGCTGCGCTTCGTCCTTATTGCCGATACGTTTAGTCATGGTTGCTCCCCTTGTTGTTCAGTAAGTCCAGTATGCGTTGCCAAGTGCGGCTACAACATAGGAGTAAGTCCAAGGCGCTTGTAGGACTTCAGGATGGCCGGGTTGTTCCCGGCCATTTCACTTCCCCGGTCAGGAGGCCCCATCCCAGCTCGCGCCGGATCTCCTCCGGCGATGGCGGCGGCCTGGAAGCGCGCGTGCGCCGTTCGAGATATTCGCGTACCAGGTGCTTGGATGGATGGGTCAAGGTAGTCATCACAACCTCCGTTTCCGAATCGCTTCGATGCTGCCGCGGTACGCTGCGGCAGCCCTGATGAATTCTGGTGCCGATCCTCGAGGCGACCGGCTAACCTGCTGAGGAAACAAGGACATCGCCGGCTGCGCCGCGATGCGTCTCACTCACACGACTTCATCTTAGGTGCGCACGATTGAGTCGACCGTACGTTGCCGCACACTGAACGCACACTGCGAAAAGCCTGTGGCGACAGGGCGTGCGGCCTGAGTCGTCGCGGGGAGGCGCGTGGCTTATTGCCACAACGCGCGCGTGCGGGCATACCAGGCATGCCGTTCGCGCATGCCGACCGCGCCGCCGTTGATGCGGTGTGCGACCGCGTCGACATCGTCGCAATCGGCCGCCAGATTACAGCCACGCACGTGCCAGTGCGCCGCCGCCGCGGGCGGGCACCACGCAGGCGTCAGCACCGCGCCGGGATCGCGCACGAAGTCGGGCAATTGCGCCGGCGCCTGCGGCGCGCAGGCGAATAAAGTTGTGGCCGCGCGTGCATAGCTGTCCTTTCCAGTCAGCTGCATCAGTCCGCGGCCACGAAAACTGTAGCCATCGTCAGGGTCCAAGTTGCCTAGCCGGCCGCCGTAGACCGCGTTGGCCAGCTTGCGCGGGTTGTGCGCATACTCCGCCGGCACCAGCGGGCCGCGTGGCCGAAAACGCGCCGGCCACACCGCCACCAGCCGCGCCGCGCTGTAATCGAGATCTTCCTCGAGGCAGGTCAGCGCGCCGGTTTCATGCATGACCTGCGCGACGAAGTGCGCCAGCCGGCGTGGCGTGGTGTTGATGCCGAAATGTGCCAGCACCTGGGGATGCTGGCCGTTGAAGGCGGCGCGGTAGGTCGGCAAACAATTCGGCGCCAATTCAAGCAATTGCTCAATCGATAGAGAAACTGACATGGCGGCCTCCAGCGTGCGCTTGTTCTAAGCGTAGGAAGCGCGAGCGCGGCGGTATTCATCCATATCAAGCCCGCCCCATATTGCGGACAAGCCTGGTTTAAACGTATTTTCCCATATTCAAATAATTCGTCCGATAAACTTTTCGCCAGCAATATAAGAGGATGACCGACCCGCCCTATTTATTCCCGCCAATTAATTACGCCAATAACACGGAAAGTCAGCCATTGAGGATTCTCAAACCCGGGCATAAACGTCGGCCACATAATCAAATCTCCAAAGGACAAACAATCCCTTGGGAAAAATTTGCATCAATACATATTATTAAAATTCGACGGGCGTTTATCGTCATACGCGCATATCCTGTTAATCATCAGCGGTGATTCTGCCATGCGGACACTTTCAATCAAGATCCTCGGCCAGTTATGTTCCGAACTGGTTTCCATGAACCGCACGGTCAAAATTACCCTGATGGTGGCTGTCGACCTGGTCGCCCTGCCCTTGTGCTTCCTGATGGCCATGCTGCTGCGGGTCGGCGACCTGCGGCTGGCCGCCAGCGTCGGCGCCCTGTCCTATGCGGTCGCTGCCCTCGTGACCATCGCCGCGCTATCGATGTCCGACCTGTACCGCGCGGTCATCCGCTTCATCGACCAGCGCATGCTGATCGGCACCGGCCTGGCGCTGGGGGTAGCCGTGCTGAGCCTGTACCTGGTGCTGCTGGCCCTGAACGATGCCGGCTTCCCCCGCAGCGCGCTGGCAATCTACTGGTTCGTGGTGTTTTCCTACGTGGTGACATCGCGCCTGGCCATGCGCAATCTGTTACGCAAGCATGCCGCCGAGCGCAGCGCCGGCGACCAGGCGGTGGCCATCTATGGCGCGGGCGAACCGGGCGCCCAGCTGGCGTTCACCATGCGGGCAAGCAACGAATATCGTCCCGTATGTTTCTTCGACGACAAGCACGCGCACAATGACAGAACCATTGCCGGCTTGCGCGTGTTCCACACCGACCGCCTGGTCGAAATGGTCAACGCCCTGTGCATCCGTTCAGTCATCATCGCCATCCCGCGCGTGTCGCCGCAGCGCCTGCGCGACATCATGCAGCGCCTGGCGCAAGCCGGCGTTCCCACCCGCATCCTGGGCCGGCTGCTGGCGATGGTGGACGAAAAAAGCGCCGCACCCACCATCCGCGAGCTGAAGGTAGAAGACCTGCTCGGGCGCGCTCCCGTGCCTCCGCGCCACGAGCTGTTTGCCCGCTGCGTCCGGGGCAAGACGGTGCTGGTCACCGGCGCCGGCGGCTCGATCGGCAGCGAACTGTGCCGCCAGATCGTCACCCAGGAACCGGCCCAGCTTCACCTGCTGGACCATTCCGAATTCGGCCTGTACACCATCAAGCAGGAACTCTGCAACCGCTTTCCCGGCCTGCCCATCATCGCCCACCTGGGCTCGGTATGCAGCGTGCCGCTGGTCGAACGCATCCTGCAGGACCAGCAAATTGACACGATCTACCATGCGGCCGCCTACAAGCACGTCCCTTTGGTCGAGAGCAATATTGTCGAGGGATTGCGCAACAACGTGCTGGGCTCCCAGGTCATCGCCGCCGCGGCCGCCCGCTTCTCGGTGCAGACCTGCGTGCTCATTTCCAGCGACAAGGCGGTGCGCCCGACCAACATCATGGGTGCAAGCAAGCGCATCGCCGAGCTCATTTTCCAGGCCGCCGCCGCCACATCCACCAGCACCACCTTTTGCATGGTGCGCTTCGGCAATGTGCTGGGCTCCTCCGGATCGGTGATTCCCCTGTTTCAGCGCCAGATCGCCCATGGCGGCCCGCTCACCATCACCCACCCCGACGTGGCGCGCTATTTCATGCTCATTCCCGAAGCGGCTCAGCTGGTCATCCAGGCCGGCGCCATGGCCAAAGGCGGCGAAGTCTTCGTGCTCGACATGGGTGAACCGATCCGCATCGTCGATCTGGCCCGCACCATGATCGTCATGTCCGGCCTGACCGAAAAAACGCCGCAACATCCCGATGGCGATATTGAAATCAAATTCGTCGGACTATTTCCCGGCGAAAAACTCAACGAAGAATTGCTCACCGACGGAAAAGTGTATCCAAGCGCCCATCCGCGCATTATGCGCATGAAAGAAAATGCCCTGCATCCCGGAATCCTGGATACCTATATTACTTTCCTGATGACGGCCTGCGATACCAACGACCGCGGCATGATCGAATCCATGGTGAAAGCCATCGTCAGTGAATATACCCCGCAATACCAAATGCCACCGCCGGCCAGCTTGCCGATCAAACCGCGCCCGGTACCGCTTAAAAAGAATATTCCCTATCGAATCTAGTTCTTGAATTCACACCGACTTTCATTGAATGCGGAGATAAACATGCGTGACCTCCATTCCAGCAGTCATTTAGCGCGCCTGATTGCCCGGCTCGACACACGCCAGGCCGTCATTGGCATTATCGGACTCGGCTATGTCGGCCTGCCGCTCAGCCTGCGCTATGCCGAAGCCGGATTCCGGGTATTGGGAATCGATATTGACGCGCACAAAGTGGATCGGCTCAACAGTGGGGCCAGCTATATCGAACACATTCCCGCCAGCGCCATTGCGGCGGCGCGCACGCACGGTTTCGAGGCCACCTGCGACTTTACCCGCGCAGCCGACGCCGATGCCCTGATCATCTGCGTGCCGACCCCGCTCAACGCCTACCGCGAGCCGGACCTGAGCTTCGTGCTGGCCACCGCCGACGCGCTGCTGCCGTCGCTGCGCCCCGGCCAGATCGTCTCGCTGGAAAGCACCACCTATCCTGGCACCACGGACGAAGAACTGCGCCCGCGCCTGCAGTCGCGCGGACTGACCGTCGGCCACGACGTCTTCCTGGTGTTCTCCCCGGAACGCGAAGATCCCGGCAACCGCCACTTCGACACCCGCACCATTCCCAAAGTATGCGGCGGCGACACGCCGGCCTGCCTGCAGGCCGGCATTGCCCTGTACCGCGCGGCCATCGACCAGGTCGTGCCGGTCGGTTCCACGCGCGCGGCGGAGTTGACCAAGCTGCTGGAAAACATCCACCGCGCCGTCAACATCGGCCTGGTCAACGAGATGAAGGTCATTGCCGACCGCATGCAGATCGACATCCACGAAGTCATTCGCGCAGCCGCCACCAAGCCGTTCGGCTTCACGCCCTACTATCCAGGGCCTGGCCTGGGCGGCCACTGCATCCCGATCGATCCCTTTTACCTCACCTGGAAAGCGCGCCAGTTCGGCCTGCATACCCGCTTTATCGAACTGGCCGGCGAAATCAATAGCGACATGCCGCATTGGGTCATCGGCAAGCTGACCGATGCCCTCAACGAGCGCGCGCGCTCGGTCAAGGGCAGCCGCGTGCTCGTGCTCGGGATCGCCTACAAGAACGATGTCGAGGACATGCGCGAATCGCCCTCGGTCGAGCTGATGGAAATCCTGCGCGCCAAGGGCGCCATCGTCGAATATTCCGATCCGCACGTACCGGTCTTCCCCCCCATGCGCGAGCACCATTTCGACCTGGCCAGCGTGGAACTGTCGGCCGACAGCATCGCCGCCTACGACGTGGTGCTGCTGGCCACCAGCCACGCCGCCTTCGACTATCCGCTGATCCAGCAGCACGCCCGCCTGATCGTCGACACCCGCGGGGTATTCCTGGAACGCCTGCCCAATGTCGTCAAGGCATAAGCACAAGGAGCCTCCATGCGTATCTATCCTGTCATTCATGACCGCCGTATTCGCTTCGCCCTGGTCGGGTGCGGCCGCATCGCGGCCAATCACATCAAGGCCATCGCCGCGCATGCCGACCGCTGCGAGCTGGTCGACGTGTGCGACATCGACCCGGCCGCAGCCGGCCAGGCTGCCAGCCAGACCGGAGCGCGCCCCTTCCACTGCCTGTCCGCCATGCTCGAACGCAGCAATGCCGATGCCGTCATCGTCGCCACGCCGTCCGGCCTGCATCCCGAACACGCCGTCGCCATCGCCGCGGCGGGGCGCCACGTCATCACCGAAAAGCCGATGGCAACCCGCTGGGAAGACGGCAAGCGCATGGTCGCCGCCTGCGACGCGGCCGGGGTGCGCATGTTCGTGGTCAAGCAGAACCGCCGTAACGCCACTTTGCAGCTGCTCAAGCGCGCGGTCGAACACAAGCGCTTCGGCCGCATCTACATGGTCAACCTGAACGTCTTCTGGACCCGCCCCGACGCCTACTACAACAGCGCGCGCTGGCGCGGCACCTGGGAATTCGATGGCGGCGCCTTCATGAACCAGGCCAGCCATTACGTCGATCTGCTCGACTGGATCATCGGCCCGGTGGAAAGCCTGCAAGCCTATACCGCCACCCTAGCGCGCGACATCGAGGTCGAGGACACCGGTGTCATCAGCCTGCGCTGGCGCAATGGCGCGCTCGGCTCCGTCAATGTCACCATGCTGACCTATCCGCGCAACCTCGAAGGCAGCATCACCATCCTCGGCGAGAGCGGCACGGTGCGCATTGGCGGCGTGGCGGTCAATCACATCGAGCAATGGGAATTCGCCACCCCCCACGAGGACGACCTCAAGGTGCGCGACGCCAGCTACCAGACCGAATCGGTGTACGGCTTCGGCCACCTGCACTACTACGACAACGTGATCAAGGTGCTGCGCGGCGAAGCCGAACCCGAAACCGACGGCCGCGAGGGCCTGAAGTCGCTCGAAGTGCTCATCGCAGCCTATATGTCGGCGCGCGACGGCCGCCGGGTTGCCCTTCCGCTGGAGTATTAAGCCATGTCCTGTGAACCGCTCGCGCCAGGCGCCCCATCGATCCATCCCAGCGCCATCGTCGATGCTGGCGCACGTCTCGGCCAGGGCACGCAGGTCTGGCATTTCGCCCACGTCTGTGCCGGCGCCACGGTCGGCAAGGCGTGCTCGCTGGGCCAGAACGTCTTTATCGGCAACGACGTCCAGATCGGCAACGGTGTCAAGATTCAAAACAATGTCTCGGTCTACGACGCCGTCACCATCGAAGACGAAGTGTTCTGCGGTCCCAGCATGGTCTTTACCAACGTCTTCAACCCGCGCGCCGCGCTGGTGCGCAAGCACCAGTACCGGCGCACGCTGGTGCGGCGCGGCGCCACCATCGGCGCCAACGCCACCATCGTCTGCGGGGTGACCATCGGCCAGCATGCCTTCATCGCCGCCGGCGCCGTGGTCACCCGCGACGTGCCGGCATTCGCGCTGATGGCCGGCGTGCCGGCCCGCCAGACCGGCTGGATCAGCCGCTTCGGCGAACGCCTGCCCCTGCCGCTGGGCGGCCCGGCCCAGGCCGAATGCCCGCACACCGGCGAACTCTACATCCTGGCCAACGGCGTGTGCACGATGTTCGACCCTGCCGCCGCCGGCGCTCCCACCCCGTCCGCATCCTTTTGAGGGCACCATGGAATTCATCGACCTGAAAAGCCAGTACCACGCGCAGCGCGCGCGCATCGATGCGCGCATCCAGGCCGTGCTCGATCACGGCCAATACATCATGGGGCCCGAGGTGGCCGAACTGGAAACCCAGCTGGCCAGCTATACCGGCGCGCGCCATTGCATTACCGTGTCCTCCGGCACCGAGGCGCTGCTCATTGCCCTGATGGCGCTGGGCGTGGGCCGCGGCGATGAAGTCATCACCACGCCGTTCTCGTTCATCGCCACCGCCGAAGTCATCGTCCTGCTCGGCGCCACCCCGGTGTTTGCCGACATCGACCCGGCCACCTGCAACATCGATCCCACGCTGATCGAGGAAAAGATCAGCAGCCGCACGCGCGCCATCCTGCCGGTGTCGCTGTACGGCCAGCCGGCCGACATGGAAGCCATCAACGCGATCGCCACGCGGCATGGATTGCCGGTCATCGAAGACGCCGCGCAAAGCTTCGGCGCCGTCTATCAAGGCAAGCGCAGCTGCAACCTCAGCACCATCGGCTGCACCAGTTTCTTTCCCAGCAAGCCGCTGGGCTGCTACGGCGACGGCGGCGCCCTGTTCACCAGCGACGACGCGCTGGCCACCGCCATGCGCGAGATCCGCGTCCACGGCCAGTCGCGCCGCTATGTGCACACGCGCGTCGGCGTGGGCGGCCGCATGGACACGCTCCAGTGCGCGATCGTGCTGGCCAAGCTCGAACGCTTCGACTGGGAACTGAGCCAGCGGGCGCGGGTGGCGGCGGCGTACGATGCGCAGCTTTCAGGCAAGCTCGGCCTGGTGGCGCGCCTGCGCGACCGCAGCAGCGCACTGGCCCAATATACGGTCGTCGTCGAGCAGCGCGATCGGGTCCAGGCTGCGCTGCAGGAAGCTGGCATTCCCAGCGCCGTCCATTATCCCCTGCCAATTCACCTGCAGCCGGCCTATGCGCGCTGGTGCAACGGGGCCAGCGCACCGGTGGCCCGCAGCATGGCCGCCAAGGTGCTCAGCCTGCCGATGGGCCCCTACCTGCGCGACGAGGAAGTCCAGGCAGTGGCCGGTGCCGTGCTGGCGGCGGCCGCTTCAGACCATGCCCGCCCGCCCATCCCGGCGGCCCATGCATAGCCAGCCACCGTTGCCGCCGCCATGAAACGCTCACTGCCCGCCTACTGGCAACATGTCGCCACCGTACTCGGCGGCGCGCTCGGCGCGCAGGTGCTGCCTTTGCTGGCGGCACCGCTGATCACGCGCCTGTGCTCACCGGCAGAAATGGGGGTCTTCAGCGTGTGGCTCGGGACGGTTGCCGTGGTCGCCATCGCGGCCACCCTGCGGCTGGAGGCCGCCTTGATTCTCGACCACAATCTCGCTCACCAACGTATCGGCTACGGGGTAATCGCCAACGCCGCCGCCATCATTGCATTGGTCGCCGGCGCCTGCGCGGCGCTGGCGCACGTGCTCGGCGTGCAAACGGCGGCACGCATTCCCTGGCTCGGCATCGCCGCGCTGGCGCCGGCCATCTGGCTGACCGCCTGCATGCAAGCCACGCTGGCCTTCGCCACCTCCAAGGGCGCGTTCGGCAAGGCCGCCACCGCCAAGATCTGGGGAGCCGGCAGCATCGCCGCCATCCAGCTCGCCCTGCTGGCCTTGGGCGCCGGCAGCGCTGCCCTGATGCTGGGGCAACTGGCCGGCCTGGCCGTCGGGCTGATCGCGGCCACCTGGCTGCTGGCGCCGCCGTCGCCGCGCATCGCTACCCTGACCAGCGACGACGCGCGCCACTACCTGCGCCGGCACGCCGCTTTCTGGCGCTTTTCCCTGCCCTCCAACCTGCTCAACGCGCTGGTCGGGCAATTACCGCTGTTTGCCATCGGCGCCCGCCACGGTGCGCTGGCCGCGGGGCTGTTCGCACTCACCCAGCGCGTACTCTCGGCTCCCGTGGCACTGCTGGCGTCGTCGGTGCTGGAAGTGTTCAAACGCCAGTCCGTGCTCGATTTCCGGACCCATGGCAATTGCCGCGAGGCGTATCTGTACACCTTCAAGGCCCTGCTGCTGCTCGGCGCCGGCCCCTCGGCGCTGCTGCTGCTGTATTCGCCCACCCTGTTTGCCTGGGTGTTCGGCGAACAATGGCGGCGCGCGGGCGAACTGGCGCAACTGCTGGCGCCGCTGTATTTTTTGAATTTCGTCGCCAGTCCGCTCAGCTATGTATTTTTCGTCACCGGCCGCCAGAAAATCGACCTGGTCTGGCAGGTGGCGCTGTTCGGCATGACCCTGGGCGTCTTCCTCGTGCCCGGCACCCTGGAGCAGAGCGTGGCACGCTATGCCATCGGCTATTCGGCGCTGTACCTGGTGTACCTGCGCATGTCGTACCAGTGCTCCGGCAACAAGGTGGCCTTCGCATGAGCACCCTGTCAAGCCATGTGATTCAGCCGCCCCTGCGGCCCGAGCACCGCATCGGCGCGGCGGCCTTCCTCGCGCTGTTTCCCGGCTTTTTCTTCTATCACACGCTGCTGGGACTGGGCCGCATGGGGGCCGTGCTCGGAGGCTTCTTCGCGCCGGCGTCGCTGCTGGCCGCGCCGCCGCTGCTGTTCATCTACGTCTACCGCATCCGCCACGAGCGCCTGCAGTTTTCCCGCCACGACCTGTACTTCAACCTCTACATCCTGTATTTCATGGCCATCGTTGGCGTCAACGCACTGGGTGGCGGCAAGCTGCAGATCGTCGGCAACCATGTGCTGGGCATCCTGTTCATCGTCAACCTGTTCTTCATCTTCAAGTTCACCGATTTCAGCCAGCCGGCGCTGCGCCGGGTCCTGATCGCCTGCCTGTTCGCGATGTCGGCCATCGTCTTCGCCTACTCGGTGGACGGCTCGTTCTACCTGGCACCGCTGGGTGCGGCCAAAAATCCCGAAAGCCTGGCCACTTACCAGGGGTTTTCGCGCTCCTACCTGCTGACATTCGCCGTGCTGGCAACCCACACGCGCACGCGCCTGCTGCGCGTGATCCTGTACGGGCTGGCCGCACCGACCCTGTTCGTCAACACCGCGCGCAGCGAGTTCGTCGCCATGCTGGCCATGGTGCCGATCATCGAACTCTATTACGCGCGCCGCAAGCTCCTGATGGCCTTGGTGTTCGGCGTCCTGATCGCCCTGCTGTACGTCAACATCGACGCGCTGCTATCCCTGCTGCCCAGCAACCGGATCCTGGAATTGCTGGACTTGTCGCAGTCGACCTCGGCGAACAAGCGCCACCACCTCAGCATCTACGCCTGGCAGACCATCACCCACTATCCCCTGCTTGGCGACTATGCCAGCTACCAGCCCGGCCTGTATTCCCACAACGTGCTGTCGGCCTGGGTCGACACCGGGCTGTTCGGTTTTGTTTTCGTGCTGGGACTGCTGGCGGTGCCGGTGGCGGCCATGCTGCTCAACGGCTTCTTTCATCCAGCCCGGCAAGGCGATTTCCTGCTCGGCTTTGCCATCGCCTGCGTCACCCTGCTCCTGCTGGTCACCTCGCACTACTTCACCGACATGTTCATCGGTGCCGCCCTCGGTTCCTTCGCACGCTACAGCCATGGAAAAAAACTCAGTGTCGGTCGCCCATCTGACCTCCGCCCATCCGCGCCACGATACCCGGATTTTCGTGAAGCAGTGCCGGGACCTGGCGCGGCAGGGCTATAAAGTGTCGCTGATCGTGGCCGACGGCTTGGGCAACTGCCGGCGCGACGGCGTCGATATCATCGATGTCGGCCGCGAACAGGGACGCATGGCGCGCATGCTGCGCAGCACCGCCCGCGTCTACCGCCATGCGCGCGCGCTCGACGCCGCCATCTACCATCTGCACGATCCGGAACTGATCCCGGCCGGCCTGCGCTTGAAGTGGCTGGGCAAGACCGTCATTTTCGATGCCCACGAGGATTTGCCCCTGCAGTTGCTCGGCAAGCCCTACCTGAGTCCGGCGGGACGCAGCATGCTGGCGCACGGCGCCGCGGCGCTGGAGCGCCTGGCATGCCGCAGCTTCGATGGCATCGTCGCCGCCACGCCCGCCATCGGCGCCAAATTTTCCCGCATCAACCGGCGCACGGTCGAGGTGGCGAACTATCCGGTACAGGCCGAATTCAAGGCGGCCCCGTCATGGGAGTGCAAAGCCCGCGAGGTCTGTTATGTCGGCAGCATCGCGGCTATGCGCGGGGTACGCGAACTGGTGGCCGCGTGCTCGCTGCTGCGCTCGGGTGTGCGCCTGAACCTGGCCGGCATGTTCGAAGACCCGGCCCTGGCCGCCGCGATGTGCGCGCAACCCGGCTGGACGCGCGTCAACTGGCTCGGCGAGCTCGACCGGGCGGGCGTCGGCGCCACCCTGGACCGTTCGCTGGCCGGGCTGGTCACCTTGCACCCGCAGCCGAACTACCTCGATGCCTTGCCGGTCAAGATGTTCGAATACATGGCCGCCGGCATTCCCGTCATCGCCTCCGCCATCCCCTTGTGGCAAGGCATCGTGGAAGAACACGATTGCGGTTTGTGCGTCGATCCGCGCGATCCGGGCGCCATCGCCGCCGCGATCGACTATCTGGCCGGCCACCCCGAGATCGCCGCCCGGATGGGCGCCAACGGGCGCCGCGCCATCGGCGAGCGCTACAACTGGGGCGTCGAATCGGCCAAGCTGCTGGCGTTCTACGAGGCCTTGCGATGAAACTCCCGCGCTCACCACAGCGGTACTGCCCGCAAGCCTGACCATGCCGCCCGAGCTACCCACTCCTTGATGCGATACCGTGATGACTACCCTGTCCCAACATGTGATGCTGATCAGGCGGCTGCTGGATCTGCCGGTGGCGCAGCTGCAATTTCGCCGCGAGATCGCGCCCGAGGTGGTGCTCCCGGCCTACCGCTACTACACCAAGCGGCATCCCAAGTACAAGCTGATCCAGCATAAGAGCTGGGGCGCCGCCCTGCTCGACCTGCATGCCTGCGCCAGCCTCGAGGACTACCTCGAACGTATCAAGGGCAAGAACAATGGCGCTTTCCACGCGCGCCGCGCGCGCAGCCGCGGCTACGTGGTGAGCACCATCGACCGCAACGCCTACGTCGACGACATCCACGCCATTCATACCTCGCTCGCTCAGCGCCAGGGCCGGCCGATGGACGAGCACTACCAGACCAGGCAGGTCTATTTCGAGCCGCTGCCCAATTTCCAGTATTACGGCGTCTTGAACGCCGACGGCAAGCTGATGGCCTATGCCAACGTCGGCCATTACGGCAATTTTTCCGCGTTTTCCCACCTGATGGGCTACCGCAACAACGACGGCATCATGCACCTGCTGGTGGTCGACATCGTCGCCCGCCTGCTGGGCCAGCCGGCGCTGCACTATCTGATGTACGACACCTTTTTCGGCGCCCTGCCTGGTTTGCAGCAATTCAAGACCATGGTCGGCTTTTCCCCCTACCGCGCGAAGTACAGCCTGCTATGAAAACACTGCTCAACCGCATCTACAGCGACTACCTGATGCCCTCGCGCCTGTCCGAGTACGATGGCCTGGTGCAGGCGGCCAAGGTGGCTGGCTATGCCCAGCTGTCGGTGCGTGAATTCATCGCCACCGCGCCGGCCACGCCGGCCCGGCCGACCCTGGTGCACCGTCACGACATCGACAGCGACCCGCGCACGGCGGGCAAGATGTTCGCCATCGAAGCGCGCCACGGCATTACCGCCAGCTATTACTTTCGCCTGTCGACCCTGGACTTCGGCCTGATGCGCGAGATCGAAGCCTACGGCAGCGAAGCGAGCTATCACTTCGAGGAAGTGGCCGATTTCGCCAAGCGCCACCATCTCAAGCGCGCCGATGCGGTGCGCCTGCGCTTCCCCGAAATCCGCGGCGATTTCGTGCGCAATCTCCAGCGCATCGAACGCACGCTGGCGCTCAAGCTGCGTACGGTGGCCAGCCATGGCGACTTCGCCAACCGGCGCCTGAACATCATCAACAATGAAATCCTGCTCGACCCGGCTTTCCGCGCGCGCTGCGGCATCGAGTGCGAAGCCTACGACCCGGCCCTGCTGGAGCGCTTCGACCTGTACATCAGCGACCGTCCCCCGCCGCAGTACTACCATCCGGTCGCCCCACGCTGCGCCTTGGGCCGCTACCGCAGCATTTGCCTGCTGACCCATCCGGTGCAATGGGAAACCAATTGGCGCGACAGCACCGCCTGCAATCTGCGCCGGCTGGTCGAAGGCCTGACCTGGTAGCACCTAACCTCCACCTGGACCGCCATCATGCGCATCCTGCTGATCAATCACTATGCCGGCTCCCTGGAGCACGGCATGGAATACCGCCCCTACTACCTCGCCCGCGAATGGGTGCGCCTGGGCCACCAGGTCCGCATCGTGGCCGCTTCGTTTTCCCACGTGCGCGCGCGCAATCCCCAACTGGACGGGGCCGCCTTCCTCGACCAGCAGATCGACGGCATCGACTACCGCTGGATCGCCAGCCCGGCCTATCGCGGCAACGGCGCCGGCCGGCTGCGCAACATCGGCAGCTTCCTGTCCAGGCTGAGCCTGCAAGCGCAGCGCCTGGCCGAGCGGGGCCGCCCCGACGTCGTCATCGCCTCAAGCACGTATCCGCTCGACATCTGGCCCGCGTACCGCATCGCCCGCCGCGCCGGTGCGCGCCTGCTGTTCGAACTGCACGACCTGTGGCCGCTGTCGCCGATGGAACTGGGCGGCTACTCGCGCTGGCATCCCTTTATTCAACTGCTGCAGTCCGCCGAGAACTTTGCCTGCCGCCACGCCGACGCCATCGTCTCGGTCCTGCCCAAGGTGCGCGCGCACCTGGAAGCCCATGGCATGGCGCCGCACAAGCTGCACATCGTCCCGAACGGCTTCGATCCGCTCGAATGGGCCGGCCAGCCGGGCGAGCTGCCAGGCGCTCTGGGCGCGACCATGCACAGCTTGCGCGCCAAGGGGAAATTCATCGTCGGCTATGCCGGCACCCATGGCCTGGCCAATGCCCTCGATACCCTGCTGCACGCGGCCGCCTCGATCGCCGATGCCCGCATGGCTTTCGTCCTGGTCGGCGGCGGGCCAGAAAAAGCCAGGCTGCAAGCCCTCTCACGCCAGCTGCAATTGAGCAATCTGTATTTCTTCGACCCGGTACCCAAGCACCAGGTACCGGCCCTGCTGCGCCGCTTCGACGTCGCCTACCTGGGCTGGCAACGTCAGCGCCTGTACCGCTTCGGCATCTCGCCCAACAAGCTGATCGACTACATGATGGCAGCGCGGCCCATCCTCCATGCGGTCGATGCCGGCAACGACCCCGTCGCCGAGGCGGCCTGCGGCCTGAGCGTGGCACCGCAGGATCCGCCGGCCCTGGTGCGCGGCCTGCTGGCCCTGTTCGTGGCCACGCCAGAGGAACGCGCGGCGATGGGCTTGCGAGGCCAGCGCTATGCGGTCGATAACCTGAGCTATCCCGTCCTGGGCCAGCGCTTTCTGCACGCCTGCGCCTGAGCGGGCCATCTTTCTTCCACGGAGTCCATCATGCCCGACAACCTCCTCCACGCCACCGGCCACTTCCTGCCGTTCGCGCTACCCGACATCGGCGACGAAGAAATCGACGCGGTAGTGAGCTGCCTGCGCTCAGGCTGGGTGACCACCGGCGCCAAGGCCCGGCAGTTCGAACAGGACTTCGCCGCCTACCTCGGCGGCGGGGTGCAGGCCATGGCGGTCAACTCGGCCACCGCCGGCCTGCACCTGGCCTTGGAAGCGCTGGGCATCGGCCCCGGCCATGAAGTCATCGTACCGACCCTGACCTTCACCGCCACGGCCGAAGTGGTGCGCTACCTGGGCGCCCAGCCGGTCTTCGTCGATGTCGACCCGCTCACCCTGACGCTCGACCTGGCCGCGGTCGAAGCGGCCATCGGCCCGCACACCCGCGCCGTCATCCCCGTGCACTATGCAGGCCTTGCCTGCGACATGGACAATCTGCTCGACCTGGCGCACGAATACGGCCTGAAAGTGGTCGAAGACGCCGCCCATGCCTTTCCGACCCGCTACAAGGGACGGCTGGTCGGGACGCTGGGCAGCGACGCCACGGTCTTTTCCTTTTACGCCAACAAGACCATGACCACCGGCGAAGGCGGCATGGTGGTCACGCGCGATGTCCAGCTGGCCGCGCGGGTGCGGGTAATGCGCCTGCACGGCATCAGCCAGGACGCGTTTGCCCGCTACACCTCGCGCACGCCAGCCTGGTTCTACGAAGTCGTCGCGGCCGGATTCAAATACAATCTGACCGACCTGGCGGCGGCCATCGGCATCGAACAGCTGCGCAAGATCGACCGCTTCCTGGCGCGCCGCGAACAGCTGGCCGCCGCTTATACCGAGGCGCTTGCGGGCCTGCCCTTGCGCCTGCCCGCCGCGCCCCAGGCCGGCAGCAGCCATGCCTGGCATCTGTATCCGGTACGCCTGCTGCCCGGCGCGCGGCTCGGGCGCGACGACCTGATCGCCCTGCTGGCCGAGCGCGGCATCGGTACCAGCGTGCACTTCATTCCCTTGCACCGCCAGCCATACTGGCGCGACAGCTGCCGCCTGTCGGCACAGTCCTTTCCGGTGGCCGAAGCGGCCTATGCCTCGATGCTGACGCTGCCGCTGTACACCAAAATGAACGGGGCCGACCAGGAACGTGTCATCCTGGCCCTGCGCGAGCTGCTGACATGAGCAAGCGCCTGTTCGACCTTGTCGCCGCGGCGCTGGGGCTGGTGCTGCTGGCGCCGCTGCTATTGCTGATCGGTCTCTGGGTCAAGCTCGATTCCCCCGGGCCGATGCTGTTCCGGCAAAAGCGCGTCGGCCAGTATGGCCAGATTTTCGACATACTCAAGTTTCGCAGCATGCGCGACGATCCGGCGCCTGCGCCCCTGATCACGGTCGGCGCCGACCGGCGCATTACCCGGGCCGGCCAATTCCTGCGCCGCCATAAGCTGGACGAACTGCCGCAACTGCTCAATGTGCTGGCCGGCGACATGAGCCTGGTGGGGCCGCGCCCGGAAGTGCCGCGCTACGTCGCCTGCTACCCGCCCGATGTGCGCACGGTGGTGCTGTCGGTACGGCCCGGCATTACCGACTGGGCATCGATCTGCTTCAAGGAGGAAAGTACAATCCTGGCGCGCAGCGCCGATCCGGAACGCACCTACCTCGATTCGGTCATGCCAGCCAAGCTCGCTTTCAATGTGCGCTACGTGCTCGAGCGGGGCTTCTGGACCGACCTCAAGATCATCGTCAGCACCCTGGCAGCGCTGCTGCGCTAGCGAGACATTATGGCCAGCTGGACGATGCTTTTGCACCTTGGCGACTTGCACGTGACCGTGCCGGGCGCTGCCGCCATCAGCGCCACACTGGTGGCATTGCGCGCACCGCGGCGCGCCGCGGCCTGGTCGGCCGGTTTCGCGCTGGCCTTGCTCGCCGTCGGGCTGAGCAAGATGGCCTACCTGCTCAGTGGCGCGGGCATCGCCACGCTGTGCTTCAAGGCATTGAGCGGCCATGCGGCCGGCGCCGCCGCCGTGCTGCCCGCCACATTCTATCTGCTCGCCCAGCTCGGACGCGCGGCGCCCGCGCACAAGCCGCGCCCATGTGACGGAGACTGGCGCGCCGGCTGGCTTGGCGGCGCCGCCCTGCTGGGCGGGCTGGCCTGCGCCCTGCTGGTAGCGCTGGCGCTGGTTGCGGACCGGCAGCACAGTCTTTCCGAAGCCCTGGCCGGCTTTGCGCTCGGCGCCAGCGTGAGCATCGGCGTGCTGGCAGCGGCCAACCCTGCTCCGGCAGGCCGTCCGCTGACCGGTCTGTACTGGTTTGGCGTCGTATTCGCGCTCGCGGCATGGCTGATCCACCCGATTCCCGTCGGCTACTGGATGCTCAAGGCCGCGCGCCTGCTGGCCGGACAAGGTCCCTTGCACGGCCTGTCCCTGGATTAGCTTTTCTTGCATCCCATATCGCAGAGGACCTGATGATGCCGCATCCGCCGTCCCGCCGAACGCCAGTCGACGCGTCAAAGAATGCAGGCGGCGCAGGGCTTCACCCGCGTCCCGCCCGAGTTCTGCCAGGGGCAAATCCCCGCGATTGGCGGGCAGCTCATCCGGCTCGTGCACCGCGCTCCACGACTTCGTCACATCCTGTCATCTCACGCCTCGGAGGCCATCATGACATCCCCTGTCCTGCCCAGCATACGCTTGCTCGACGAGAGTAATTTGCGCGCCGACTCCCCCCACTCGGTGCTGATATCGCTCTTACGCGGCGCGGCTGCGGTGGAGGTTGCAGCTGCCCATTTGCGCGCCGAATTCTTTCCCAGTTTGCGCGCGATGGACGATCCGCCAGCGTGGTACCAGGCACTGGCCTTCCTGACCGGCTTCGCGCATCAGGCGGTGGTGGTGTTCTTCCTGATCAGCGGCTGGCTGGTGGGCGGCAGTTTGTGGAATAAATACGGCAAGCCCCAAGCCCTGACGCTGTATGCGATCGACCGCCTGACCCGTCTATGGACCGTGCTGATCCCGACCTTTCTGCTGATGGCAGCAATTGCCATCGTCAGCGGCCAGATCGATCCGCGCGCCATGGATTTTTCGCCAGACAATCCCTACTCGCTGACGGTGCTGCTGGCCAATCTGCTGGGGCTGCAAACCATCAGCGTTCCCCAGTTCGGCGGAAACTATCCCCTGTGGAGCCTTGCCAACGAGACCTGGTACTACGTGCTGGCCCCCTTGCTGCTGGTCTTGCTGCAGGGGCGCCACTGGACCGCCCGGGTCGGTACCGGCCTGCTCATTGCCGCCATTTCCGCGCTCCTGCCGCTGGCCATCACCTTGTACTTCTGCATCTGGCTGCTCGGCGCGGCATTCTCGCGCGTGCGGATCGATTGCAGCCGCGGTATCCAGGCATCGATCGCATGCAGCCTGTTGGTGTTGGCGATGTTCTTTCGCCTCACCGGCGACAATGACGACCAAACCATCGCGTCGTTTCCCCAGGATTTGCTGATTAGTCTTCCCGTTCTCCTGCTGCTGTCGGCATTGATGGGAAAGGCCGACTTCAAACATGGGGCCGCGCGGCGCCTGCATGCGGCGGCTACTGGCCTGTCGGGCTTTTCGTTCACCTTGTATGTGGTGCATGTGCCCCTGCTCGGACTGATGCGCCATGCCGGCAAGTACTGGTACGGCGCCGAACAGGTAGGCGCCACCCACTGGTCCGACCTGGCCGTCTACGCCGCCATGCTGCTGTTCGTGCTGGTGTTCGCTTACGGCTTCTATCTCTTGTTCGAGGCAAGAACCGCAGCCGTTCGCCGAGCCGTGAAGGCCATGCT
>CAMLIL010000039.1 GCA_946480015.1 uncultured Oxalobacteraceae bacterium | reverse complement strand
TGATCGGCGCGCCGCCGGGCTACGTCGGTTTCGACCAGGGCGGCCTGCTGACCGAAGCGATCACCAAGAAGCCGCACGCGGTGCTGCTGCTCGACGAGATCGAGAAAGCGCATCCGGATATCTTCAATATCCTGCTGCAGGTGATGGACCATGGCACCTTGACCGACAACAATGGACGCAAGGCGGACTTCCGCAACGTGATCATCATCATGACCACCAACGCCGGCGCGGAAAGCCTGACCAAGCGGTCGATGGGCTTCACCGATTCCAAGGCGACGGGCGACGAGATGGCCGACATCAAGCGCATGTTCACGCCGGAGTTCCGCAACCGGATCGACGCGATCATCAGCTTCCGCGCGCTGGACGAGGAAATCATCCTGCGCGTGGTCGACAAGTTCCTCATGCAGCTGGAAGAACAGCTGCACGAGAAGAAGGTCGAAGCCATCTTCACCGAGACCCTGCGCAAGTTCCTTGCGAAGAAAGGTTTCGATCCGCAGATGGGCGCGCGGCCGATGTCGCGTCTGATCCAGGACATGATCCGCAAAGCCCTGGCCGACGAGCTGCTGTTCGGCCGCCTGGTCAACGGCGGCAAGGTCACGGTCGACATGGACGAGAAAGACAATGTCCTGCTGGACTTCTCCGAGTCCGACACGGCGCCTCCGCCAGCCGCGCCGGAAACGGTCGAAATCGAATAACAGCCTGCCTGCCGCAGCAATCAAAACGGCCCGGTCGCCACAACGACCGGGCCGTTTTTTCGTCTGCCCGGCCACTCCCATCGTCGCGTATCCCGCGCTGCGGCTTTCCCTGCCTCATCAGTATTTCCCCACCGTCGACAGCGCATATTCGCCTGTCAACCCGGCTGCGCAACACTTCGAAATAATGTCGTTTAACCATTGATCCAGATCAAACTCTGGCTTGTAGAGAAGGCATGTAATAGCCAAACACCGTCCTCATCAATGCGGCGGACCACTGTACAACAAGGAGATATCCATGCCCGTCGCAGTGAGCTATCCAGGTGTCTATATACAAGAGGTCTCCAGCGGCGTGCGCACCATTACCGGGGTGGCCACGTCGATTACCGCCTTTCTCGGGCGCGCCTTGCGCGGGCCGGTCGACGAACCGGTCACCATCACCAGCTTTGCCGATTTCGAACGCCTGTTCGGCGGCCTGTGGATTGACAGTTCGCTCGGTTTCGCGGTGCGCGATTTTTACCTGAACGGCGGCAGCCGCGCCATCATCGTGCGCCTGTACATGCCGCCGGCGGCGGTCGACAGCGTCGTGCACAGCCACGCCGCCATCGTCGCCGACACCCTCAACCTGCAGGCGCGCTATCCCGGCGTGTGGGGCAATGCGCTGCAGGTGCGGATCGACCACGACGTCAAACCCGACAGCACCACCACCTTCAACCTGTCGGTGCGCGACGCCAGGACCGGCCAGATCGAAGTGTTCCGCAACGTCTCGGTGGCCGCCGCCAGCCCGCGCCGCGTCGATGCGGTGCTGGCCGGCGAATCGCGCCTGGTCGTCGTCACCGGCGCGCTGGCTGCGGCACGCCCGGCCAAGAACGCCGACCTGGCGGCAGGCCAGGACGACGTCTGGAACCTCACCCAGGCCACCAACACCCGCGTGCTCGACGCCGGCAAGGCGGACGACGAACTGGCGCTCACGGCGGCCAGCTTCAACGGCCCCGGCACGGTGCTCGGCAAGCGCGGCCTGTACGCGCTGGCCAAGGCCGACCTGTTCAACATCCTGTGCATCCCCCCCTACCTGATCAACGACGGCGACATGCTCAACGGGAGCGTGGACGCCTCCATCGTCGCCGAGGCGGCGCTCTACTGCGAAAAGCGGCGCGCCATGCTGATCGTCGACGCGCCGCCCGCATGGGATGACGCAGCCAAGGCCGAGGCGGGCGCCGCCGCCATCGGCACCGGCAGCAAGAACGCCGCGCTGTTCTTCCCGCGCCTGCGCGAAGCCATCAGCCTGCGCGACGGCCAGATCGGCACCCTGGCGCCATGCGGCGCGGTGGCCGGCATCTTCGCCCGCACCGACACCGAACGCGGCGTGTGGAAAGCGCCCGCCGGCCTGGACGCCACCCTGGTCGGCGTGCCGGCCCTGTCGGTGGCGCTCAACGACGCCGAGAACGGCCTGCTCAATCCACTTGGGATCAACTGCCTGCGCACCATGCCGGCGGCGGGGCGCATCGTCTGGGGGGCGCGCACCTTGCAGGGCGACGACCGCCTGGCCTCCGAATGGAAATACATCCCGGTGCGGCGCACCGCGCTGTACATCGAAGAGAGCCTGTACCGCGGCACCCAGTGGGTGGTGTTCGAACCGAACGATGAACCGCTGTGGGCGCAGATCCGCCTGAACCTGGGCGCCTTCATGCACAACCTGTTCCGCCAGGGCGCCTTCCAGGGCAAGACGCCGCAGGAAGCCTACTTCGTCAAGTGCGACAAGGAGACCACGCCGCAGGACGACATCAACCGCGGCATCGTCAACATCGTGGTCGGTTTCGCGCCGCTCAAGCCGGCCGAATTCGTGGTCATCACCCTCCAGCAGATCGCTGGCCAGATTCAAGCCTAAGGAGACGTCATGGCCCAGTTCAGCGTCAACGCGCAGCGTTTCGACCCCTATAAAAACTTCAAATTCCGCATCAAGTGGGACGGCCGCTACGTGGCCGGCGTCAGCAAAGTGGGTGGCCTGAAACGTACCACCGAAGTGGTCAAGCACCGTGAAGGCGGCGATCCGTCCTCAAGCCGCAAGTCGCCCGGCCGCACCGAGTACGACGCCATCACCGTCGAACGCGGCGTCACCCACGACACCGAATTCGAAAAGTGGGCCAACAAGGTCTGGAACTTCGGTTCCGGCCTGGGCGCCGAGGTCGCGCTGAAGGACTTCCGCAAGGATGTCATCATCGAGGTCTACAACGAAGCCGGCCAGCTGGCCCTGGCCTACAAGCTGTATCGCTGCTGGGTGTCCGAATACCAGGCGCTGCCCGACCTGGACGCCAACGCCAACGCGGTCGCGATCCAGCACATCAAGCTGGAGAACGAAGGCTGGGAACGCGACTATGAAGTCGCCGAACCGTCCGAACCGACCTTCACCGAGCCGGGCGCCTGAGATGCTGGCGGCGCACGTGCTGCTGCAGGCGTGGGAGCGCGGCCTGGGCCAGTCGCCCACGCAGCGCGCCCTGGCCTTGCTCGAAGCGCTCGAGCCGGCGCAGGCGCCGCAGCAGCTGGCGGCACTGCCGATCGGCGCGCGCGACGCTGCCCTGTTGCGCCTGCGCGTCCAGCTGTTCGGCGACGATATCGCGGCGCTGGCCCATTGCCCGGCATGCCGCGCGCCGCTCGACGTGGCCTTCAAGAGCACCGACGTGACGCTCGCGCACGCGCCCGATCCCGGACCGCACCGTCTGCATGTGGGCGGCATCGACATCGGCTATCGCCTGCCCAACAGCGACGACCTGCTGGCCGTGGCGCACCGCGAAGACGCCACGCAGGCGCTGCTGCTGCGCTGCGTGGATGGGCCGGTCGCGCTGTCTTCCGACGCTGTCGCCGCGCTGTCGGTGGCGATTGCCGATGCCGACCCGCAGGCCTGCGTCGAACTGGCGCTGAACTGTCCGGACTGCGGCCACGGCTGGAACGCGCTGTTCGACATCGCCATTTTCCTGTGGACCGAAGTGAGCGCGCTGGCGCACCGCCTGCTGCGCGACGTGCACACGCTGGCGCGCGCCTACGGCTGGAGCGAAGCCGAGATCCTCGGCATGAGCGCGCAGCGGCGCCAATGCTACCTGGAGCTGGCCCAGTCATGAACGGCATCCTCGACACGCTGGTCATGCGCGAACGCGGCCAGGCCGACACGCTGGCGCCGCGGCTGCCCGCGATGTTCGAGTCCACGCCGGTCATCGACGACGCGCCGGTAGTGCTCGAACGGCCGCCGGCAGCGCAGCATGCCGCTCCAGCACCGGCGCCACCCCAGCCGGCCCGCCCACCGGTTCCACTCGTATCGGTTGCAACGCCAAGGCCGGTGATGGTATTCGTGCCGCCCCCTCCCGCGGCGCAACCGGCCCAAGCGAGAGCACCTGAGCCGCCTGCCGCGCCGGCGCCACCGGCCGCGCGGGTGCATACGCTCGAAACGCATACGGAGACCGTCGTCCGCGTCGAACGCGAGACGGTGGCCGCGCCGGCTCCGCAGCGCCGCGAGCTTCCCGCGCCGCCGCCGCGCACCGGCAAGCTGCCGGCGTTGCCCGCTCAGCTCGAGGCGGCCAGGCCGGTGCCGCCATCCGCGCCGCCGCCGGTGCCGATGCAGCCGCGCGCGCCGGTCGACGTGCGGATCGTTCGCGCGCGCGCGGCCCTGCCGGTGCGCGCACAGCCCGCAGCGGCACAGCCGCCGCGCCAGCGCGCGCTGCCGCAGGCCGCCGCGCAAGTACTGCCCCCGGTACAGGCACCGGACGTGCACATCTCGATCGGCCGCATCGAAGTGCGCGCCAGCACCGCACCGCCACGCCCCGCGCGCGCTGCCGGCGGTCCCGCGCCGGTCAGCCTGGACCAGTATCTGAGCCAGCGCAACAAGCGGGAGACGCCATGAGTGACGCGCTGGCCATCGCCGCGACCACGGTTGCGCTGCGCAACCTGCTGATGAACCAGGTGCCGGCGCTGCTCGAAGGCGCCTTCAGCTTCGACGTCACCACCAGCGCGCCCGACGTCGCCGCCAAGGATCTGGCCACTCTGCGCCTGAACCTGTTCCTGTACCGCGTCGAACCGAACGCCGGCTGGCGCAACATGGACATGCCGCGCCAGCTGCGCCCGGGCGAAAGCGGCACACCGCCGCTGCCGCTGAACCTGAACTACCTGCTCACCGTCTACAACGCCACCGGCATCGACGCCGACGCCACCAGCCTGCGCGTGCTCGGCGCGGCAATGAGCGTGCTGCACGATCATCCGCTGCTGGGCGCCCAGGAACTGCGCGATACCCTGCTCGACGACGACCTGCAGCCCATCAGCGATGTGGCCGACCAGATCGAGCGCTTGCGCATCACCCAGCTGCCCCTCACCATCGACGACGTCTCCAAGCTGTGGAGCGCCTTCCAGACCAGTTACCGCATGTCGGTGGCCTACGAAGTGAGCGTGGTGCTGATCGACAGCCGCCGGCCCGCCAGGGCGCCGCTGCCGGTGCTCCGGCGCGGCAGCGAGGACAGCGGCGCGCTGGTCGGCGCGCGTGCCGCCGCGGTCCTCACCGGCGTCACAGCGCCGCTCTCGCAGCCGGCTGCGCGCCAGGGCGAACAGCTGGTATTTAGCGGCACCAATCTCGTGCCTGGCGCGCTGCTGCGCATGACCAGCCTGGCGAGCGACCCGCCTCCGCCGCGCGAACTGGCCGCGCTGGCGGGCGAGGGCGGCACCAGCCTGAGCGTGACTTTGCCGGTGGTGCCGGCGCAATGGGCGCCGGGCTTCTACCGCGCCGCCGTGGTCGAACGGCCCGCCGACGCGCCGGCCATCGTCAGCAACGAAGTCGTGTTCGCGCTGGCACCCGGCGTCAGCTTGAGCGCCACCAGCGCCGCCGCGGGCGATACATTGACGCTGTCCTGCAGCCCGCGCGTGCGCCCCGGCCAGCGCGTGCTGGTCCTGTTCGGCGACCGTCAGCTGCCGGCCTCGAACATCGCCAATCCGCTGCCCGACACCCTGCCCAGCGCGATCAGCTTCGTCGTGCCGGATGCCGGCGCCGGTGCTCACGTAGTGCGGCTGCGCGTCGATGGCGTCGACAGCATTCCAGTCATCCTGGCCGGCACCCCGCCGCTTGCGCAGTTCGACCCCGCCCAACAGGTAACTTTGTGATGCGCGACTCCACCACCTGGCTCGCTTCCAACGACCAATACCTGGCCGACGCCTTGGCGTGGCTGCGCGACCGCCTCGAGCGGCTGGCCGGAACCGAGCCCGCGCCAATCGAGCCGCCGCGCCGCCTGATGGGGCGCCTGAAATCGTCCGGCGGCGGCGCGCCCATGCTGAGCGCCCCGGGGAAAGCGCCACCGGAATGGAATCCCGACAGCCCGCCGGCCTTGATCGAACTGGCGCGGCACCTCGGCCTGTCCGAATTCGAGCGCGACGTGGTGCTGCTGACGGCGGCCATGGAACTGGACACCCGCATCGGCGCCCTGTGCGCCCGCGCGCAGCACGACAACACCAAAGCCCATCCCACCTTCGCGCTCGCCTTCACCCTGTTCGACAACGCCGCCTGGGACGCCATGTCGCCCGAGGGTCCGCTGCGCTACTGGCAGCTGGTCGAGGTGGAGCAGGGCGGCCAGGTCCTGACCGCCGCCGCGCTGCGCGCCGACGAGCGCATCGTCAACTACGTCAAAGGCCTGGACTACCTGGACGGCCGCGTCGGCGCGGCGCTGACCAGGGTGGACAGCCCCAACATCATGCTGCCGCCATCGCAGGCGCGGGTCGCGGGGATGCTGGAGCGCACAGTCGGCGCGCTCGACGGCGCCGAACTGCCGGTACTCGAACTGATCGGAACCGACAGCCCCAGCAAAGTCATGGTGGCGCACAAGGTCGCCACAGCGCGCGGCCTGGTGCTGTACCGCGTGGCCGGGGACAGCCTGCCCGCTGCGGCGGCCGAGGTCGACCGCATCGCCCGCCTGTGGCGGCGCGAGACGCTGCTGATGCCGCTGGCGCTCTACATCGATGCCGTCGATACCGAGCGCGCCGAATCCGTGCGCAGGCTGGCCCAGCGCGCCGGCGGCCTGGTATTTCTCGACCTGCTCGAAGCCTGGCCCGGCATCGAACGCAGCACCATTCCCTGCGATGTCGCCCGGCCCACGCCGGCCGAGCAGCGCGATGCATGGCAGAGCGCCCTCGGCGCCCGGGCCGGCGGGCAGCCCGCACGGATGGCCGGACAATTCAACTTCAACCTGTCCGCCATCGCCTCGATCGGCGCGCGCTGGCTGGCCGACGATGCCGGCGATGAGCAAACGCTGTGGGAGCTGGCGCTGATGCACGCCCGTCCCGCGCTCGACCAGCTGGCCCAGCGGCTGCAGCCGAAGGCACGCTGGCTCGATTTGAAACTGCCGGCTCAGGAAGAAGCGCAGCTGCGCCAGATCGCCGCGCAGGTCGGCTGGCGCGACAAGGTCTACGACGAGTTCGGCTTTCGCGATCGGATGAACCGTGGCCTGGGCATCAGCGTGCTGTTCGCCGGCGAGAGCGGCACCGGCAAGACCATGGCGGCCGAAGTGATCGCCAACGAACTGGCCCTGATGCTGTACCGGATCGACCTGTCGGCCGTGGTCAGCAAATACATCGGCGAGACCGAAAAAAACCTGCGCAAGCTGTTCGACGCGGCCGAAGACGGCGGCGCCATCCTGTTCTTCGACGAAGCCGACGCGCTGTTCGGCAAGCGCAGCGAGGTGCGCGACAGCCATGACCGCTACGCCAACATCGAAGTGAACTACCTGCTGCAGCGGATCGAGTCCTACCAGGGCCTGGCCATCCTGGCAACCAATATGAAAAGCGCGCTGGACGGCGCCTTTCTGCGCCGCCTGCGCTTCATCGTCAACTTCCCGTACCCCGGCGCGGCCCAGCGCAAGGCCATGTGGCAGCAGGCCTTCCCGGTCAAAACGCCGGTGACGACGCTCGATTACGACCGGCTGGCACGCCTGAACCTGTGCGGCGGGAACATCCAGAGCGTCGCCCTCAACAGCGCCTTTCTCGCCGCCAGCCGCGGGGAACCGGTCAGCATGGCGCTGCTGCTCGACTGCGCCCGCGCCGAATTCCGCAAGCTCGACAAACCCGTCAACGAAAACGACTTCCGCTGGCAAGGCGGAACTGAAGGATTATCATGACCGTACACCTGCATATCGACCGCGTCATTCTCTCCGACGTGGAACTGGGCCCGGCGCAGCTGCAAGCGCTGGAAGAAGAGCTGCACGAACAGATCCAGGCCATCCTCGCGCAGCAATGGGAAGGCGTGCAGATCCGCCGCATCGAAGCGGCGGCGGTGCGGCTCGGGCAAGGCAGCGACGGCCAGGCGATCGGCGCGGCCATCGGCGACGCCCTGCGGACAAGCCTGAGCCGCGCATGACCAGCTTTCCGAACTCGCCGCGGCTGCTCAAAGGCGGGATCGTGCTGATCGACCCGGTGAGTGCGCGCGTGCTGCGCGTGATCGCCCTGCAGTACAACCCCGACACGCTCACGCGCAGCCTCACCGTCAACAGCGTGAGCGCCGATGGTGCCGACCGCTCCGACGTACTGCGCCTGAAAGGTCCGCCCACCGAGACGATCAAGCTGGACGCCGAGATCGACGCCACCGACCAGCTCGAATTCCCGGGCGAGAACCGCAACGCGGCCACGCTCGGCATCTTTCCCCAGCTGGCGGCGCTGGAAACCATCATCTACCCGACCAGCGCCCAGCTGCAGGCCAACAACAGCCTGGCCGGTGCCGGCACGCTGGAGATACTGCCGATGGAAACCGCGCTGATACTGTTCGTGTGGAGCCGCAACCGCATCGTGCCGGTGCGCCTGACCGATTTCTCGGTCACCGAGGAAGCCTTCGACGTCAACCTCAATCCGATCCGCGCGCGCGTCGGCCTGGGTATGCGCGTGCTGTCGGTGAACGACCTCGGTTTCGCCCACAAGGGCGGCAGCCTGTTCATGAGTTACCTGCAGCAGAAAGAGCGGCTGGCCGGCCTGTTCGGCGGCGCGGCCCTGTCCACCTTCGGCATAACCGGGATCCCATGATGAGCCAGCACTTTCCACCCACCAGCCGCTACGCGCCCATCCCCACCACGACCCTGGAGACGGCCGGCGGCGCCACCATCGTCTATCTGCAGCGCCGCTTCGTGCCGCAGCCGGAGCGTTTCGCGCTGCTGCAGGAGCACACGGTGGCCGAGGGCGAACGCCTCGACAACGTCACCTTCGCCTACCTGGGCGACCCCGAACAGTTCTGGCGCGTGTGCGACGCCAACCGCGCCATGCGCCCGGACGATCTGATGCAGCTGGGCCGGCGCCTGCGCATCACCCTGCCCGAAGGTATTCCCGGGCTGCCCCATGCTTAAGGGCGTGCACCTGACCCTGATGGTCGGCCCGGCCGTGCCGGTGCCGGTGCCGCGCGACGTGCTGGAGGCGCTCACCGCCGTCGAGGTCAACGCGCCCGATGAAGGCGTGGGCGGCTTTTCGCTGTCGTTCACGCTGAATAACCGCTCGGTCCTGCCGACGGTGTTCATGATCGCCGGCGGCAGTCCGATCCCGATCGTCCGCGTGATCATCATCGCCACCGTCAACGGCACTCCCAACGTGCTGGCCGACGGCGTGGTCACCAACACCCAGGTATTGCCGGGGTCCGACGCAGCCCATTCGACCCTGCAGGTTACCGGCGAAGACCTGAGCACCGTCATGGACAAGATCGAGCTGTCCGGGCTGCCGTATCCGGCCATGCCGGGCGAGGCGATTGCCGCCTTCATCCTGGCCAAGTATGCGGCGCTCGGCGTGGTGCCGCTGATCGTGCCCAGCATCCTGATCGACGTGCCGATTCCGACCAACCGCATCCCGGTGCAGCGCGGCACCGACCTGGCTTACCTGCGCTATCTGGTCGAGCGGGTCGGCTACGTGTTCTATATCGAGCCCGGTCCCGCGCCGGGCATGAACATCGCGTACATGGGACCCAAGATCAAGGTGGGCGTGCCGCAGCCGGCACTGAACATCAACATGGATGGCCACACCAACGCCGAGCAGATCACCTTCAGCTTCAATCCGCAGGCGCGCTCGCTGCCGGTGGTGTTCATCCAGAACGAGCAGACCAAGGTGCCGATTCCGATTCCGATTCCCGACATCGGACCGCTCAATCCGCCACTCGGACTGCTGCAGCCGCTGCCGGCGCGCTTCAACCAGCTGACCGGCACGGCAAAACTATCGCCCATCCAGGCCGTGCTGGTCGGCCTTGCGCAGGCCTCCAGATCGGCCGACACCGTCACCGGCACCGGCAGCCTGAACGTGCTGCGCTACGGCCGCGTGCTCAAGGCGCGCCAGCTGGTCGGCGTGCGCGGGGCGGGATTGGCCTTCGATGGCCTGTACTACGTCAGCCAGGTCAAGCACTCCATCAAGCGCGGCGAATACAAGCAGAACTTCACGCTGTCGCGCAATGGCCTGGTCTCGACGCTACCCAGGGTGCCCGCATGAGCGAGACCAACAAATACTTCGGGAAGTACCGCGGCACGGTGGTGCAGAACATCGACCCCGAGCAGCGCGCCCGCATCCAGGTGCTGGTGCCGGACGTGGCGGGGCTGCTGCCGTCCTCGTGGGCCATGCCGTGCGTACCGCTGGCAGGCAAGGCGATGGGGACCTTCATGGTGCCGCAGATCGGCGCCGGCGTGTGGGTCGAATTCGAACAGGGCGATCCCGAGTATCCGATCTGGACCGGCGGCTTCTGGGGACTGGCGGCCGAGGTGCCGGCGCTGGCGCTGGCGGGCAACCCGGCCAGTCCCAGCATGGTGTTCCAGACCGGCTTGCAGAATACGCTCTCGATCAGCGACCTGCCCGGACCCACCGGCGGGATCATGTTGAAGAGTACGACCGGCGCCATGATCGTGGTGAACGACATCGGCATCACCATCAGTAACGGCAAAGGCGCCACCATCGTGCTGGCCGGGCCGACGGTGACGATCAATAACGGTGCGCTGGTGATCGTTTAGAAAAAGGGAGACAGCATGCCGGGATTTCTGCTGCATGTAGGCGCCACCGTCCTGTGTTCGCACAGCGGACAGGCGCAGCCGACGGTACCCAATCCGCGCGTGACCGTGGGCGGCCAGCCCACCGTGACGATGACCACGCCGTATGTGATCGCCGGCTGCATCCTGCCGCCGGCCTCCAACGGACCGTGCGTCACCGCGCAGTTCGTCAGCGCGGCCACGCGCGTGACATCGAACGGCGTGCCGCTGCTGCTGATGGACAGCCAGGCCATTTGCGCGCCCAGCGGCTTTCCGCTGCTGCCGCCGATAACACAAGTGAGGGTGAGCGCCATATGAACATCGACTACCCGTTCCAGATCGACCAGCGCGGCCGAACCGCCGTCACCGGCGACGACGAGCACATTCGCGACATGATCGAACAGCTGCTGTTCACCCAGCCCGGCGAACGGGTCAACCGCCCCGACTTCGGCAGCGGCTTGATGCACCTGGTGTTCGCGCCCAACAGCAGCGCGATGGCAGCGACCCTCCAGTTCACCATGCAGGCCGCCTTGCAGCGCTGGCTGGGCGACCTGATCGACGTGCTGCGGCTGGACGTGAGCAGCGACGACGCCACCCTGGCTGTCGCCCTGGATTACACCATTCGCCGCAGCGGCGAACAGCGCAGCGACACCTTTACCACGGATTTACGCCATGAATGACGATGCCCTCGCTTGCGCAGAGCAGCTGCGCCGTACCGCCCTGTTCGCCCAGCGCGAACGCTTCAATGGCGTCGATTTCGTCGAAGTGCTTCTTGATCAGCGCTCGCTGTGCGTGCACTTCTTCGGCGATGTGCCCGACGGCCTGACGCCGGCCAATGTGCGCGTGACCGGCGGCGAACGGATCGGCCCGATCGGCGTGCTTGAGGTGCACAAGGAGCGCGCCGGCAAGGACGGCGCCGACGACTGCCTGCACGTGACGCTCGACCGGCAGGGCGATTTCTCGGCTTACGAAGTGTGCCTCGTGGGGGTGGAGAATATCGATCCGCGCTACACCTGCGCCGCGTTCCGCTTCCGCCTCGATTGTCCGCGCGACCTCGATTGCAAGAGCGAGACCGGGTGCGCGGCGGCGCCGCAGAGCGCGCCGGACCTGAACTATCTGGTCAAGGATTACGCCACCTTCCGCCAACTGATTCTCGACCGTCTGTCGCTGATCATGCCCGACTGGCACGAGCGTCACGCGCCCGACGTCGGCATCACCCTCGTCGAACTGCTGGCCTACGTGGCCGATCACCTGAGCTACTACCAGGACGCGGTCGCCACCGAAGCCTACCTCGACACCGCGCGCCAGCGCATTTCGGTGCGGCGCCACGTGCGCCTGGTCGACTACGCCATGCACGAAGGCCTGAACGCGCGCGCCTGGGTCAGCGTGTCGGTCAGCATGGACGCGCCGGCCATCGACCCGGCCGACCTGTACTTCATCACCGGCTTTGCCGATATCAAGGCGTACGCCGGCCGGCTGGTCGATCCGGCCGACCTGCACGGCGTGCCAGCCAGCCGCTACGAGGTGTTCGAGCCGGTGCGCGCGGCCCAGGCGGCGCCGCTGCAATGGCGCGCGGCCCACAATGAGATACGCTTTTATACCTGGGGCGATGCCGACTGCTGCCTGGCGGCCGGCACTACCCGCGCCACCCTGATCGACGACGCTCGTGTGCTCGACCTGCATGCCGGCGACATACTGATTCTGGAGGAAGTGCTGGGGCCGCGCACCGGCAGCGTTGCCGATGCCGACCCGGCCCACCGCCATGCCGTGCGCCTGACGATGGTCGAACGCATCGTCGACCGCCTGTTCGATTCGCGCGAGCTGCTGGCAATCGAATGGGATGCCGCCGACGCACTGCCGTTTTCCCTGTGCCTGTCGGCTCGCCTGGCATCGCCCGATTGCCGCCGCATCGAACCGGTGAGTGTCGCGCGCGGCAACGTTGTGCTGGTCGACCACGGCCGCAGCGTGAGCGGAGATCCCGCGCGGGTGGACAGCACCCTTGAAGCCGGCGACTGCGCCTGCGAAGGCAGCCTGGTCGAGCTGCGCCGCGTGCCGCGCCCGCTCGACATCGTGCTCGGCCAGGCACCGCTGACGTTTGCCGACGCCGTCGACGGCCACGCGCCCGCCAGCGCCGCGCTGCTGCGCGACGAGCGCCGCGCGCAGCCGCAGGTGTGGCTGGACGCGAACGCCGCCGAAGACGACCACACCTCGCCGCCGCACAGCAGCTGGAGCGCGCGCGCCGACCTGCTGGGCAGCGGACCGGAAGAGCGCGACTTCGTCGCCGAAGTCGACGACGATGGCCGCGCCCATCTGCGCTTCGGCGATGGCGTCCACGGATTGCAGCCGCCGGCCGGCATGGCCTTCGTGCCGCGCTACCGGGTCGGCAACGGCGCGGCGGGCAACGTCGGCCGTGGCAGCATCGCTTATATGGTACTGCGCAAGGAGCGCTGGAGCGGTCCGATGGTGGCCCCCGCCAATCCCATGCCGGCCGAGGGCGGCATCGCCGCCGAGACCAGTGATGAAGCGCGGCTGCGCGCTCCCCATGCCTTCCGCTCGCGTATCGAACGCGCCATCACCGCCGAGGATTACGCCGCGATCGCAGCACGTCATCCGGCGGTGGCGCGCGCCGCGGCCCGTCTGCGCTGGACCGGCAGCTGGTACGAAGCGCGGGTGGCGATCGACCCGCGCGGAACCGGCCGTGCCGATCCCGCGCTGCTGCGCGAAGTCGAAGCCATGCTGTACCCGTACCGCCGCATCGGCCATGACCTGGCGGTGGTAGCGGCCAACTACGTTCCACTCGATATCGCGCTGCACGTATGCGCGGCGCCGCACTCCACCACGGGCGCCGTGCGCGCCGCACTGCTGCGGGTGTTCGGCAACGCCAGGGGGGGCATGTTCCATCCGGACGCGCTCGACTTCGGTGTGCCGGTGACCGTGTCCCGGCTGGTCGCGGCGGCGCAGTCGGTCGACGGCGTCTGCAGCGTGCGCGTGACCAGGCTGCAGCGCCTGTTCGAGCACAGCGCCGGTGAAATCGACAATGGCCTGCTGCCGATCGCCGACATCGAAATCGCCATGCTCGACAACGACCCCAATTTCCCCGAGCGGGGCATCCTGACGATCACCACGGGAGGTGGACGATGAGCCGGCCATGCGGATGCTGCGAGGGCGTGCACGTCGTCACGCCGGCTGCGCGCTACAACCGTCCGGGCTTGTTGGCGCTGAGCTACCGCGCCGGCACCTACGCCAGCTTCATGGCGAGCATGCAGGCGCGCCTGTCCAGCCAGGACTATCCGGCGCTGGCGCCGCTGACGGTACGCACGCATGACGACGCCGCCATCGCGCTGCTCGACGCCTGGGCCTGTGCTGCCGACGTGCTGACCTTTTACCAGGAACGCATCGCCAACGAAGGCTACCTGCGCACCGCGACCGAACGCCGCTCGATCCTGGAGCTCGCACGTCTGGTGGGCTACCAGCTGCGGCCCGGCGTGGCAGCCAGCGTGCACCTGGCCTATACGGTCGACAGGAATGCCGCCCCGGCCAGCGTGCCGCGCGGCGCGCGCGCCAACAGCATTCCGGCGCCGGGCGAACAGATGCAGGTGTTCGAAACCTCGGAGGCGCTGCCGGCGCGCCACGACTGGAACGTGCTGCGCCCGCGCGCCAGCCGCCCGCACGCGCGCGAGACCATCGAAAAGCTGCGCCAGCTGTACCTGAAAGGCACGGCCACCAATCTCAAGCCGAACGACATCCTGCTGGTGCACTTCGGCGATGGCGCGACCTATCCCAGCGCGGTGCGCGCGGTGACCGTGGCGCCCGACGCCAAGGCCGACCGGACGCTGCTGACCTTGGCCCCGGTCAGCGTGGCCGCGCCGGCGGTGGCCAGGACGGCGGCGCAGCTCAAGGCCGCCAGCGACAGGCGCGCCGCCCAGTATCAGGAACTCGAGACCATCGCCACTGCGCTGTTCGACGGTATCCCCAAGGCCGGCGCCGGCATGGGGGCGCTGCTGGGCCGGATCAAGCTGGCGCTGGAAGTGCTGATGGAGGGAGCCAACAACGCCGACGCCGCGCCGGCGTCGCTGGCCGCCAAGGCGCAGACGGCTTTCCAGCATGAGCTGGCGCGCGCGCGGCTGCGCAAGGCGCCCGATGCGCTGCTCGACTGGCTCGAAAAGGGCGGCACGTCGCTGGCGCAGCTGCACGCCTCCTTCGTCGACGCACCGGCCGTGCCCGACGCTGCGCTCAAGAGCGCCATTTCCACCGGATCGGCGCTCGGCACCCAGCCATCGATGCAGGTCGATTCGGCCGGGTTCAAGCGCTTTGTCGAGGCATTGAAGGTGCCACCATCGCTGCCGCCCGCCAGTTCGCGCAAACTGCAGCGCGACGCCAAGGCCACCTTTGCCGCGCATGCCGATATCTATCCGCGCGTGCTGGCCGCGCTGCTGCCGGCCGTGGGCGCGCAGCTGTATGCCGGTCTGGGTACCATCGGCAGGAGCGATGGCGCCATCAAGGTGTATGCGCTGCGCCGCAGCGCGCCGATGTTCGGCCACAACGCGCAGCCGGTTCCGGTGATCGGCATCGAAGGCACCGTCAGCGCTGTCGAACCGGCGCTGGTGGGCGCGCACGACGTCGCCGAGCTCGACGCGGCCTACGAGCGCATCGTTGCCGGCAGCTATGCGCTGGTCGAGCGCAGCGGTGCGGCGGCCGTGGTGGCGGCCATCACCGCGGTGGAGCCGGTGTCGGTGGCCAAGTACGGCATGGCCGGGCGCGTCACGCGCCTCAAGCTGGATCAGCCCTGGCTCACCGACGCCGACGACACCAACGACCTGTCGGCGCTGCGCGCGGCCACCGTGCACGCCCAGGCCGAACTGCTGGAACTGGCCGAGGAACCGATTGACGAGCCGGTAGGCGGCAACGACATCGAACTCGATACCCTGGTCGACGGGCTGGAATCGGGCCGCTGGCTGATCATCAGCGGCGAGCGCATCATCGGCGGCACCGCCGGCGTGATGGGGGCCGAACTGCTGATGCTGGCCGGCGTCACGGGAACCGAGCCGCGCGTGGGCGACACGCCGCACACCCGTCTGCGCCTCGGCGTGCTCGGCTCCACCGACGGCCTGGCGTACCAGTACAAGCGCGATACGGTCAGCATCTATGCCAACGTCGTGCACGCGACCCACGGCGAGACACGCAACGAGGTGCTCGGCAGCGGCGACGCCGCCACGCCGCTGCAGCGCTTTACGCTCAAGCAGCCGCCGCTGACCTTCGTCTCGGCGCCGACCCCCTCGGGCGTGGCCAGCACATTGCAGGTGCGCGTCAACGAGATGCTGTGGCACGAAGCGGCCAGCGTCACCGATCTGGCGCCAACCCAGCGCGGTTACGTCACCGCCACCGATGACGAGGGCAAGACCTCGGTGATCTTCGGCGACGGCGTGTTCGGTGCGCGCCTGCCGACCGCGCCGGAAAACGTGCGCGCACGCTACCGCAACGGCATCGGCAAGGGCGGCAACGTGGCGGCCGGCCAGATCAGCCTCCTGGCCGACAAGCCGCTGGGCGTGAGCGCGGTCGTCAATCCGATCCGGGCCTCGGGCGGGGCCGACCGCGAAGCGCGCGACCAGGCGCGCCGCAACGCGCCGCTGGCCGTCACCGCGCTCGACCGGCTGGTGTCGACCCAGGATTACGCCGATTTCGCGCGCCTGTTCGGCGGCGTCGGCAAGGCCGCGGCCAGCCGCCTGCCGACCAGCGCCGGCCAGACGGTGGTGGTGACGATCGCCGGCGCCGACGATATTCCCATCGATGCGACCTCGGACCTGATGCGCAACCTGAACGCGGCGCTGCGCCGCTTTGGCGATGCTTTCGTGCCGGTGGTGCTGCGCACGCGCGAATCGCTGGCGCTGGTGATCGAGGCCAAGGTCAAGGTGCTGCCGGACTACGACTGGGAGTTTGTCGAGCCGGCCGTGCGGGCGGCACTGCTGTACGCCTTCGGCTTCGAGCAGCGCGAGCTGGGCCAGGGCGTGCGCGCCAGCGAAGTGCTGGCCACGATCCAGCGCGTGCGCGGCGTCGATTATGTCGATCTGGACCGGCTGGCCGTGGTCAGTGCCGACAGCGCCATCGCCGCCTTCGTCGACCCGGACGACGACAATCAGATGGGTGACGTGCACGGCCAGCCGGCCTCCATCGTCGATGGCCAGGTGCGCGAGGCGCAGCTGATCTACCTGCAGCCGCAGGTGCGCGACACGCTGATTCTGAACGAGGTGACATCATGAGCCGGCCCGCCGACTATCTGTATCAGCTGCTGCCGCAGGTGCACCGCACCCAGGATGCGCTGCGCGGCGCGCCCCTGCGCGCGCTGCTGCAGGTGATCACGGAGCAGGTCAACGTGGTCGAAGACGACATCGGCCAGCTCTACGAGAACTGGTTCATCGAAACCTGCGAGGACTGGGTGGTGCCCTACATCGGGGAACTGGTTGGCTACCGCCCGGTGCTTGATGCCGGCAGCGCCGGGCCTGTCACCACGCGCCAGGAAGTGGCCAACACCATCCGCCTGCGCCGCCGCAAGGGCACGATCGCGCTGCTGGAAACGCTGGCGCGCGACGTCGCCGGCTGGCCGGCGCGGGCGGTGCAGTTCTACACGCTGATCGGCTGGACCCAGCACCTGAATCACCAGCGCCTCAATCGTGGCGCCACCGCCAGCCTGCGCGACGGCGATGCGCTGGACCGCCTCGACGGACCTTTCGACAGCATCGCGCACACGGTCGGCCTGCGCGGGCGCTACAACATTGCCGATGTCGGGCTGTTCGTGTGGCGCCTGAAGGCCTACAGCGTGACCCATACGGCCGCGCGCAGCATCAAGGTCAGCGGCGGCTACGGCGAAGGCTACACTTTCAGCGAGCTTGGCAACGACACGCCGCTCTACAACCGCCCGGTGCCGGAGACCGACCCGGATCATATCGCCGAAGAGACCAACCTGCCCGGGCCGATCCGCCGCCGCGCATTCGCACTCAAGCCATCGGACTACTACGGCGAAGGAAAGAGCCTGGCGATCTACGTGCACGACTGGCCATGCCGGGGCGAGCGCGGCATGGTCGCGCTCGAGGACATCATCCCGGCCGATCTGTCCGACTGGCTGGCCTACCGCGCGCCGCTGGGCAAGGTGCTGGTCGATCCGCAGCGCGGGCGCATGGTGTTCCCGACCGGGCAGGTGCCCAAGCGCGTGTTCGTCAGCTACCATTACGGCTTTTCGGCCGACATGGGCGGCGGCGAGTACCGCCGCGCGCTGTCGCAGCCGCTGGGCGCGCGCCTGTACCGCGTGCGCAAGCAGGCCGGCGAGGGCGAGTTCGACACCATCGCCAGGGCGCTGGAGCAGTGGCAGGCCGACAAGGCCGAAAGCAAGGTCAAGGCGGCGGTCATCGAAATCGCCGACAGCTGCGTGTACCACGAAGCGCTGACGCTGCGCCTGGATGCGGGCGAAAGCCTGCAACTGCGCGCGGCGTCCATGACCCGCCCGATCCTGCGCCTGCTCGACTACTACAGCGACAAGCCCGACCAGATCACCATCAGCGGCGGCGCCGCCAGCCGCCTCACACTGGATGGCTTGCTGATTGCCGGCTGCGGCATCGAGGTGGAAGGCGGGCGCACCCGCAACGACATGCAATGCACGCCGCCGCAGCCCGACATGTGCGACATCACCATCCGCCACTGCACCCTGGTGCCGGGCTGGGAGCTGGACTGCGAATGCGAGCCGCAATGGGCCGCCGAACCGTCGATCACGCTGCGCTCGACCGGCGCGCTGCTGCGCGTGGAGCACAGCATCACCGGACCGGTCCGAGTGCTCGGCGACGAGACCCGCTACGACCCGTCGGTGATCCGCATCTCCGACAGCATCGTCGACGCGGCCCACGACGGCGCGCTGGTGCTCGGGGACGAACGCTGCGGACCGGCGTTTGCGGTGCTGCACATCGCCCGCTCGACGGTGATCGGCAACCTGCATGTGCATGCCCTGGCGCTGGTCGAGAACAGCATCTTCATGGGCCGCGTGCTGGTGGCGCGCCGCCAGCAAGGGTGCGTGCGCTTTTGCTATGTGGCGCCGGGATCGCGCACGCCCCAGCGCTTCCACTGCCAGCCCGGCCCTGGCAACGATCCGCGCGTGCGTCCGCGCTTTACCAGCACACGCTATGGCGCGCCCGGCTACTGCCAGTTGGCGCTGAACTGTGCCGAAGAGATCGTGCGCGGCGCCGACGACGAATCCGAAATGGGCGCCTTCCACGACCTGTTCCAGCCGCAGCGCGCCGCCAATCTGCGCGCCCGGTTGGCCGAGTACACACCGGCCGGAGCGCAGGCCGCCATCATTTACGCAAGCTAGGAGACAATATGAAAGGCGACTTCACCAGGGACAGTTTCGACCCGCGCCGCCACTACACCGGCGTATTGATGCAGCAGGGCCGGGTCCAGCTCGACGCCGACTGGAACGAGCAGGGCGCGATCGCGCGCTGGCACCTGCGCAGCGCGCTGGCCGACATCATCGGACCTGCCGGCGGGCCGGCCGGCAATGTGGGTTTTGCGGTGATTCCCCCCGGCGCCGGCGCGAACAACGGCTTTTCGATCGGGGTGGGGCGCTACTACGTCAACGGCATCCTGTGCGAGAACCTCGAACCGCTGCCGTACAGCGCCCAGCCGGGCTATCCCTTCGACCAGTTCACGACGGTCGAGGCATTGGCCCAGAGCCGCGCGTTTATTGTGTATCTCGATGTGTGGGAGCGCCATGTCAGCGCCTATGAAGCGGACGGCATGCGCGAGACGGCGCTCGGCTGGATCGACACGGCCAGCCGCATGCAGCTGGTCTGGCAGGTCAAGGTGGTGCCAAACAGCGAAGACCTCGATGTGCTCGACGAGCTGGCGCGTCCCAGTGCGGCGCGGCTGCGCGCCACCGCCCACCAGCCGGAGGGCGAGCCGGACGAGTGCAGCATCGCCCCCGAAGCGCGCTACCGCGGTCTGGAGAACCAGTTGTACCGCGTCGAAATCCATGCCGGCGGCACTGCCCGCAACGAGGAAGGCATGCAGGGCGCGACCTTCAAATGGTCGCGCGAGAACGGGGCGGTGCTGTTCCCCATCGCCGCGCTCAAGAGCGCGTTCGAGGCCGACGGGGTGAGCCGCGTCACCACCGTGACCCTGGCCGCGCCGGGGCGCGACGCCAAGCTCGGTCTGAAGGAGGGCGACTGGGTGGAACTGGTGGACGACGTCAGCACCCTGCGCAACGTGCCCGAGGACCTGCTGCGGGTGCGCAGTGTCGATGAACTGACCGTGGTGCTGGCGGGCGGATCGGCGGCCGGTACCGGATCGAACACGACGCTGCACCCGGTGCTGCGGCGCTGGGACCAGGGCGGCGAGGACGGCGCATTGTGGGTCGCGGAGGACGAGTGGATCGAGCTGGAACAGGGCGTGCGCGTCGAGTTTGTCCGGCCGCCGGAGGAAACCGTGCAGTACCGGCGCGGCGACTACTGGCTGATTCCGGCGCGCAGCGCCACCGGCGACGTCGAATGGCCGCTGGTGCCGGGCGGCGCGAACGGCGAGCGCGAGGCCTTGCCACCGGCCGGGGTCAGGCACTATCTGGCGCCGCTGGCCATCGTCAGCGGCGCCACCGGTGCCGCTTTGAAGGTCACCGAGCAGCGTTCCGGCTTTGCGGCGCTGGCGGTACCGCTTGCCTGAGGAGGCCGCGATGCGCTTCGTGACCGCCAAACCGCGGCGTGCCGGCGAGCTGCCTGCCGCGTCGATGCCGCTACGCCATCGCGGCGTCGCAGCCTTTGCCGGCATGGGCCGCGACCTGAGCGGGGTGCCGGCCAATGCCAAGCCGGACGGCGAAGCCGTGCCGCGCAAGATGCCGGCCGTCACCCAGGAAGAGGTGCCGACGCCGGAAAGCGCGCAGTTGTCGGGCAGGGTGCCGGATGTGGTGACCCTGCCGGGCGAGGGCCGCAGTACCGCCGAGGAGGGCGAGGAGATTGCGCAAGCGGCGCCGCTGCCCGCGCCGGCCGGGCCGGCCAATGTCAAGCTCGATATCAACCTGCGCTTGCGCAGCCAGGGCGCTGCCGGTGCGGGGCACGGCAAGCGCGATGCCGCCATTGCGGGCGTCTCGATGGGGGCCTTTTCGCAGCCGGGCGGGCGCGCGGTGTCGCCGTTCGGCGCCGAATTCTACGAGCCTGCCTTCACCGGCATCGGCTACGCCGCCGCCGGCGGCAAGTACACCATCACCGCCACGCTCGATATCAACTGCCCCTGGGGTACCAGTTCGGGCGGCAAGACCGATGTCCCGTCGGCCACCGATGCGGTGGTCACCAAGGCCAACTGGGCGGCGATCAAGGCCGACCTGATGCCGGGCGCCGCCTCGCCCTACAAATCGCCGCGCACCACATACTATTCCCAGGCGCTGGTCGAGCGCCACGAAAAATTCCACGGCACCGACGACAATGCCTGGTCGGCCGGCTCGGCGCTGCCGATCGTGAAGGCGCACATCGAGGCCGGCAGCATCACCCCGGCCAGCGCGGCGGCGGATGTGACGACTCTGCTGCAGGGCGCCCGCACCAAGCTTATTGCCGAGAACCTCAAGTACTACAAGGGCGGCGGCGCCAGCCACGACGCCTACGCCGGCGAGATCAACGCCTATGCCGACGGCAAGGCGGCTTATGTTGCGCTTGCCAACGCGGTGGAAGTGCAGGGAAAATCGCTTCCATGACCATGCCCGAATCGATCTGCCACCCCTGCATCACCAGCGCCGGCCTGCCGTGGCGCACTGCGGCCCTGCTTGCGCGCGAACGCCATGCGTACGCGTCGATGGTCAATTCGCTGACGCGCAACGATGCACAGGCGCCGCTGACGGTCCAGCTGCTGGAACAGGCTTTGTCCTCCGGCGAGCCGGGCGTGGCCTACACCGCCGCTTTTCTGGCCGGGCGCTGCCCGGCTGTCGACGATGGCTTGATGCGCAAGCTGGCCGAGCTGGCGGCCAGCGCATCCGAGCCGGATGTCGGCATCGAGGCGGCCATGTCGCTGGTGCTGCGCGGCGATCTGGCCCGCGGCAAAGCGCTGCTGGGACAGCGTTTGCGCTCTACCGGCGTGTTGGGCGACCAGTACAAGGCCGCCTTTTACCTGGCCCAGGTGGGCGATCCGTCCGGCTACGGCGCACTGGTGGCCACCCTGCACAGCGAGATTCCCCATTACCGCCTGATGGCGCTGCGCCACGCGCTGGCCTTTCAGCCGTATCAGGGGCGCATGGTGGGCGATCAGCAGGTCGATGTGGCGGCGCTGCTGTACGAACGCCTTGCCGATAGCGACGATCTGGTGCGCAGCGAGGTGCCGTTTTACCTGGAGGAGCTGGCGCCGCCGGAGCTGCGCGCGCGCCTGGAGCAGCTCGAGCAGGGCGACCGTTCGCCGTCGGTGCGCATCGCCGCGCGCATGGTGCTCGACCGGCTCTAGCTTTTTCGCAGGCGCCGCCACAAGGTCGTGCGGCTGATCCCAAGATAGGCAGCCGCTTCGTCGCGCTTCCCGCCGAAGCGCGCCAGCACGTCATCGACGCTTTCCTGCGACGGCGGCGCGGCGCTGCCGCCCAGTTCGGGCGCGGCCGCCAGCATGAAGGCCGGCGTCAAGGCCTGCAGCGGTTCGGCCGCCAGATACAGGGCCAGGCGTTCCATCAGATTGCGCAGTTCGCGCACATTGCCGGGCCAGCCGTAGCGTTCCAGCAGCGCTGCGCAGGCGTTCATCTCGGCGTGCAGATTGGGATGCGGGCGCGCGCCCAGCGCCGCCAGCGCGTTCTTGAGCGCCCATGCCGCCAGTTCGGGTACGTCGCCGCTGCGTTCGCGCAGCGGCGGCAGGCGCAGGCGCAGCACCGCCAGCCGGTAGAACAGGTCGGCGCGGAAGCGCCCCTCGCGCACGCGGGCATTCAGGTCGCAGTGGGTGGCGCTGATCACGCGCACGTCGATGGCGACCGGGCGGGTGCCTCCCACCCTGACCACCTCGCGTTCTTCGAGCACCCGCAGCAGGCGCGTTTGCAGCGCCAGCGGCATTTCGCCGATTTCGTCGAGGAACAGGGTGCCATGGTTGGCCGTTTCGAACAGGCCGGCGTGGCCGCCCCGGCGCGCGCCGGTGAACGCGCCTTCTTCGTGGCCGAACAGTTCCGATTCGAGCAGCGACTCGGCCACCGCGCCGCAGTTGACCGCCACGAACGGCCGGTTGATGCCCAGGCTGCGCGGCGCTTCGCGGTGCATGGCCTGCGCCACCAGTTCCTTGCCGCTGCCGGTTTCGCCTTCGATCAGTACGGTCGCGGGGGAGCGCGCGAACAGCACCACGGCCTGGCGCACCCGTTCCATGGCGGCCGACTGGCCGCGCAGATCGTTCAGCCCGTGGCGCGCGCGCAGCGTGCCAGCCACCGCCGTGCGGCGCCCGCGGTTCGATTCCAGCCGGGTCAGGCGCGCCGTTTCGAGCGCGTCGTCGAAGGCTTGGCGGATCGAGGCGGCCGAGTAGACGAACACGCCGCGCAAGCCGGCTTCCTCGGCCAGGTCGGTGATCAGGCCGGCGCCGACGATGGCTTCGATACCGGCCGCTTTCAGGTCCTGGATCTGGGCGCGCGCGTCTTCTTCGGTGGCGTAGGTGCGCTGCGCGACCGGCACGCCGAAGGTGCTGCAGAATTCGGCCAGCTCGGGGTGCTGCTGCTGGTAGGTGATCACGCCGATACGGCTGGACAGGCGGCGCGCGCGCGCCAGCGCCTGCAGCATGTCGAAGCCGCTGGCCCTGGCCACCACCACCGGCACCGAAATGCGCCCTTTGAGATAGGCGGCGTTCGAGCCGGCCGCGATGACCACGTCGCAGCGTTCGCCAGCCACTCGTTCTCGTATGTGGCGCGCTGCCTCGTCGAAGCCGAGGTTGATCGGTTCGATCGAGGCCACATGATCGTATTCGAGCGTGATGTCACGGAACAGATCGGCCAGCCGCGACACCGATACTGTCCAGATGACGGGATGATCGTCGTGCTCGGCGGGAGGGCGTGGGGCGGGCGGCATGTTTCATTGTAATCCACAATGATTCAGGTGTTTCATTGTGAAACCTGGCGCTTGATCTGATAAGACTGTTTTTTTGGAAATATAGATACTGTCCAGCAGTATTTGTTTTTGTAATTCTGTTATTTCCCGGGATTTTCGGTTTATCATCGGGATACACTTTTGCTGCACCTGCCGGCGCAGCCGACCTTGGCCGTTGTCGGATATGGATCGTCTACCAGTCACCCCGGATTTCGTCTCTGAAGCACTGCAATTGATCGGATCGCCCGCCTGTGCCTGCGGCAGCGACGGTATTGTGATTGCCCGTAACCCCGAGCTGCGCGCCATGCTGGGCATCGATCCGATCGGCCAGCCGCTGGCGGCGATTTTCAGCGCGGCCGCCATGCCGGGCGCGCTGGCGCATCTGCGCGGCGCCTGCCGCGCCGGGCAGTATTGGGAGAGCATGCTGGAAGGGCCCAATGGGCAGACCGGGGTCATGGCGCTGGCCAAGCCGCTGCCCGGCGGCGGCGGCGCCACCTTCGTGTTCACCGACCTGGCGCCGCAGCATGTGGACCGCCAGACCCTGGCCGAAGTCCAGGCCATCATGACCAATGCCTCGATCAGCATCCTGTTCACCAAGGACCGCGTGATCACGCGCTACAACCGCGGCTTCGCCGACATGTTCGGCTACGAGGGGGACGAGGGACTCGGGGTCTCCGGGCGCGCGCTGTATCCCAGCGAGGACACTTACGCACGCATCGGCGAGCAGGCTTACCCGCTGCTGACGGCGGGACAGCACTTCCAGACCGAAGTGGAGATGGCGCGCAAGGATGGCAGCGTGCTGTGGGCCCAGCTGATCGCCTACCTGGTCAATCCGGACGACCCGGCCCAGGGGACCATCTGGATCGTCGAGGACCGCACCGAGGCCAAGCGCGCCGAGGAGTCGCTGCGCAACGCGCTGCTGGAGAACCAGGCCATTCTCGACAGCGCGGTGCTGGGCATCGCGGTGGTGGAGCGAGGCTTCAACCTGCGCTGCAACCGCAAGATGGAAGAACTGTTCGGGTATGCGGCCGGTGAAGTCAACGGCCTGTCGGTGCAGGCGCTGTACCCCGATCTGGCCAGCTGGGAGCAGGCGCGCGCCGAGACCATGCGCGACTTCGCCGCCGGACGCGTGCACATGTCCGAGTACCAGCTGGTGCGCAAGGATGGCAGCACTTTCTGGGCGCGGCTGTCGGGCCGCCCGTTCGACCTCGAACACGTCGCCGGGCGCTCGGTGTGGCTGGTCGACGACGTCACGGCGCGGCGCGAGGCAGCAGAAGCGGTGCGGCGGGCGCGCGACGAACTGGAAGTGCGGGTGCTCGAGCGCACAGCCGAACTGGCCGGCGCCAATGCCTTGCTGCAGGCGGAAATCGTCGAGCGCCGCCAGGCCGAGGCGCGCGTGCACCATATGGCCTATCACGACAGCCTGACCGGCCTGCCCAACCGCGCCTTGCTGACCGACCGGCTCGACCGCGCCATGCTGGCGGCCGAGCGCAGCGGACGCAGTCTGGCGGTGATGTTCATCGATCTGGACCGCTTCAAGACCATCAACGATTCGCTCGGCCACCAGACCGGCGACTATCTGCTCAAGGAAGTGGCCAGCCGCCTGTGCCGCGCGGTGCGGGTCAGCGATACCGTGGGGCGCCTGGGCGGCGATGAATTCGTGGTGCTGGTGCCGGGCATCCGCAGCCCGGACGAATGCGTGCACGTGGCCGAAAAGATCATCGAGGCGCTCGATACCTCGTTTCCGCTGGACGGGCGGATGCTGCACATTACGCCTTCGATCGGCATCAGCATGTATCCCGACGACGGCAGGGATGTGGCCACGCTGATGCGCCATGCCGATGCAGCCATGTACCACGCCAAGGCGAACGGGCGCAACAACTACCAGTTCTTCACCCAGCGCATGAACCTGGCGGCGGCCCAGCATTTTGAACTCGAGAGCAATCTGCGGGCGGCGCTGGCGCGCGGCGAATTCGAGCTGTACTACCAGCCCATCATCGAGATCGCTACGCGCCGCCTGCACGGCATGGAGGTGCTGCTGCGCTGGCGCCACGGAAAGGAGCTGGTGCTGCCGGACCGTTTCATCCCCATCATCGAAGAGAATGGCCTGATCGTGCAGGTGGGCGAATGGGTGATGCGGCGCGCCTGCGAGCAGAGCGTGGCGTGGACGCGCCAAGGCATGGCGGCGGTGCCGCTGGCGGTGAACCTGTCGCCGCGCCAGTTCATGAACCGCGGGCTGATCGCGTCGATCCGCCAGGTGATCGACGAAACCGGCATCGATCCGGCGCTGCTGGAATTCGAGATCACCGAAACGGCGCTGATGCAGCATGGCCAGCAGACGCTGGAGATTCTCGAACAGATCAATGCCATGGGCATCCGCCTGTCGATCGACGATTTCGGCACCGGCTATTCGAGCCTGGCCTATCTGAAGCGTTTTCCGGTCAAGAAGATCAAGATCGACCGCGCCTTCATCAAGGACCTGGAAAGCAGCGCCGAGGACCAGGCCATCGTCGGCGCGATCATCGCGCTGTCGGACAGCCTGCAGCTTGCGGTGGTGGCCGAAGGAGTGGAGAACGAGGCGCAGTTCGAGCAGCTCAAGGCCAAGGGCTGCCAGTACGCGCAGGGCTACCTGTTTGCGCAGCCGCTGAACGAAGGCGCGGCGGCCGCGCTGCTGGCCGCGTAGCGCATTTACAGTGTCAGGGTGGCCACCACCGGCGCATGGTCGGACGGCTGCTGCCATTTGCGCGGAACGCGGTCGATCGCGCAGGCGCTGCAGTGCTTGGCCATCGATGCCGACATCAGGATGTGATCGATGCGCAGGCCTTTGTTCTTCTGGTAGCCGAGCTGGCGGTAGTCCCACCAGCTGAACGATTTGTCGGGCTGCTCGAACAGGCGGAACGAGTCGACCAGGCCAAGCTCCATCAGGGCCGTCAGCGCGGCTTTCTCCTTGTCGGAAAACAGCACCTGCCCGGCCCACAAGGCCGGATCGTGCACATCGCGCTCTTCCGGCGCGATGTTGTAGTCGCCCAGGATCGCCAGTCCCTGTTCGCCGTGCTGGCGCAGTTCGTCGCCCAGCCACTCGCGCAGCGCCGCCAGCCAGGCGAGCTTGTAGACGTATTTGTCGGAGTCCACGCTCTGGCCGTTGGGCACATAGGCCGAGATGAAGCGCATGCCGTTGATGGTCGCGGCGAGCAGGCGCTGCTGCTCATCCTCGAAACGCGGATTGTTTTTGACCACGTCGAGGATCGGATGGCGCGACAGAATGGCTACGCCGTTGTAGGTCTTTTGGCCGCTATAGGCCACTTGATAACCGGCGGCATTGATCTCCAGGACCGGGAACTTATCGTCCGTTAATTTTGTCTCTTGCAGGCACAGCACATCGACAGGGTTACTTTCAAGCCATTGCAGCAGCTGCGGCAGACGGACTTTCAAGGAATTGACGTTCCAGGTAGCAATTTTCATCAAGCTAAGTTTTCCCTATGGTAATCGTTATTTTTTTGACTGAGGAATCATTGCTGGCTACCCATCTGGCCACCCAAACCTCTACTGTTGAGAAAAGTGCCAAGGCTGTCTGCGGTAATGCGTACGGAATTCACTCCAAGGTGAATCGTCTTCAGCTTCTCGGCCTTGATGAGACGTAAGATCGTGGACCGGGAGTAGCTTAGCATTTGGCCGACCTCCTTAACGGAGTAGAGCGGGCGGGTGAGTTGAAACGTAGACATGGTGATACCTCCTTCAAAATTGGTTAATCTGTTCCTTTCAGGAAATTTAGGGCGCAACAGTCCCGCAGTAGTTTGCTACCATTTCGCGATTATCGTATGGAAACTTTTCTTCCGTCAAGTGCTATTTTTGCTGGGCTAGCATGCCTAGGCCTATCCGAGTGATGCTTGGGAAGTCTCCCCACACCGCGACGGCGTACCGTGCCGTAAGGGGATTTGCTTGCTATTTCAGAGGCCAGAACCAAACTGTGACAGCGGACCAGTAGCATCCCCCGGCATCATCGTTGTTGTTGCCGCACCTAAGATACCGTCCCCATCGGTCCAGCATGACGATATCGATGTGGCCTTGACGATCAGTGGGGCCGTCTAGGTTGAAGAACGAAACAATGCCGTGTCGGCTTCCAATCTGCCTTTCTGCCTCCCTGCCTCCTTTGAAGACTTGGGGCGCTCCTAGCTGGCCCTTCAGCCAGTTGCTTAGCCTGCGCTGGCTGGTTTCGATCATGCGGCCCTTGAACTTCCCCGCCTTAACCGGGTATGTGCCGGGACTGGGGAATCCGGCCCCGAGTAGTCCGAGACTAAGACGTATGGCGCATGTGTTTCGGAAGTTCGGATCATCGATACATTCGGGATGGCCGATCCACTGGTACAACTCAGCGGGTGTTACGCTGATCTTGTCAGGGAAGTGCATCCGTACTGCCTCAAATGGTACTTTCATCATTTGGGCCTCCCCTCGGAGTTGGGGGAGCAGGGCCATTTGGTCCGCCAGAGGTCAATCAGCAGGGTGGCTGCATTTTCCTTGAGTCGTGCTTTGGGGAGTGCTTCCAGACCTGAGCGTGATTGTTCCCACAGCGTGTCAGGCTTCGGGTCCTTGTATCGAGTGTTCACACACCATGCATTGCCTTGAGTGGCATCCCGTAGTGCTGCGATGTATCCCCGTACGAATTCAGTGTTCCTCACTGTGTAGTGGTAGGCGAGTTCGTCACGTGAGATTGTGCTGGCCGGTGTCCAGGGAACGGTGGCTGGATCGACCTTTTCTAAATCTTTGAGAAGGTCCTCGCCCGACACTCCGTGGGCACGTGTTCCGGCGTTACAGACGCAGCTAGTTAGCACCAGTCCGATCAGAAGGGTTGTGGCACGCATCAGGCAATCCGATTCGTAGCAAGGTCCCAGCCACCAGCAGTATTCCCCCCAGCCCCGCCAGCGATCTTCTGTTGGCAGTAGCGCCACCTCACCTTAGAGAATTTGAGGCCGAGGCTTTCGTGCATGAAGGTGCCGTCTGTGATGCCGGGAGCTACGTGGCCGATCAGTACATTCTCCAGTTCGATTTCGTAGTACTTGACTGGCTGGCCGTCACCATCGGCCCGCATGAACTCAAGTCGGGCTTTAGGGAACGTCTTCCCGGCTGCACAAGCTTGGGCCAAGATGGGTGAGGCAAGGTCCACCATTTTGCTGATGCTGAGGTCTGAGAGTTCTGCACGTTCGGCAGTGTGACCGCCGCCGGTTGAGGCTGTGGCCGACTTCGGCTGGTGGATTGCGTAATTCACTGACTGGCACTCGATCCAGCCGGTGTGTGCTGAGTCCGCAGACTCTCCTTTCACGCCTTCAATCTGCAAGTACGCATCTATAGACATGCCGTGCTCCAAGTATGTTGTTTGGACAACAATTGTTGCTCTGATACTTGGGAGATCGATTGGGGGTGCTCAACAGTGAGCGTGTGGAATATCAAGGGATGGGAGAGGACTGGCTTGACAATTCAGCCTTCGTATATGATTTATACGGTTTACCTAATTTTCTGGTAAAAATTTTTGGCGAAAGTGCCTCACAGGGAAGCAAGAGAACTCAGGCCGGAAATATATCAGTGAGGTCTAGCGGATGGCTCAGCCCATATGCCCCGGTGCATGGATGGGCCTAGAACCCACCCAAATATCCATAGGGGCGTTCCTGATGGTGCCTTCATGGGATGGGGCCACTTCCTGCCTTGACGCCTCTGAGGGGCTTCTAATGGCCTTGCAATGCAATTTTCTTGATAGTTGGGAGAGGCGGTAAAGAGCACGGCTATGCCAATATCAACGCTAAGGGCAATACGGCGTGGCTGTTGGTTGCTATTGCCTGTCCTTACTCAGCAGCAGGCTTAGTAGACTTGAGAATTCGGTAGACCGATGCGATACCGATCTTCAAGTCCTTAGCGATCTTCTCTTTGCTGTGGCCTGCTGTCAGCAGGGCATGGACGCTAGCGGTCTTTTCTCGGGCAGTCGGCTTAGCTCCCTTGTAGGTGCGCTGTTCGAGCGGAAGGTTCTTGTCTTTGGCTTTAGCGGCTTCGATGCCGATACGCTGACGGACCAACATCTGATCCTTCTCGAATTGCGCTACGCTGGCGAAGATGTTAAGCATCAGCGTGCCTGTGGCAGTAGTGGTGTCGATGTTCATATCTAGGATGCGGATAGATGCCCCGTTGTCCGCTAGTGCCTTGGTGATGTTCACCATATCAGCGATGTTTCGTGCAGCACGATCTATCTTGGTGATCGTCACAACATCACCGGCTTCTAGACCTAGCATCAGTGCTTGCCACTCCTTGCGGCCTTTCATATCTGTAGCGCTGACCTGTTCGGAGAAGATGCGATCACACCCTGCCTTAGTAAGCTGGGCAATTTGGTCTTCAAGGCCGTACTGCTGGTCGAAAGTAGACGTTCTGGCGTATCCGTAGTTCATGTTCACTCCCAATTTTTATCAATCACTTCTTAGGTGGAGTGATAATAGGCATTATCAAATATAAAAACAACCCCAATGATAGGTTATTTGATGAGCTACGAAGCGATCACTGGGGCAAGCCCGGTGATAGATTCTTGGTTATGCCAATGCTGTGAATCTATACAGTTAAAAAAGGACCGATTGAAACCGGCTGTCAATGTTTGAAATTGATTGCAACGACTTTAAACCGGAAGTTGTGCACAGGGTCTTAGATGATCTTCCCTATGGATGCTGAAATTAATAGCAATGCGCTTATTTTTTTATGTTAGCGATCACTAACTTCCAGCGTAGTTTCAGAATGTCAAGTGTTACGCTATAAATTTTCGCAAAATAATAGGGTTGCGAACGTTTGGAGGACACCCTAGAATGGCCGTAACTCAATGCTTGAGCTAGGTCAGCAGTTGTTGAAATTGTGAAAGCAAGGAGGAAGGGGATTGAAGTCCAACGTTGGCGCGTCGGACTTCGGTACTGCCTGAGAACCCATCCGCTGGACGCGGAACAATCAGCAAATGATGCTGGAAAGGAAGGGCTCGGATATGGCTAATACCCATATGACCTTATTAGTGCCATAGAGGGCTTAGACAGTTCTCGGGCTAGCGCAAAGCGTTAGTCTGAGGACTCCATTCTAAGCCAGTATGTTAAGAAAACTCAACCAATTTTGTTGCGTTATGCAACTTCGAAATGAGGAAAACATACCATGGCAGACTGCCAAATCACTTGCATCAACTTGTCCCGAGGCGGCTCACGTCACGAGCACATCACTCACGCCGGAAATGGCTCATCGTGGCATTGGCCAGTGGCACAGATTGTCGCCTCCCTTCGGGATGGTTCAAACACCTTCTTTGTACGCGATCAATGGGGGAATCGTGCCGATGTTGGATGGGTAAACGCTAACCCTCCGTACATTCGAACCCACAAGGACAAAGTGCCAACGGACAACTTGTTGGCGCTGACGAGTTGCCCACTGTAATGTAGAGAGGCCCGCGAAAGCGGGCCTTTTTTCGTGTCGTCGTCTGCCTGATAGCTTATCGACCTATTTGCCGGGTGAGGTGGGTTCCTTGAGGCAAAGTAGAGGTGGCTACACCTCACACACGCCCTACGTCTTCTTGACGCAGGTTACATAGAAACTGCTACTGGACGTGTTACCTGCCGCAACCGTGTTACCTGTAGCGAAATCGACAGCGAACATGCTAGTTGACCCTGTGGCCCACACTCGGCCACTGACAAAGCCCGGTGGCTTCGGCATTGCTGCGTATAGTGCTTGAAGTTCTACCAGCGTTGGTAAGCGCCATCCATCTTCCTTGTTGAAGTTCTTCAGTACACCGTCCACTTTGCCGTTGCAATAGAAGCCAGCGGACTGGTCGAGCGGAAGACTGGAGCCTAGGGGCACGTCGATGTAGGTCTTTGCTGAGGTCGATGACCACGTTAGCCCTCCCTGCTGGAAGTAGGTGATGCTAGCTGCTTCCGAGCTACCGCCTGTCCCGCCAGTGTCACCACCCCCACCCCCACCGCATCCAGCCAGTATTCCCGCCACCGCCACCGCCATCAATCGTTTCATTGTTTACCCTAGTTTGTTGTTGTAAGGAAAGAGGTTCATGACCCGTTGATGAGTGTACCATGCGCCCCGACGATGCTGCTATGCCCAATCTCTCGCCAAACAAGGATGACCCTGCCCTAGTTGCACTGGGGGAGGCAATTCAACGCGCAAGGGCGGCGGCGGGCCTGTCACAACAGGAGTTTTCCGAGCGTGCCGGGATCGACCGAAGCCATTTCGGTAGGATCGAGAGAGGCCAGAATCAGATTACGGTTCTACTGCTGGTGAAGATTGCTAGAACTCTGAATGTCACCGTAGAAGAACTGATGAGGGAAGCGGGGTTGTAGAGACGACGATGGTCTTTCCCTGCGGTCGGGCGGAGCGTTATCGCTTACGAGTCAGTTTCAACATCTCAGCCAGGACATACGCAGCGTTAGCAGGCTTCGGATTGTATGCACCGGGTTGTGCCACTGGCTCATCCTTCTGTGGGGCAGGCGTAGCCTTCTCTGAGGCTGGTAGTGCTGGGACAGCCTTTGGAGGCTTGGGAGCCGGGGTAGGCTTCGGGTTGCGTTTCAGTGAATCTTTCATTATTTCCTTAGTTATTTTTAAATGTTAATACAACTGCTACTAGCTAGCTCTCGCTGTCTGGACCGGATACCAGATTGACTCACCAGCTTGTCGAATTCGTCTACCGACTGCTTAGATGGCGCTGGATGACTATCGAAATACCCTGTGAATGAGTACACCACATCCAGATCGAATTTAATCTGAGTGAGACTCTTGGGTACCCCATTATTAATTAGGTGTAGTCGGATGGACTCTACGTCCATATCGTTATCGATGCATTGCTCATAGATAGAGCATAGGTAATTCTGGCTTGATGTAAGCATTACGTCCTTATCCTTATTGTGCGATACTGCTAGGGCTTGATTAGCGGGCTTTAGAGGCGTTTTATTGTGTTGGGTAGGGCTCGCTATTAAAACTTTGCTAGAATCGCTCTGAGGGGTCTTAAAATCGATTGTGGAGCTATTAAGCATTGAATCTTCTTTTCGTTTAGGCTCACGGTTAGTGCTGCCGGTATAAATCTGGCCTATTACGCCAGCCTTGCTACGAACTTTTGTCAGGTAGGATATCCAGACTAGGCAGTTGTCGAGCTTTACTCCTGCCTTCTTCGGTACATACGCATAGTTGACCTGTTTACCGGCTACTCGATGAATCTCATTAGTTGGCTCAGCAATCTTGAATTGAATACCTAGTTCCTTAGTCATTTCAGTAAACCAGTCACCCTCTTTGAAATGGATTAGGGTGTCAGGGTCACAGTCCTTTGCTTCGATGAGGATAAATACATGCTTGTGAAATCGCTTGAACTTGTCTAGCTCGTAACATGCTTTGTACCGACAGGGCATTCCTCTGGCTCTCAATTCCTTACACAGCAGTTCCACAGCCTTACGGTAGACCGTACGATCTTCCGAGTGAGTGAATACGATGTGGTAGAGTCGTCCATTAGAGTAGGGGTGAGTAGTTAGCATATTCATAGCCTTACGGTAGTTGACAGGGCTATGGTTTCCACCGTTAGCACGATGAATGTCTGTTTCTAACTTCTTGGTCATTCTTTCATGTCCTTAGTATGTCTTTGGTTATATTAGATTACTTAGTATGCTTTAGTTAACTCTATATAACTTATCTTTAATCAATTTTGTTTGCTGTGGTGTAGCGAAGGGCTTTTCCCCTATGGCAGACGATATGAATGTTGACAATCCTTGTGATACCGTACAAATTATCTAGGTCGTTGATTTCATAGGGAAAATTGCTTCGATGCCACTGCTTATATTTTCTGTAACTCGTCGAGTGCGGGATTACTTGTAGTGCTCGGATACTAGATTGATCAGCCGCTCAATTACGATGGAGCCGCTTACGTTCTGTGCCTTGGCGATGCGTCCTAGTGCGTCCCATGTTTCCGGTTTCAGGTACACCATCTGACGGTCTAGTTCGCCGCCATTACCTACGCGTACACGCTGGCGTGTGGTCCCCTCTACGAATTTGCGACGAGGAAAACTAATCTCGCTACTAAAGCGGTCTGGTGTATATGTGCGATTTTGCATTATTGTCCTTTTGTTAATTATGAGCCCGCAGACGAAGTTAGCCAGCACAATAATTTGTACGATCAAGATCGACTGCGAATTCGTTGTTGTTTACTGTGCCGTTAAAGGCAGACGCGCTTCCCGATCAGGAAGGCTGATGGGGAATTACGTGTTAAGCGTTGCAAGTACTGCTGCTTTTTTCTTCTCTAATGCTTTGATTTTCTCTTCGTGAGCAGCAACCTCTTCGGCTACTAGCTTCGCGATTTCTTCGCGTTTCTGCTGCTCTACGAGGCGCTTAGCAGCGGCCTCTACATCCTTGCGATAGTCACGTTCCTCCTGTTCGAGGCTGAAAGTGACCGATTCCTTGGCTTTCATAATTGCGTAGTCGTTCGGACTTCCTTGGACCATACTGAAAAATGCCCATCCGTTGCTTGCGATTTCGATTGGTCCGCCTGAGAAGGTGTAACCATTTCTCGCATGAACTACGGCTTCCTCAAATGCTGCATGACAAACTGCAGCGATCTTAATCTCGAACGGTTTTCCATTTACATGTGTGGGTTCTTGACTTTGGACTTCTGGTGTTTCTGGTGTTTCTATTTTCTGTGTTGCCATGTGAATTTCCTTTATGTGTGATGTTATTTAAGGTCGGGTTGATTCCGAATGTAACCGGCGAGTCTAGATTTACTCCAGTCCAGCCCGGAAGCTGTTCTAAATTCCATACGTTGAAGATGGGCCGCAATTTGCGACAGCGAAGTGTAGGGCCTTAGAGTACGAACTACTCCATTGATACTGATGTAAAAATCATCCTCTTTAAGCTTTCCACTGAACGAAGGTGGTCTATTTGTTTGCATTAGGCGTGCAGAGTCCTTTTAAAGTAAGGGTTATTAATTTGATTGGGAGTCACTAACCGGCGAGAGGGGAGCCGGGTTGCAAGTTATTGAGTGCTTCGGATGAAGCGGTTAACGTTGCAAGCAGTGGTGATATGTAGCATTCTATCAGAAACAATGCTATCTGTCAAGTATTCGCACTGCAACCCTATAGTATGACACTTTCTGGCAGTGAGCGCAAGGAAAATCGCATTGACAATCCTTGTAAACACGGGAGGTATAACTTGGTGGCAATAATTGTCAATTCAGCACGTTTGAGCCTGTAAATTAAACTACGCCAAGAACTAAGAAGGGCACACGCGCGTTTGTTTAACACCCGGCGGGGTAGTTCAGACTGCTGTTACCGGGTGCTGCCCTGTGTAGCATAGCGTGGCAGGGAGGGGCTGCTACTGAATTGCGGGAGCGAGGCTCAGTAGGAACTCAGCATACCTGTTCAATGCGTCACGCTTCTGCGGAATCTTCTTGCTAACATCGTAGATGGCCTGCATGCCCGTCAATGCATGTCCAAGCACAAGCTCCGAGATGTGATCGGGAATGCCGAGTTCCGCCATGTGGCCTTTCCCAGTTGACCGAACATCGTGGGGCGTGAACTTTGTCATGGTCAGTCGGCCAGCGTCAAAGGCTCGGTCGATAGCTGCCCACAAGGTTCGTGTTGTAATGGGCTTACCGTCCCGGCGTTCGTCCCTCGCGGGTAACACATAGCGTGATCCGCCTGATATCACTTTAAGCTCTTCGAGCCACTGCACAACTGGCGGGGAGAGTGGGACAACAAACCCTGTCCGCGTCTTGGTTCTCTCATCGGGGACTTCCCATACAGCGTTAGCAAGGTCAAATTCCTTCCATTCGGCCTCTACAAGTTCGCTTGTTCGAACGCAAGTGAACAGCAGTAGGCGGAGCGCAAGACTGTTCTGTGTCCCAAGCGTATCGACCTCAGCTAGTAGCTTGCGAAGATCGTCATTGGATAGCATCACCCGCGTCTTGACGGGTGGGCGCTTGCCAAACAGGGACCGTATTTCGATCCCGGCGCATGGGTTGGTGGTAACGATCTTCAGTCCCGCCGCGTGGTCGAACAGCTTCTTCGTTGTGGTAAGGACTCGCTTGGAGATGGTCCAGGTATCACCCTGCTCCAGTAGCATTTGCACAACATCTGCCCCAGTCACTTCCGCTACAGGGCGTCTTCCCAGTCGGGGTATCACCACATTGTCTAGATCGTAGTTGCGGTACTTGACGGTGTTCTCAGCGTACTCTTCACCCGGTACAAGACGCTTCTTCCTGTAATCCTCTGCTAGAGTGGCGGTCGTCCATACGATAGCTTTGCTCTGCCTCTTGCCCTCAGCCTTATCTTTGGCTGGGTGGCCTCCGAGGGCAACGGCTGTACGAAAGCCCGCCGCGAGATTTCTTGCATCCTTCAACCCGATTTCTGGGTAGTTCCCGATGGTAAGTTCGTGCTTTTTGTTGTCTTTTCGATACACGAAGGTCCAAGAGGCGGTGCCTGCCTTGGATAGGGTGAACCAAAGCTTCTGTCCGTCACAAACATGAATGGGGTCTTTCCCCTTCATGAACTGCTTGAGTTGAAGGTCGTTAAGTACGTTGATTAGTGTCTTGGCCATAAGCTACCCATTCTAGCACTGGCTACCCATCTAGCCACCCATCTTGCCTGCGATGTGGTGACTATTTTTGAATAGACATGACACACCTCGGCGTGGCTGTACTGGGGGAAGTGCTGAATTTTGACTGTTGCTGGATAGAAATGAAGCACCTATTGAGATTGCAGGTAGCGATTTTCATGAAGGGCCTAGTGGTGAAATTGCAACAGTCCGCCAGTATGTCCGCTCTAAGAGTGAAGCGCAACCGACGAAACTGTGGCGGGATGTGTTGCAAGGTGTAACAAAAGCTAGCCAAACGGCCTGATTCATACTATTGTTACCCACGGGGAATTAAAAATTGCATTCTTATAACGGAGAATGTAATATAGTGGAATTGACTGTTGTTGGAGACACCATCGGTTGATGTGTATGAATTTAACAAATACACGTACGGATAGCCCATTGTTTATAATATGCATCTGCCTGAATGATGGTACTATTTGAAACGTTATCGTTTCAACTACTTAAAGTGCGATGACAGCATTTGTAAAGGAAAAAAATGCGAAGTGCATTTGAAGCATGGGCGCAACGTGACGGTCACATCGTCCGCCGCCGGGAAGACAAACCCGATGAGTATCTGGTTTTCGAGACGCAACGCCGCTGGGTAATCTGGCAGGCGGCGCTGGCACATGGCAAGGCGGCTGCGCCAGCAGCGGCCAAGCCGATCGAGGCCAAGAAGAGCGCTGCCGCGGCGGCGCCACAGCAGATTGCTCCCGATGAGAGCGCGGTTCGCAACCGTGTGCTCAACGAGGTGCTTGACGCGTTCAGCGATCTCGACGACGACGCCGGCATCGAAGGCGTGTTGAAGGTCATTCAGGGCCTGAAGAAGAAGCAGAAGGCCATGGCTGAAGACAAGTCGGAAGGCTGATGCAGTTCCGGCATTACAAGGGTGGCCTCTACGAACTCGTTTGTGTGGCCACGCTTGAGTCGGACCTGTCGGAGATGATTGTCTACCGCGCAGCGGACGGTTCGATCTGGACGCGTCCGAAGACCGTGTTTTTCGAGCTGGTCGAGGTCAACGGCCAGCGCGTGCCGCGTTTCGCTCCGGTGTCGTAGTACACTGGCGCAAAGCGCGCAGCCCGCGCGCTCCTGTCCTGGCGAGCCCCGCATGCGCATCAGCACCGTTTTCATATCCGTCCTGTTTGTCGTTGGCGCTGCCTGCGCGCGCGCCGAAACGGTTGGTTCGGTCGACACCGTCTTCAAGCTGCTCGGACCCGATCACAAGGTGGTGGTCGAAGTGTTCGACGATCCGCGCGTGCCCGGTGTGAGCTGCTATCTCTCGCGCGCCAAGACCGGCGGCATCAAGGGCGCCATCGGACTGGCCGAAGACAAGGCCGATTCCTCGGTCGCGTGCCGTCAGGTCGGCGCGCTCAGTTTCAACGGCAAAATCCCCAAGCAGGAAGAAGTGTTCACCGAACGCGCGTCGGTGTTCTTCAAGCACGTGCGCGTGGTGCGCATGGTCGACGCGCGCCGCAATGCGCTGGTCTACCTGGTCTACGCCGACCGTCTGATCGAGGGCAGTCCCAAGAACAGCGTCACGGCCGTGCCGGTCCCTGCAAACCAGCCGATTCCCCTTCAATAAATCCGGATCGTTCAAGTAGCGCGTCAAGTCTGCCGTAAACGGGAGATGAGGACTGAACAGGTGAAGACATGGCAAGCTTGAAAACCACGTGCGCGTTGGCGCTGCTGGCCGCCGCGGGTGGCTGCGCGACGATCAGCGAATCGACCCAGCAGGTGCTGATGGTACGCACCATTGAAAATAATCGCGAGATCGGCGGGGTTGGCTGCGTGCTCACCAATGATGCCGGGCGCTGGTTCGTGACCACGCCGGGCCATGTGACGGTGCAAAAGAGCGCCGGCAATCTGTTCGTCGACTGCCGCATGGGCGGGGTGAGCTCAGGGCAGGACGTGATCGCTTCCAAGGCCAACACCAGCGCGCTGGTGGGCAATGCCGCCACCGCCGGCCTGGGTTACCTGCTCGATAAACGTACCGGCGCCGGTTTCGATTATCCGGAGACGCTGACGGTCATGATGCGCCGCACCGGTAACGCGGTCGAACAGGGCGGCGAGGGCGCCAGCGGCAACGCGGTCTACTGACGTACCCTGTCGTCCCCGCTTGCGCGAGGACGCCATTAACGATGTCCGCTTACTGGCCGCGGTTGATCAGGAAAGTCGACAGCAGGGGCACCGGACGGCCGGTGGCGCCCTTGGCGCCGCCGCTCTTCCATGCGGTTCCGGCGATGTCCAGGTGCGCCCAGGTGTACTTGCGGGTGAAGTTCTCCAGGAAGCAGGCCGCCGTGACGCTGGCGCCGCCCGGCGTGCCGATGTTGGCCAGGTCGGCGAAGTTCGACTTGAGCTGCTCGTTGTAGGCTTCTTCGATCGGCAGGCGCCAGGCGGTGTCGCCGGCCTGTTTGCCGGCGGCCAGCAGGTCGGCCGCCAGTTGCTCGTGTTTGTCGTCCGAGCGCGTGAACAGGCCCGAATTATGGTGGCCCAGCGCGACGATGCAGGCGCCCGTCAGGGTGGCGATGTCGATCACGGCGGCCGGGTTGAAGCGTTCGGCGTACGTGAGTGCGTCGCACAGGACCAGGCGGCCTTCGGCATCGGTGTTGAGTACTTCGATGGTCAGCCCGCTCATCGAGGTGACGATGTCGCCCGGCTTGGTGGCGCGGCCCGACGGCATGTTCTCGCAGGCCGCGATAATGCCGATCACGTTCTGCTTCAAGCCCATTTCGCCGATGGCGCGGAAGGTGCCCAGCACCGAGGCGGCGCCGCACATGTCGTACTTCATTTCGTCCATGGCGGCGCCCGGCTTGATCGAAATGCCGCCGGTATCGAAGGTGATGCCTTTGCCGACCAACACCACCGGCGCGTCTTTCGGCTTGCCGCCCAGGTGCTTGATGACGATGAATTTGGGCGGCTCGTCGCTGCCGTTGGTGACCGACAGGAAGCTGCCCATGCGCAGTGCCTGCAGTTGCTTGCGCTCCAGGACTTCGACCTCGAACTTGAAGTCGCGGCCGAGTTTTTTGGCCGTCTCGGCCAGGTAGGTTGGGGTGCACACGTTGGCCGACAGGTTGCCCAGTTCCTTGGTCAGGTCCATGCCGTTGGCGATCGCGATCGCCTGCGCCAGCGCGCTCTTGAGCTGCGCGGTGGCGGGGGCGGCGATGGCCAGCTTGCGCACGCCGGCCGGGGCCGGATCCTTCTTGCTCTTCTGGCCGTCGGTGCGAAATACGCTCTCGTGGGCCGCGGTGACGATGCAGCGCACCGCCCAGCTGGCGTCGCGCTCTTTCACATCCGTCAGCGGGAATGCGATAATGCCGTCCGCCGCGCCGAGCGTGGAGAACACCTTCAGGGTGGCGCCGACCGCCGACGCGAAGCTTTTTTCGCTGATGGCGTCCATGCTGCCCAGGCCGACGAGCAGCACGCGCGCCGCAGCCACGCCGCCGACGCCGCGCAGCAGCAGGGTGGAACCAGGCTTGCCGGTGATGTCGCCGGACTTGAGCGCGGCGCTGATCTCGCCGCTCTGATCCAGGCCCAGCGCGGCCTGCGATAACTGCTTGTTTTCAAAGACCGCGACCGCGACGCAGCCGGTTTTTGCCGAGGCGATGGGGTTTTTTGTGTCGTATGCTTTTATGCTAAAGTCCATCTGGATCTCCATGTCTTATAGATGCCGCGCACCGATTAACTGATGATTATATCTCTCGAATGATTTTCCAACGCGCCCTGCAACGTGAAATGGCCAGTGCGGCCGGCGCTACCTTCACGGTCCTGTTCACCATTATGCTGTCCTGGGCATTGATGCGCATCCTCGGCGACGCCGCGGGCGGCCGGGTCGCGTCCAGCGACGTGGTCGCGCTGCTGTTTTTCGCGATGCTCAATTATCTGCCAACCGTGCTCACTCTTACCGGCTTTATTTCGGTGCTGGTGGTGGTCACGCGCAGCTACCGCGATTCCGAAATGGTGGTGTGGTTCGCTTCGGGCCTGTCGCTGGCGCGCTGGGTCAAGCCGGTGCTGCTGTTCGGCCTGCCGATCGTGATCGCCACCGGGGCCTTGAGCCTGTTCGGGGTGCCTTGGGCGAAGGCCAAGAGCGACGAATTCATCCAGCGTTTTCAAAAGCGCGAAGACCTGAAAAAAGTCTCGCCGGGCCAGTTCCGCGAATCGTCGTCGAGCAACCGCGTGTTCTTCGTGGAGGGTTCAACGGGCGGATCGACGGTGGTGCACAACGTCTTCGTCAACACCGTCGACCAGAACGGCAATACCACCGTGGTGGCCAAGGAAGGCGTGATCGAAACGACCCTGGAGGGCGGCTCCTTCCTGGTCCTCAAGAACGGCCGCCGCTACCAGGGTACGCCGGGACAGTCGGATTTCCGCACCATGGAGTTCGAGCGCTACAGCATGCGCGTGGCCAACAAGGTCGCCGTGCTCGATCAGGCCAGGCCGGTCAAGGCGCAGTCGACCGAGGTACTGCTGGCGCAGCCGGACAAGAGCACCCGCGCCGAACTGCTCAGCCGGATTTCGGCGCCGATCACCTGCCTGCTGCTGATTCTGCTGGCGATCCCGCTCGGCTTCGTCAATCCGCGCGCGGGCACCTCGGGCAATCTGATCGTCGCGTTGCTGATTTTTTTCACCTATAACAATCTGGTGACCCTGAGCCAGAACAGCGTCGGACAGGGCAAGATCAGCTTCGCGGCGGCGTGGTGGCCGCTGCACCTGGCCGCCGCGCTGTGCGTATTGGGACTGTTCGTCTGGCGCCTGAATGTCAATCACCGCTACCATCCCAAGGTCCTGTGGGCCGCGTACAAGCGCGGCGCCAGCCTGCCGCAAGCGGGGGCCGCATGAAGATCCTGCAACGCTATTTCGCGGTCTCGATCCTGCAGGCGGTGACGTTCGTGCTGGTCGCGCTGCTCGGCCTGTCCGCCTTCATGGACCTGACCGGCGAGCTGCCCGGAGTCGGCAAGAACGGCTACATGATCCAGCACGCGTTCCTGTACGTGCTGCTGCGCGTGCCCGGCCACGTGTACGAGGTGATGCCGGTGGCGGCGCTGATCGGCACGATTTATACGATGGCGCAGTTTGCCTCCAGTTCCGAGTTCACCATCATGCGCGCCTCCAGCATGTCGACGGCGCGCGCGGCGTGGATGCTGTTTCGCATCGGTGTGGTGCTGGTGGTGATTACCTTCGCGTTCGGGGAACTGATCACGCCGCGCGCCGCGCCGATGGCCGAGCGGATCAAGGCGTCGGCGCGCGGCGCCACGGTGTCGGAGGAATTCAGGTCCGGCATGTGGACCAAGGACGTGGTGCGCAGCGAAGGCCTGAAGGGCAGCGTGACCGGATCGCGCTTTTTCAACGTGCGCACCTTCCGCCCCGATGGCCAGCTGCTCGACGTCAAACTGTACGAGTTCGATACCGGCTTTCGGATGCGGTCGCTGATCACTGCCCGGCGCGCGACCTTCACCGGTAACAGCACCTGGCAACTGGAGGATGTGACGGAGACGCTGTTTACGAATTCGCGCGCAGGGGCGCCGGAAAGCACCGGTTCGACGGGCACCTTCAATCAGGAGACCAGCCTGGTCACCACGCGCAAGCTGGCCTCGATGCAGCTGGTGTCGGAGATCACGCCCAAGCTGCTGTCGGTGTCGGGCTCCGATCCGGACCGCATGTCGGCCAACGAGCTGGCGCTGTACACGCGCCACCTGTCGGAGAACAAGCAGGAAACCGAACGCTTCAAGATCGCGTTCTGGAAAAAGCTGTTCGATCCGCTGGCGATTTTCGTGCTGATGGCGCTGGCGCTGCCGTTCGCCTATCTGCACACGCGCAGCGGCGGGGTCAGTCTGAAGATCTTCATCGGCATCATGATCGGCGTGGCCTTCATCCTGATTAATACGCTGTTCTCGCACATCGGGCTGCTCAGCGCTACGATGCCGGCCATTGTGACAGCAATTGCGCCCAGCATCCTGTTCCTCGGGCTGGCGCTTGGAGCCCTTTGGTGGGTGGAGCGACATTGATGAGCCGCGCCCTGATTTTGTTCGCCCATGGCGCCCGCGCGGCATCCTGGGCCGCGCCCTTCGAACGGCTGCGCGAGCTGACCCAGGCGCGCGTGCCCGACGTGCCGGTGTCGCTGGCCTTTCTGGAATTGATGGAGCCGCGCCTGCCGCAGCGGGTGGCCGAGCTGGCCGCGCAAGGCATCACGCAGATCAGCGTGGTACCGGTATTTTTAGGGCAGGGCGGACACGTGCTGCGCGATCTCCCGGTGATGGTGGATGAGCTGCGCCGGCAGTTTCCGGCCGTGCGCATCAGCGTGGCCGGCGCGGTTGGGGAAGACCCGGACGTGCAGCGGGCGATGACCGATTACTGCGTGGCGGCGCTGGCCAAATAAGCCTGGCCGCCATTGTCGTCCCCGCGTTCGCCCGAGCCTGCCCGCGCGTATGCGGGGGACGCCCGTCAGCCGATCCGCCGCGTCGTCTCGCGCACCACCAGCTGCAGCGGCGGCATTTCTTCGCTGGCGGCCTGGCCTTCGATCAGGCGCAGCAGGGCCTTGGTGGCGATGCGGCCCATGTCGTACAGCGGCTGGCGGATGGTGGTGAGCGGCGGCGTGGTGTATTCGGAGCCGGGCAGATCGTCGAAGCCGATCAGCGAAATGTCTTCCGGTACCCGGATGCCCTTGCGGTACATGCACAGGCGTGCGCCGTAGGCCGTCAGGTCGTTGGCGGTGAACACCGCGGTGAAGCCCAGATTGCGCTCCAGCAGGCGCTCCATTGCCTGCGCGCCGGCCGCTTCGTGGAAGTCGCCTTCGGCGATCAGTTCGGGGTCGAAGGCGATGCCGGCGTCGTTCAGGGCGCGCTGGTAACCGGCCAGGCGTTCGGCGGCGTCGTTGTTTTCGGCCGGACCGGTGATGAAGGCGACGCGGCGGTGCCCCAGCTCGATGAGGTGGTGCACGGCCAAATAGGCGCCGTTTTCATTGTCGAGCTTAAAGCCGAGGGCGCTGCTGGTATGCAGCGCGCGGCCGGTCGACACAATCGGACGCTGGCCCGCAAAGCGCAGGATGTCCTCATCGGCCAGACGGCCGGACAGCAGAATGATGCCGTCGACCTTGCGCGCCAGCAGCAGGCGGATGCGTTCAGCTTCCTCGGCCGCGTTCCAGTGGCCGCTGACGATCACCGAGGCGAAGCCGGTGCCTTTCAGGCCATCGTCGACGCCATGCAGGGATTCATCGAAGAATGGGCTGGCAATATCCTGGACCACGATGCCGATGGTATTGGAGCGGCCCTTTTTCAAGCCTTGCGCCATCTGGTTGGGGGCGAAATTCATCTTGGTGATCGCCGCCTGCACTGCCGCGCGTTTTTCGTCCGACACCTTGGCCGTACCATTCAGAATGCGCGAGACCGTACTGGGGGAGACGCCGGCTACCCGTGCCACATCAAGCAGGGTGGCGGGGATGGTAGGGGAATGGGGAATGCTCACGAAACTTCCTGACTCAAATAATTTTGCACTGGCAGGTTACCATAATTACACGACGGCAAAACAGTCCTGAGGCTTAATACGGCGCCGAAACACCGCAAGATGTATTAGCCGGCAAAGTTGTCGAAATCGTTTTCATTAGCATTTGACATATTTTTTCGAATCGGGTTTAATGTTTGCGTGATGTGAAAACGTTTTCATGCATATGATCGCTTTGAATTTCCATGGCTGGCTCGATGGATATTGGTCTATTCACCGTCCATGACGATGTTAGCGATAAGCTTAAAAAACCGAGACCGGAACCAAATGCCAAGTGTTTGTTGTCAGGTTGCAACGAATGCCGCATACGGAACACGTCTCGCGCTCCTCCGCAGGGCTCGATTTCCCTGGATGCACCTGCTTGGTGCATCTGTCGCGCCGCACCGGCGGCAGGTCGGCCTCTGGTGTAATTTTTTTGTTAAGAATGCACAAAAAACTTCAGGACAGCGCTACCATTGACACGCTTCATGTTACCCGGGAAGCATGCCGGTAAAGCTTGGGGGTGGCAAGGCAGGGCAGTGCGGTGGCACGCCCGCCAGGCCGTCCGAACGATCTCTCCTGTTGGACGATTGATCTGCCTTTGTGTAATGGTGGGTTTGTAGCCTGACAGTTTCGCCCGTACCGGTGTCCCCCGGCGCGGGTTTTTTTTTGCCTGCCGTCACGCGCCGTGCGCAGATCCGACGGCCGACGTGGTCCGGTCGCACCCCTGGTACCAGGTGCCCGGCAAGCGGCCTCTTCAACATTCCTCGCTTGAAATTTGCTGGGGGTTTGTGCCAGATCAGGCCGACGCTCGACCACACCTTTGACTCGCTGTCTGAATGCGCTCAAACTTTGAACTCGATCAGAGATGTAGGGCCTTATTCCACGGACTTTCCAGCGGCGGTGCACATGCTCACACTTACCATCAAGCTCATTGTCTATACCATGGCGGACCGGTGGCGCCGCGTCCACCAGGCGCTGGCGGCCATGGGCGCGCAACGGCGCTGCGCCATGTCGCTGGACGCTGTGGGCGACCGCTTGTTGCGCATGGCGGCCAAGATCAATCACCTGCGCACGCAAATATCGGCAGGCAATATCGACGAAGCCATGGATGCGGACGGCAGCCTGCGCGGCTCGCTCAAATCCTTGAAGGAAGATATTCGCAATATCCGCTGTCAGCTCGTGAGCCTGCAGGCTCCGGTGGCCAACACGCGGCTGCTGCGGGCCTTTGCGCGGCTGAGCAAAATTGCCGAGGAAACCTATGCGTCGGCCGATCGCTTGCAGTGGCAGATCGACGAGCATGAGCGGGACATGGCACTGCGACGGCGATGAATTGTCGCTGTGCGGAGCCCTTGGCGCAGCATAGCGAAGGGGACCACGCCCGCGGCACGGCTGCCGCCGAATATGGCGGCTGCCGTGCTGGAGGCCTGTCAGGGCCTCTCAAGGGGTATCAGGCGTATCGGGGCGTATCAGGCGCCGAGCGGAGTTTCGGTATCGATGGGCTGGCCATCGCGTTGCTGCATGGCGTCGCCCAGCATGACCAGTACCGGGCCATGCGCAGGACCCAGGCCGTGGGCCAGGGTTTCGATGGTCAGGCGCGAGATGCGCTGATCCGGGCGGCTGCAGTTTTCGATCACCAGTACCGGGGTGTCCGGGCGCCTTCCCTGGGCCAGCATGCGCTCGGCGGTGATGCTGGCTTCGCGTCCGCCCATGTATTGCACCAGGGTGTCGGTGGTGGGGATGGCAACCTCGTCGCCGGCGTGTTCCGGCGCCGTGCTGGACGTGAAAAACGCCACGCTGCGGGCCACGCCACGCTTGGTCAGTGGTTGCTTGCAGGCTGCCGCCGCCGCCAGCGCGGTGGTAATACCGGGCACGACTTCCACCGCGATGCCGGCCTCTTCGAGCGCACGCAGTTCTTCATCGGCGCGACCGAACAGCATGGGGTCGCCGCCCTTGAGGCGCACCACGAGGCGGTGACGGCGTGCAGCGTCGACCAGTTGCTCGTTGATGTGGGCCTGCGCCGTCGAGCGCTGGCCGGCGCGCTTGCCGACCGAAATCAGTTCGGCCTGTGGACACAGCGCGAGCATCTCGGCCGTGACCAGCGCGTCGTACAGCACCGCGTCCGCCTGCTGCAGCAGGCGCGCTCCGCGCAAGGTCATCAAGTCCTGCGCGCCGGGGCCGGCGCCGATCAGATAGACCTTGCCGGGAGCGTCGGGCGTGGCGACGCCCGGCGTCGCTTTGCCTGCCATGCGCCGCTTACTCGCCGACGCGGATCATGCCCGCTGCGACGGTCTGGTGGGTCACTTCATCGATCAGGATGAAGGCGCCGGTGGCGCGGATGTCGTCGTAGGCGTCGGCCGCCAGCGGCTGCTGCACCGTCAACGAAATGCGCGCGATGTCGTTGAGCTTCAGGCCGGTTGCCGGCTGGCGCTGCTGGGTGTTGATGTCCAGCAGGGTGTCGATGGCGCTGATCTTGGCGGCGGTCTGACGGGTGCCGTGCTTGATCCAATACTTGCGGCGCACGTCCAGCGCTTCGTCGGACATCCAGCAAACGTCGGCCGTGAAGTTCTTCAGCTGGGTAGCTGGCTTGTCGGCGCCGGCCAGCAGGTCGCCGCGCGAAATATCCAGGTACTCATTGAGCAGCAGGGTGATCGACTGGCCGACCACGGCCGACTGCAGCGAGCCGTCCAGGGTGACGATGTCCTTGACGGTGGCGCTCTGGCCGGATGGCTGGACCACCAGCTTGTCGCCGACGCTGACCTTGCCGGCTTCGATGCGGCCCATGTAGCCGCGGAAGTCGTTGGCTTCGTGGCCGTTGTGGCGCGCCACCAGCTGGACCGGGAAGCGGAACGGCGCATCGTGCGATTCGTCGTACACCGACAGGTCTTCCAGCAGTTCGATCAAGGTCGGACCCTTGTACCAGCTCATATTTTCACTGGTGTCGACGACGTTGTCGCCGGTCAGGGCCGACAGCGGAATCGGGGTGATGTCTTTCAGGCCCAGGGTGGCGGCAAATTCGCCGTACGCCTTGACGATGCGGTCGTACACGTTCTGGTCGTAGTCGACCAGGTCCATCTTGTTGACGGCCACGATCACATGCTCGATCTGCAGCAGGTGGGCGATGGTCGAGTGGCGCTTGGTCTGGATCAGCAGATCCACGCCGCCATCTTCGCGCAGCTTCACTTTCGACACGTCGATCAGGATGATCACCGCGTCGGCGGTCGAGGCCCCGGTGACCATGTTGCGGGTGTACTGCTCATGGCCCGGCGTGTCGGCGATGATGAACTTGCGCTTGGGCGTGGCGAAATAACGGTAAGCGACGTCGATGGTGATGCCTTGCTCGCGCTCGGCTTCCAGGCCGTCGGTCAGCAGCGACAGGTCGACCGTGTCGCCCACGGTGCGCTTGTGCTTGGAGCGCGACATGGCGTCCAGCTGGTCGGCGAAGATGCCCTTGCTGTCGAACAGCAGGCGCCCGATCAGGGTGCTCTTGCCGTCGTCCACCGAGCCGGCGGTAATGAAACGCAGCATGCCGCGTTCGGTCAGGTTGTTGGTCTCGGCGTTCATGTTAGAAGTATCCTGCTTTCTTACGTTTTTCCATCGACGCTTCGGAGGTCTGGTCGTCCATCCGGGTGGCGCCGCGTTCGGTGATCTGGGTGACGGCGGTCTCGGCGATGATGGCCTCGACCGTCGAGGCGTCCGAGCTCACCGGGCAGGTGCAGGAGATATCGCCCACGGTACGGAAACGCACCACCTGCTTTTCAATGGCTTCGCCGTCGCGCGCCGGGGTCAGCGGGGTCAGTGGCACCAGCAGACCGTTGCGAGGAATGACTTCGCGTTCGTGCGCGAAATAGATCGACGGCAGCGCCAGCTTTTCGCGGGCGATGTATTGCCACACGTCGAGCTCGGTCCAGTTGGAGATCGGGAATACGCGCATGTTTTCGCCCGGATGCACGCGGGTGTTATACAGGTCCCACAGTTCCGGACGCTGGGCTTTCGGGTCCCACTGGCCGAATTCGTCACGGAAGGAAAAGATGCGCTCCTTGGCGCGGGCTTTTTCTTCGTCGCGGCGGGCGCCGCCGATGCAGGCGTCGAATTTGTATTCGGCGATGGTTTCCAGCAGCGTCACGGCCTGGGCCGCGTTGCGCGAATCGGTCAGCGGGTTGCGCAGACGCACGGTGCCGCGCTTGATCGAATCTTCGACCGAGCCGACGATCAGGCGCTCGCCCAGTTCGGCGGCGCGCGCGTCACGGAAGGCGATCACTTCGTCGAAGTTGTGGCCGGTGTCGATGTGCACCAGCGGGAAGGGGAACTTACCTGGGCGGAAGGCTTTTTCGGCCAAACGCAGCAGCACGACCGAATCCTTGCCGCCCGAGAACAGCAGGGCAGGGTTGGCGCATTCGGCGGCGACTTCGCGCATGATGTGGATCGCTTCCGATTCCAGCGCGTCGAGGTGGCGGGCATTGACGTCAGTCAACACGCGCGGGGTGTCATTCAAGTTTGTCATGGCAATGGGGCCTAGTTTTTATAGTGGTGCGGGTTCAGGCGGCTACGGATTTAATGCGAATCAGTTTTCCATCGACCATGTGCAGGCCGCATTCCTTGGAGTCGG
>CAMLIL010000038.1 GCA_946480015.1 uncultured Oxalobacteraceae bacterium | reverse complement strand
GGCGCAGGGTGCGGCGATGCTGGGTGTAGGTGCCGGTCAGTTCGGCCAGGACGGCAGAAACCAGGGAGGTATCGAGATTGGGCACGATTAAGCTCGCATGAAACGCCAAGAAATATTGAATATTACATCACATTTCCAAAACAATCACACGCAAACCTGAGCAACGTCTTTTTGGCACGCGGTGATTCGCGCCGCACGTGCGCAAACGCGCTTTGACGCTGGGCAAAAAAAACAGATTACAAATCCCAATGCAGCGATTAATGATCAGGTCGGCGTCCAGGGCACGCACTCAACCGGGCTGCCATCGGCGTCGAAACGGCGCGCCACCTCGAACGCCGCGATCCCCAGCGGCGCCAGCGCGTCGCCAATATCCTCGACCTCCGTGCGCAGGTCCGCCCCCAGGTCGAACGGCAGGTCGGTCGACACCACCAGCGCGCCGTCCGGCCCATACAGATTGACCCGCCAGACCATCTCGTGATCGACGTCGGCCGGCCCGATCACCACCCGGGCCTGGTCCGGCGCGCACGCGCCGCCGTCAAGCGCGGCGCCGACGCTGGCCAGCATCCCCAGCATGGCCAGCTCGGCCACGGCCTGGCGGCATGCGCCGAAGGGCAAGTCCTGATACAGGAAATTGACCGTCAAGGTCTCGGGCGCGGCCGACAGGCACTGCGCCACCAGCGGCGCGGCCGTCCCGGTCCAGGCGCGAAAGCGCTCCATGCGCGCCTCGAAATACGCGTCAGCCTCGGCTTCCCCCTGCGGCACCTGGTAAAAGCCATCGTCCGCGCGCTTGAGCGCAAAGCCGAGCAGGAAGCGCAGTTCGACCGCCCGGTCCTGCGCGCCGAAGCTGGTGGGCGCCCACCCGGCCATGCTGCGCTCCAGCGCCGGGGTCGGCAACAGTTTCTTGCCGCTCATCGACGCGCCCGCCTCGCGCACCATGTCGTTGAGCGCGCTGTAAGTCAGGCGCTCGAATTCGCCCAGGTCATAAGCGTGGCTGATCAGCACCACCTTGGCCTGCGGGCTCTCCAGAGCGGCACTGACGATGCTCTCCGACAGCCGGGCGAACGCCTGCTGGTCGTTAAAGGTCTGCTCCTCCTTCAGGCCGCCGCTGCTGTACACGAACAGCGGCAGCGCGAACGCATTGACCTCCAGCGCAGGGGCGCCCTCGCGCCGCAGCAGCACGGTCGCGCTGGCGTCCTCGATGCGCTCGCGCAGCAACTGCCATGCCGCCACATCGGTCTCGCGCGCGCGCTCGATGGCGCCGTACAGCAGCTCATCATTCTTCTTGCGCAAGGCATTGCGCATCAACTTATCGAAGGCATCTTCCTTCAGGCTCAGGGCCGCGCTGTCGGGCGCGCGCCCGGACTGTTCGGCCTCGGCCGCCTGCTCGGCCAGATCGAGCGCCAGATCGGCCAGGGTCTGGGCCAGGCGCTCGTCGTCGTCCAGCACCGGCTGGCTCGATTTGCGGGGAACGGGGCGCTTGTTTTTAGGCATGGTGCGATGGCGGTTGGTCGGCGAAGCCGCCATGGTACCAAACCGCGCCGCTCCAGGCGGCTGTTTCAAAAGGCGCAGAGCTAGGCGAGCAGCGCGAGAATCTGCTGCGGATCGGCCGGCTTGGCCACATGATGGTCGAATCCGGCCGCGAAGGCGCGCTGGCGGTCTTCGCTCTGGCCGTAACCGGTCAGCGCAATGAAGCGCGCGCCGGCAAAGGGGGCCTGCGCGCGCAGGCGCCGCGCCAGTTCGTAGCCGGTCATGTCGGGCAGGCCGATATCGAGGATGAAGGTATCGGGCCGCTCGACCATGGCCCACTCCAGCGCCGCACCGCCATCGTAATACGTGCTGGTGTGGTGGCCGCCGGCTTCCCGGAGAAACAGCGACAGGCTGTGCGCGCCGTCGATATTGTCGTCGACGATCATGATGCGGTGCCTCTGGCGCTCGGCCGCCGGCGGCGCCGGCGCGGGCGGCGCGGCGGCATCGGCCGGCAGGCACGGCAGGCTGACCGCAAAAGCGCTGCCCAGACCGGGACCGCCACTGCTGGCCGACACCGCGCCGCCATGCAGCTGCACCAGGCTCTTGACCAGCGCCAGGCCCAGGCCCAAGCCGCCCTGCGACCGGTCCGGCTTGCGTTCACCCTGCGAAAACAGATCGAAGATGTGCGGCAGCAGATCGGGCGCGATGCCTTCGCCGTTGTCGCGCACCGTCACCACCACCCGATTCTCGCTGCGCACGGCGTCGATCTGGATGCGCCCGTGCGGGGCCGTGTACTTGGCCGCATTGCCCAGCAAATTGGCGAAAATCTGGATCAGGCGGGTCTGGTCGGCGCGCAGCGGCAGCGGCCCGTCCGGCAGCGCCAGGTGCAGCTGGTGCTGCCTGGCCTCGATCTGGCCGTGGGTCTGTTCGAGCGCGCGCTCGATCACCCCCTTCAGGTCGATCTGCTCGATGTTGAGCACCACCAGGCCGCGGGTGACGCGCGAGACGTCCAGCAAATCGCCCAGCAGGCGGTTCATATGGTCGACCTGGCGCGCAATGACCTCGCTGGCATAGCGCACCCGGTTGGCATCCGGCGCCTGCAGGCGCAGCAGCTGCGCGGCGGTGCTGATCGGCGCCAGCGGGTTGCGCAGCTCGTGCCCCAGCATGGCCAGGAACTGATCCTTGGCCTTGTTCTGCTGTTCAGCCGTGCGGCGCGCCTGCTGTTCGCTGGCCAGCAGCTGTTCGCGCTCGGCTTCGGCATGCCGGCGGTATTGCTGGGCCTGCACCATCTGTTCGCCGGCCGCGTGCAGCGCGCTATGCAATTCGGCCACCTCGGTAACGTGCGAGCGCACCGGCGCGGGCGGTATTCCCTTGCCCAGATCGGCCGCGGCCTTGACCGCCCGGCCAATCGAGCGCACGTGCTGGCGCCCGAAAAACGCCGCCAGCGCCACCGCGCACACGATTGCCGCCAGCAGGCCGAGCGCGGCCACCAGCGAAGCCTGGCGCGCCGAGCGCTCCACCAGCTCGACCGGCGCGGCCACCGCAATGGTCCAGCCCGACAGCGCCGAGTGAGTGAATACATCATAGCTCTCCACCCCTTCCAGGGTCGGGTGGCGTACCGTGCCGCTCTCGGCTCTGGCGGCGGCCGCCACCAGTTCCGGGCGCGCCGGTTTGCCCACCAGCTGTTCGGCGCGCAGATTGCGCGCGACGAAGTTGCCGCGGCTATCGATGATGCCGATGCGCCATCCCTCCGGTGCCTTGACGGTTGCGATCAGATCGATGAAATGGTCGGTCGACAGCGCCTGCGCCAGCACCTGGCCGCCGCCCTTGACCGGCAGATTGACCGTGGCGACCAGGCGCTGCGCCACCGGACCGGCAATCACGTCCGACACCAGGGTGGCGCCGCGCGCGAGCACCTGCCGTACCCGCTCCTGCGCCAGATTCCCGTAAGGCAGCATGGCGCCATCCGGCAAATAGGTATTGACCAGCTGACGCCCCTGGCCGTCGAGCAGCAGGGTCCAGCCGGTGGCGCCGCGGCGCGCGGTCAGCGCTTCAATATAAAACGCCTTCAGATCCCCCTTGGCGAGAGAGGGCGAAGCGGCCAGCACCTGCAGCGCCGCCTCGGCGCTGTACAGCTCGCGGTCCACCAGCAGGCTGACGTTCTTGGCGGTCTCGCTCAGGCTGTGCAGCGCCGTGGCCCGCTCGGCATCGCGCAGCATGCCCAGCGCCAGGCCGGAAAACACCACCACCGGCACCAGGACGGCGGCGGCCATCAGGAACAGATAGGCGCGGATATGCATGTTGAAGCGGATGTCCCGAAGTGGTGAGCAATTGGCAAACCCAAGCGATCATACCAAGTCGCATGTTTTCAGGACAATAATTATTTAAAAGCAGTTCTGCTGTTCAATTATTTATGCAGCGCGCATCCGCTCAGCGTGTGGTGGCGAACAGATAACTTTTTCGTGCGCGCGCACACTGGCCCCATCGATCTCAGGAGCCCTCCATGAACCGCCAGACTCTCGCACGCAGCTTCCTCGTTACTGGCCTGGCACTGGCGCCATGCTGCTTTGCCGGTGCCGACATCGTCAAGTGCGTGGGGGCGGATGGCCACGTCACCCTGACCGACCAGCCCTGCCAGGGCGGCGAGCGCAGCGTCGCCCTGCTCGCTGGCGGCGAGGCGGGCAATGCGCCGGCCGCCGCGCCCACTGTCGCATCCACCCTGCGCACGGCGCGCGAGCGCCTGTCGGCGGGCGGACTGCGGCGCCTCGATCCGCCCAGCCGCAGCCTGGCGCGCGACGTCGCCACCCTCAAGGCCGCCCGCCGCGCCATGCAACTGATGGACAGCGCCGCCGCCTCCCTGCGGGCCCGGCGCATCGCCCTGCACTAGCACCTCAGCGCACCGGTGTGCCGCTGAAAACGCTATCGCCTATAATGGCGCACGATCATCACTCGCCCTACGACCTCATGACATCGTCCCCGATTCTCGCGCTGGCCCTGGCCGCCGCCTGCAGCGCCGCCTGCGCCGATACCCCGGCGCTTCCGTCCACCAGCGGCTGGCATACCTCGGCCGAACTGGGCGCCATCAGCGTCTCCGGCAACACCGCCGGCACCTCCATCACCGGCAAAATCGACGCGCGCCAGGAGATCGACCGCTGGAACAACCAGTACGTCGCCAGCGGCTTTTTCAAGGAAGACGTACAGCGCCGGAGCGACGGTTCCACCACCACGGTGCGCACCGCGCGCCGCATCGCGCTCTCGTCCAAGTTCGGCTACCGCCTGAACGACGACAATGAGCGCGACGACCGCGCCTACCTGCTGGCCACCCACGTGGAAGACAAATTCGGCGCCTATACCGAATACTCGACCCTGGGCGTGGGACGCAGCGCACGCTGGCTGCAAACGCTCGACAAGACACTCGACCTCGAACTCGGCCCCGGCTACTTCAGCGGCGTGCGCCCGAACGGCGACTCCGAAAGCGGCGTGACGGTACGCGGCGCGGCCGCGCTCAAGTGGCAGCTCTCGCCCTCCGCCCTGTTTTCCAACACCGTCAGCGTGGAGCGCGGCACCTCGAACGTGCACTCGAGCGCCGAAGCGGCGCTCAGCACCAAGATCAACGGCACCATGCAGATGAAGGCCGCCTTCGTCGCCCGCAACGACAGCAACGTGCCCGAGTTCAAGAAGAACACCGACACCCAGACCTCGGTCACGCTGGTCTACTCCTTCTAGAACCTGAATCGGCCAGTCCGGGATAGACCGGCTGCTAGCTGACCGCCGTTATCGCATAGCGGTTGCGGCCCTTGTCCTTGGCGCGGTAGAGCGCCTCGTCGGCATGCTTGAGCAGCGTCTCGACGCTGGCCGTGGCCTCCAGGCAGGTGGCCACGCCCACGCTGGTGGTGACGATCCGCGCCACCCCGTCGATATCGAAGGGCCGCTCCATCGCCTTGATGATCTTGGCGGCCACCAGCTGGCATTCCGATGCGCTCTGCAAGCCTTCCAGCAGGATCACGAACTCGTCGCCGGCCAGCCGGCCCACCGTGTCGGACTGGCGCACGCAAGAGGACAGGCGGCGGCCGAATTCGATCAGCACCAGGTCGCCGCCGCCATGGCCGAAGCTGTCGTTGATCGACTTGAACCGGTCCAGGTCCAGGTACATCAGCCCGATCCGCCCGCCGCTGCGCCCGATCGCCCGCCCGATGCGCTCGACCAGGTGGGTACGGTTGGGCAGCCCGGTCAGCGCATCGAAGCGCGCCAGGTCGCTCAGGCGCTGCTCGACCAGCTTGGCGTCGGTGACGTCGATGACCAGGCAGGTCACGCCGACCGCCTTGCCGCCTTCGATCTGGGGAATATAGTCGGCCTGGTAATGCCGCTCCTCCCCACGCGAGGCGCGCAGGTAGGTCCAGCGCGAACGCTCGCCCTGCATCGCCTTGTCGAAGTAGCGCTGGTGCGCCGCCAGCTCCTCGGCGCCGAGCACCGATTCGATCCGCGCCCCCTCGATCTGCTCGAGCGGCCGGCCCACCCAGGTTTCATGCTGGCGGTTGGCAAAGCGGATGCACCCGTCGGCATCGATCGAGTTGACCAGCGCCGGCAGATTGTCGGTCACGCTGCGCAACAGGCGCTGCTGGGTCATCAGCGCCATTTCCGTGGTCTTGTGGTGGGTGATGTCGTGCACCATCGAATAAAAACCCAGCACCTTGCCGTCGGCGCCGACGTCGGGAATGTAATCGTACTGGAGAATCCGCGCACCGAGTTCCTGCGGCGGCACCAGTTCGAACGAGACCCGCTGGCCGCGCAGCGCCGCGGCCATGTGCGCGCCCACCGCCTGCATCAGCGGCGCGCCGAACACCTGCTCCACCGTGCGTCCCAATACCTGCTCGACCGGATACCCGGTGATGTCGGTGTAGACCGCGTTGCAGAAGCGGTAGCGGTAGCCGCTGTCGATATAGCTGATCAGGGCCGGCAGGTTGTCGGTAATGGTGCGCACCCGCTTTTCGCTCTCGGCCAGCACCAGCTGGGCCGCCTTCAGTTCGCTGATATCGTCCACCAGCGCGAAGTAGCCGCGCACCTGGCCCTGCTCGTCGAAATCCGGATTGTAGGACACCCGGTCCCATTGCTGCCTGCCGGCGCGGATGGTGGGCCGCTCGAAGCGCACGCTCTCGCCGCGCAGGGCCGCTTCCACATACTGTTCGCTGACCGCGTACACCGTCTCGCCCACCACCGCGCGCACCGGCATGCCGTGCAGCTGGTTCGCCGGCACCCCGAAAATGGCCAGGTAGCGCTCATTGCCGAACACGAAACGGCGGTCCTTGTCGACATACGCCACCAGCGCCGGCACGTTATTGGCGACCAGGCGCAACCGGCGCTCGCTGTCGACCACCGCCTGCTCGGCCCGCTCGCGCTCGGCCATCAGCTGGTCGAAGCTCCGCGACAGCGCGCCCAGTTCGTCCTTGCTGTAGGCGGCGGCCGGCCGCCACTGGCGCGCGCGCATGCGTTCACCCAGCCGCGTCAAGGGCCGCAGCTGATGCTCGATCACCAGCCACACCACCGGTGCGGTGACGGCCACGAGCACCAGCGCCAGGATGGCGGCGTTCAGGCGCACCTGGTCGACAAAGCCCGCCGCCGCTGCCGTCGGATAAGCTGCCGCCACGATCCAGCCGGTCGACTCCAGCCGGCGCGACGACACCAGTTCCTCGCGCCCGCCAGCCCCGCGCGCCCGCACGGTCGCCGCTTCGCCCGACAGCGCGTGGCGCAAGGCCGGGCTGTCGCCCATGGCTTCATCGGCCTGCTGCAGCAAACGGCGCTGGTCGGGATGCGCAATGAAGCTGCCGTCGCCGCTCATCAGATAGTAGTCGCTGGCCTGGTCCGCACGGCTGTGCGCCAGATCCTTCAAAAAGCCGTCGCCGTCCAGCTCGATCAAACCGATCAGCAGAAAAGCGATGCGGCCGTCGCCGGCACGGATCGGCGCCGTCATCGCCACCAGCGGCACCGGTGTCACCCTGCCGCGCACGGGACGCGAAATCACCGGCGCGCCGGTGCGCATGGTCTCGATGAAGTGTTCGCGGTGCGACAGATTAACGCGCCCGCGCGCCTCGGGGTTGTTCAGATTGGCGATCAGGTCGCCGCGCGCGTCGACCATCGACATATTCGAAAACAGGCCATCGAGCGCGTGGTATTGCTCCAGGCGCGCCTGGAAGGCGCCGGGATGCTGCGTGTCCTTGGATAAATCGCTAGCCAGACGCAACAGGGCTTGCTGGCGCAGCAGGATGTTGCGGTCGAGATCACCCGCGATCTGACTGATCAGTGTGGCTTCGCGCGCGCGGATGACATCGTCGATGGCGCGCTGGGCGATCATCACGGCGGCACTGGTGAGCACAACGGCAACCAGCAGCACCAGTGCGCCAGCGGCCAGCGCGAAGCGGACTTTGAGTGACAGCGATCCAGGAAAAAGGCGAAGGTCCATAGCGTGTGGGCGATTGACGGTACGGGTCGAATCGGCAGGGGCATGGGCCGGACGGGTGCAACCTGGTTGCGCGCAGGATCAGGGCGCGCGCCAATAACCGCAAGTATACAATAGTTTCCGCAAAAACAGTTTCAATAAGCCTTCCCTGTGGCGAATGCAACGATATCGCTGTTGACGGAGTGGCATTGGTCCGCCGATTTGAGCACCCGCAATTGCGAACCTGGCAACAGACGCTGTACCGCCAGCGCCGATGCGAGAGGGTGGGCCGGGTCGTCTTCCCAGGCCACGATCAGGGCCGGGATATGGGCGATCGCCGCCAGGCTCCCGGGCGGCGGCAGGTCGCTGCCGGCGGCGCCCGCGTACAGCGTGGCCAGGTCGGCCATGGCGGCGCCATCGCGCGGCGCCAGCTTGTGAGCGCGGGTTGCGGTGCCGGCATGCAGGCGCGCGCGCAGCGCCGGATCGGCCGCGGCGATGCGCGCGTAGAGCCGGGCCGGCGCACGCCGCCGCTCCCACACCGCCGGCAGTCCCATCAGCACGAGCCGGGATACCGCCTCGGGCCGGGCGAGCGCCGCGCACAGCGCCGTGGCCGCGCCCATCGACACTCCGCCCGCGCACCACTGGCGCAGTTCCAGCGCCTGGGCCAGGGCCAGCATGTCCTGCGCCAGGCTGGCCCAGCCCGCATCGCTGGCCGTGGCGCAGGCGCCGCTGCGGCCGTGGCCGCGCGCATCGTAACGCAGCAGGCGGCAGCCCGCGCTGGCGGCCCACAGGCCATCCTCGGCTGCGACGCTCGACAGCATCGCGTGCGCCCACAGCAGGGCCGGGCCGCTGCCGGCATCAGCGACATGCAGCCGCGCGCCACGCACCATCATCTCAAGATCGGTCATGCGCGCACTCTAACATGCGAGAGCGCCCGATTGTGCGGCATCGAACGGCGCCGAAAACGCAGGGAGAGTAGACTCGGCGGACCATGAAAAGAGACGACGCTCCCACCGCCATTGTCGGGCCGGACACCGATGCTCCGCAGGCCGCGCGGGCGGCCGGCTTGCGCTATGTGAGCGACAGCATGGCCGGCATCCGGCGCCAGGGCGCAGCTGGTCGATTCGCGTATGTCGACAGCGCCGGCAGGCAGCTCGACGACGAAGCCACGCTGGCACGCATCCGCGCGCTGGCCATTCCGCCCGCATGGACCGAGGTCTGGATCTGCAAGCACGCCAACGGCCACCTGCAGGCCACCGGGCGCGACGCCAAGGGCCGCAAGCAATACCGCTATCACGCGCGCTGGCGCAGCCTGCGCGACGAAGTCAAATACGAACGCATGATCAGCTTCGGCCAGGCGCTGCCGCTGATACGCCGGCGCGTCGACGCCGACCTGCGGCGCCCCGGCCTGCCGCGCGAAAAGGTGCTGGCAACCATCGTCTACCTGCTCGAAGCGACCATGATGCGGATTGGGAACGAGGAATACGCACGCGCCAACAAGTCCTTCGGCCTGACCACGCTGCGCAGCCGCCACGTGCACATCGACGGCAGCGAGGTGCAGTTCCGCTTCCGCGGCAAAAGCGGCGTCAATCACGCCGTCACGGTCGACGACAGGCGCCTGGCGCGCATCATCCAGCGCATCCGCGACCTGCCCGGCCAGGAGCTGTTCCACTACATCGACGACGCCGGCGAAGCCCACAACGTCGGCTCGGCCGACGTCAACGACTACCTGCGCGAGATCACCGGCGAAGACTACACCGCCAAGGACTTCCGCACCTGGTCCGGCACCGTGCTGGCCGCGCTCGCGCTGCAGGAATTCGAAAAATTCGACTCGGAAGCGCAGGCCAAAAAAAACATCGTGCGCGCCATTGAACACGTGGCCGAAAAGCTCGGCAACACGCCCTCCATCTGCCGCAAATGCTATGTGCACCCGGCCGTTCTCGACGCCTACCTGGACGGCACCGTGGTCGAAGCCCTGCGCGAGCGTACCCGCCGGGAACTGGTCGAAGACCTGCACGCGCTGCAGCCCGAAGAAGCGGCCGTGGTAGCCCTGCTGCAGGAGCGCCTGCAACGCCAGCCGCTGAGCGGTATTGACGCGCACCGCTCAAAACGCCTGTGATACGCTCATTCCGGTGATTATCTGCGGCGCGCGGCACGGCGCCGATTGACATCATGCGCATGCGATTCGATACTCGAAAACGCATTCCAACGACTCCGTCCCATTTTGAACTGACGATACCACCATGACCTTGAACACTTCCCTGCGCCTGCTGTGCGCCGCCTCGATGGTCGCTGCCGCCGGAGCGCACGCCGCCGAACGTCTTGACATCACCGTCAGCAATCCGCTGCCGCAGGCGCGTCCCGCCGAGACCATCGCCATTGCCTGGGCCGACGTCAACCGCGCCCTGTCCGGCGCGCTGCTGCAGCACATCGTCGTCAAGGACGCCGCCGGCAAGGTACTGCCCTACCAGGTCACCAATATCGCGCCCCAGGCCAAGGACCCGGAAGGCAAAGGCATCGCCTACGGCGAACTGATTTTCCAGCACGATTTCAAGGCTGGCGAAAAGAGCGCCAGGTTCACCGTCGAAAAGACCGAGGCGATGGCGCCGGTATTCCCCACCAAGGTATTTGCCCGCTACGTGCCCGAACGCCTGGACGACTTCGCATGGGAAAACGACAAGGTCGGGCACCGCACCTACGGCCAGGCCCTGGGCGCGCCGGCACCGGCGGGCTCGGACAAGGAGGTGCTCGAGACCAGCGGCGTCGACATCTGGTTCAAGCGCGTGCCCTACCCCATCGTCGACCGCTGGTACAACAAGGGCCACGACCACTATCACCACGACGAGGGTGAAGGCATGGACATGTACAACGTCGGCAAGAGCCGCGGCGCCGGCGGCACCGGCATCTGGGACGGCAAGACGCTCTACACCGGCCGTAATTACAGCACCTGGAAAGTGCTGGCCAACGGCCCGGTGCGCGCGATTTTCGAGCTGGCCTACGACGCCTGGGATGCCAACGGCGTCAAGGTCTCCGAAGTCAAGCGCTTCACCGTCGACGCCGGCCACTACCTCGACCAGATCGACAGCACCTTCACCTTCGCCGGCCCCAAGGAACTCACCGTCGCCGTGGGCCTGAACAAGACCCCGACCGACAAAGGCCAGGAACCGAAGATCGCACTGACCGAGAACCCGGACGATCGATCGCTGACCCAGTGGGTCACGCAAAAGAGCAACGGCGCCTTCGGCACCGCCATCGTGCTGCCCTCGGCCGCCAAGCCGGCCTTCGCCGCCGACGACAAAAACCAGCTGATCCTGGCCAGCGTGCAGTCCGGCCAGCCGCTGCGCTATTACGCCGGTGCCGGCTGGAGCCGTGGCGGCGACTTCGCCACCCGGCAGGACTGGAACAAATACGTCGCCGCCGCGGCCGCGCGCGCGCGCAACCCGGTCAAGGTCACTTTCTCGAGCGCGAAGTAAAGCATGCCAGTTCTGAACCGCCGCAACTTCCTCAAAGCCGGCGCCGCCGCCGCCGCGCTTCCCCTGATCGACAGCGCACCGGTAAACGCCGCGCCGCAGGCCTCGCCGGCCGGCGCCGAACTGCACTGGCTCGACGGCGCCGCGCCAGGCCTGTCGACCGGAACCACCTTCACCGTGCCATGGCCGCGCGGCCAGGTCAAACCCGGCCAGCAGTTCGCCAGCGGCGAGCTCGCCAGTCAAAGCTGGCCGCTGGCCTACTGGCCTGACGGCTCGCTCAAATGGACTGCCCACGCGCTGCCCGCCGGCGCCGCGCTGCCCGCCAGGCTGGCTGTCACGCCCGGCGCCGGCCCGGCCCCCGCCGTCCGGGTCGGCGTGCGCGAGAACGCCGACAGCGTCACCGTGCATACCGGCGTGATCGAATGCGTGCTGCCGAAAAAAGGCCCCGACCTGATCGCCGCCATCACCCGCGACGGTCGCCAGATCGCCACGGCGGCGCGCCTGGTCGCCCTGTGCGACGACCAGCCCGACGCCGACAGCGGCGTCACCAGACAGAGCGCCTTCACCAGCGAAATCGCCAGCGTCAAGGTGGAACAGAACGGCCCGATCCGCTCGGTCGTCAAGATCGACGGCCGCCATCGCGGCGGCGGGCGCGACTGGCTGCCGTTTTCGGTGCGCCTGTACTTCTACGCCGGGGCCGAATCGGTGCGTATCATGCACACCTTCGTGTTCGACGGCGACGAGCACAAGGATTACCTGCGCGGCATCGGCCTGCGCTTCGGCGTGCCGCTGCGCGACCAGCCGCACGACCGCCACGTGCGCTTCTGCGGCGATGACGATGGCTTGTGGGCCGAAGGCGTGCGCAATCTGACCGGCCTGCGGCGCGACCCCGGCGCCGCCGTACGCGCGGCCCAGGTGGCGGGCCTGGCCTGCCCTCCGCCGGACCAGTTCGCCCCGGCCGTGCGCAAAGCCCTGCACCTAATCCCCGTCTGGGGCGACTACACCCTGAGCCAGCAATCGGCCGACGGCTTCAGCATCCGCAAGCGCACCAAGCCGGGCCACGGCTGGATCGACGCGGCCTGGGGCCGCCGCGCGCCCGGCGCCGGCTACATCGGCGGCGCCAGCGGCGGCGTCGCCTTCGGCCTGCGCGACTTCTGGCAGCGCCACCCGGTGCAGCTCGACATCCGCGACGCCCACACCGAGCGCGCCAGCGTGACCCTGTGGATGCACTCGCCCGAAGCGCGCGCCATGGACATGCGCTTCTACCACGACGGCATGGGCATGGAAACCCACGAGCAGGAACTCGAGGGCCTGGAGATCACCTACGAGGATTACGAAAAAGGCTTCGGCACGCCGGTCGGCGTGGCGCGCAGCAGCGAGATCACCCTGTGGGCGCTGGCCGCCACGCCCACACGCGAGCGCATGCTGCAGATCGCCTGCGCCGCCAGGAATCCGCCGCAGCTGGTGGCCGACCCGGCCCGCTACCTGTCCACCCAGGTATTCGGCACCTTGTGGAGCCTGCCGGACCGCAGCGTCCCGGCCAAAGCCGCGATCGAAGACCATCTCGACCTGCGCTTCGCGTTCTACAAGGGCCAGATCGAACAGCGCCACTGGTACGGCTTCTGGGACTACGGCGACATCCGCCACACCTACGACACCGACCGCCACGAATGGCGCTACGACGTCGGCGGCTTCGCCTGGGACAACTCCGAACTCTCGCCCGACCTGTGGCTGTGGTTCTCCTTCCTGCGCACCGGCCGCGCCGACATCTTCCGCATGGCTGAAGCGATGGTGCGCCACACCAGCGAAGTCGACACCTACCACCTGGGGCGCTTCGCCGGCCTGGGCTCGCGCCACAATGTGCAGCACTGGGGCTGCAGCGCCAAGCAGGCGCGCATCAGCACCGCGGTGTACCGGCGCCACTACTACTACCTGACGGGCGACGAGCGCATCGGCGACATCATGCGCGAACTGCTCGACGCCGACTACAAGCTCGACGCCGTGGACCCGGTGCGCAAGATCGCCAAGGCGCCGCCCAAAGGGCCGTACCCCGCGCGCATCAGCTTCGGCACCGACTGGAGCTCGCTGGCCGCCAACTGGCTGGCCGAATGGGAGCGCGGCGGCGACATGCGTTACCGCGACAAGCTGCTGCGTGGGATGAAAGACCTGGCCGCCATGCCGCACGGCTTCTTCAGCGCCAACCGCACCGGTTACGAGCCGGACACCGGCCACATGCACAACATGATCGGCAACGCCGTCTCGGCCAGCCACCTGAATGCGGTGTTCGGCGCGGTCGAAATCTTCGACGAGCTGATCGCCCTCACCGGCGACAAGGCCTTCGAGCGCGCCTGGCTGCAGTACTGCGACCTGTACAACGCCAATGTGGCCGTCCAGATCAAGGCACTGGGCGCACCGCACAAGGGCAGCGGTGCGCTCACCGTCGGCCACTCGCGCCTGACCGCCTACGCGGCCTGCAAGCGGGGCGATGCGGCATTGGCCAGGCGCGCATGGGAAGAATTCAGCGAAGGGAACAGCAAGCGCCTGCCGACCCGGCTGGTCCGCGTCAAGGGACCGGACGCGCTCAATCCGGTCGACGAACTGCCCGGCGTCAGCACCAACGACACCGCCCAATGGGGCTTGGCCGCGATCCAGAACCTGGCCATGATCGGCCAATACCTGTAAACATAGAGCCCCATCCCATGAAACTGCGACTGCTTGCCTGCTCCCTCGCCCTGGCCTTACCGGCGGCCGCCGCCCCCTTCAAGGCCACGCTCGGCCCCTTGAAACCGGGCTACACGACGGTCGACCTCCCTGAAGGCAACTACAACGTTACCGTCACCTTCGGCGACGACAAGGCCGCGGCCACCACCACGGTCAAGGCCGAACTACGCCGCCTGATGCTCGAAAGCGTCGGCACCAAGGCCGGTGAAACCGTCAAGCGCACGTTCACCGTCAATGTGCGCACGCCTGCCATCCCCGCCACCGGGCCGATTGCCGCAGGCGTCGTCAACCTCAAGGTGCCGCGCGAAACGGTCCAGGAAGCCTGGGCCTGGGACCGGCGCCTGACGCTCGAAGTAAGCGGCGACCACGCTGCCGTCAAAGCGGTCGACATCGCCGCGGCCGATACCCCGACCATTTTCCTGATCGGCGACTCCACCGTGTGCGACCAGCCCGGCGAGCCTTACGCCAGCTGGGGCCAGATGCTGCCGCGCTTCTTCAAGGCCGGCGTGGCCGTGGCCAACCACGCCGAATCGGGCGAGACCCTGCGCGACTCGATCGCCCGGCGCCGCCTCGACAAGATACTGGCGTCGATGAAGCCGGGCGACGTCGTGCTGATCCAGTTCGGCCACAACGACCAGAAGCAGATCCGGGAAAATAAAGGTGGGCCGTTCACCACCTACAAGGCCGAGCTCAAGACCCACGTCGAGGTCGTATTGGCGCGCGGCGGCACGCCCGTGGTGGTCTCCTCGATGGAGCGGCGCAACTTCGACCCGCAAGGCAAAGTCGTCCCCTCGCTGATCGACTATGCCGAGGCCGCGCGCCAGGTCGCCAGTGAATTGAAAGTCCCGTTCATCGACCTGAACGCCCAATCCAAGCTGCTGTACGAAGCGCTCGGACCGGAAGGATCGCGCGCCGCCTTCGCCGAGCCGGCCCCGGGCAAGATTGACAACACCCACCATAACAGTTACGGTGCCTACGAACTCGCCAAGATCGTCGCCAGCGCGCTGCGCCAGGCCAAGCTGCCGGTAGCTGCCTGGCTGGCCGACGACTTCAGCGGATTCGATCCGACCAAACCCGACCCGCTGGCATCGTTTACGGTGCCGCGCAGTCTTACTTACAACGCCGAGCGACCGCTTGGCGACGAGACCAACCGATGATTCGTTTTACCTGTACTCTCGCGATTGCCGCCCTGCTGGGCGGATGCGCATCGACCCCGGCCGCGCCTGAAGGCCAGGCCTACGTGTTCACCTACTTCACCAAGAACGGCGAAGACGGCCTGCACCTGGCCGTCAGCGACGACGGCTACCGCTGGGAGAAGCTGGGCGGCGGGCGCAGCTACCTCACGCCCACCGTGGGCAACTCCAAACTCATGCGCGACCCCTGCATCGTGCGCGGTCCGGACGGCACCTACCACATGGTCTGGACCTCCGGCTGGAACGAAAACAACATCGGCTACGCCTGGTCCAAGGACCTGGTCAACTGGTCGGGGCAGAAGTCCATTCCGGTGATGGCGCACGAGCCGGGCGTGCTCAATGCGTGGGCGCCGGAGATCGTCTATGACCAGGCCAAGGGCGAGTACCTGATCTTCTGGTCGTCCACCGTGCCGGGTAAATTCAAGCAGACCGAAGGCTCGTCCGAAGAGAAATACAACCACCGCATCTACGCCACCACCACGCGCGACTTCGTCAGCTTCACGCCGACGGCACTGTTCTACGATCCCGGCTTCAGCGTCATCGACGCCACCTTCGTGCGTTCCAACAGGCGCGACTACCTACTGGTCAAGGACGAAACGCGCTTCCCGCCGAAAAAATACCTGCAGGTGGCGGCGGCGACGAGCTTGAGCGGCCCCTTCGGCCCCCTGTCGGCGCCGATCACCAAGCCGGGCATGTGGGTGGAAGGACCGACCGCCGTGCAGGCAGGCGCCGACACCATCCTCTACTACGACGCCTACGCGACCAAGCACTATGGCGCACTGCGCTCGCGCGACATGGTGAACTGGGAAGACGTCACGGACAAAATGCACTTCCCCGACGAAGGCACGCCGGTGCGCATGCGCCACGGCACCGCGATCGCCATTCCAAAAAGCCTGGCCACCACCCTGCGCGCCAAGGAAGGATCGCAACCGTGAAGCCACTGCTGTTGGCACTGCTGGCCGCGTTCAGCGTGGCGGCGAGCGCCACGTCTGAGGCGCCGACCACGGTAGCGAGCGACCGCAATTACGCCCCGCGCATCAATTATCAGACCTATTTCGGCGATTATGTCGCGCTCAAGCGCGGCAAACCGGTGGACCTGATTTTTATCGGCGACTCGATTACCGAACAATGGCGCTGGGGCCCGGGCAATCCGGTGTGGAAGCAGCATTTTGAAGAACGCGGCTTCGATTTCGGCCTCGGATCGGACGCCACCCACCACACTCTATGGCGGCTGGAAAACATCGACCTGTCGTTCATAAAGCCGAAAGCGGCGGTGATTCTGATCGGGACCAACAACTTCAACGATACGCCGGAAGATATCGCGGCCGGCGTAAAAGCGGTGGTCGGCGCCACCCAGAAGAAGTTCCCGGGCATTAAGGTCATCCTGACGAGCATTCTGCCGAATGCCCGCGCCACGGAAAAGATGGCGGCGACGAACGTCCTGCTCAAACCGATGGCGGACCAAAAGGCAGTCTTTTATCTGGACCTGGCGGCGAAGTTCACGCCCGAGGGCGACAACTGGAAAGGGCTAAGCCGCGACAGGCTGCACCTGTCGGCCGCAGGCTATCAAACCTGGGCGCAGGAAATCGAAGCACTGCTGCCCGCGGTACTGAAGTAAGAAATGGCACGGCCCGGTCAGCGATGACCGGGCCGCCTGCTACTCTGACGCATCCGGGATTTCATGGGCATTTGCCGCGGCTCGCACGAAGCGTGCCGGCCAGGACGAAGCCAGTGGGCCCTCCGCCACTGTTCTCAGCCTCAACGCGCAAACAGTTGCGCCCAGCCTTCAGGTAAACCGGATCGACAGTGAAGGTATGCAGCGCGATAAATCCCGGACCGGGGATAGTCGCAATGGGCGGAGAATCATTCAGATACACCGTTGCTTCATCATCCACCGCCATTTCAATTAGAAATGGTTCGGGACGGGTAAACCCGGAACATAAGCTGAAACACAGCTCATAGTAGCGAACTCCAAAATCAGCGCCGTAACCATCGGTGCTTTCCTGACTGACCCAGGCAGCCCCGTCCGGGGGAGCAACCCAGGGCGGCATAGGCCCATTAACGAGCGCAACAGGCCCGAGCGTGCCTGGGGTTGGCGCTACCGTTTGCCAATCTGCGATCCCTGTATGAAGTGGCAGGATCAGATCCTCGCAGACGGGAACACAACGTGGAGGTACACGTTCCGTGTGGAAGCTGCTGACGCCCGCATTGCTGCCCTGTGTTCCCGAGTAGACAGCGACCACGTCCAGCTCGACATCACTTTCGATCACGACATAGCCCTTGACGAAGCCGCCCGTTCCTACCGGGAGTGTCCTGACGATGTGATCGCAGTCGATTTCAAGCGCCGCATCCGGACCAAGTACCAGCGCGCGAAACCCGGTGATCAGGGGGCTGCGCTCGCTGTCGATCGGCTCGGCGATCGCAACTTTCCACCTGAACTGCGCGTCGCGACACTTTTCGGGGTTGTGGATGTTGATGGCGGTCCAGTAACGGCCGGGAGCCACCGGTGTAGCACCATCGCTGCCGCCGCCATCACAACAATCGACCGCACCACAAACAACTTTCACCGCATATTGGAACTCGGTGTGGCGAGCGCCACACGCCTGGTCACCCTGACAGTTTCGATCGTTCGACATGTTAGATTCCTCCAGTTATCGTTTCCCTAGAACGAGGAAGCGCTTGGACCGAAAATGCACGGCGACCAGCGCTTGAAGTCCATCGTAGGTAAGCGACCGGGAGGGTGACTTGACAAATCTTCAGGCGAGCCGAGCGTAGGCGCGGGGTGCTGCGTTCTACGCAAACCCCGCGCAGGCGCCGGCTTATTTCGCCACTTGCAGCTGCAAGGAACTATCGTCGATCTTGTACTTATTGTTCTTCAGCAGCGTGATCATTTCCGCGCCGGCCAGCAGCACCGGACCGTAACCATGCGCGGCATAGACATTGACGGGACGGTAGTAATAGAACGCCGGATCGAAGCCCATGCCGGTACCGACGCAGGTGCCTTCCACCATGCCCTTGGCATTCACCTTGGTCGACACCGCATTCCAGGCCAGCATGGTGGCCGGGGAATAGGCCAGCTTGTCGATATAGCCCTGGTTCATTGCGCGCGCCATCGCATAGGCGTAAATCGCGGTGGCGGATGTTTCGAGGAAGCTGTCAGGGCGGTCCAGCAGCTGGTGCCAGAAACCGGTGCCGTCCTGGTACGACACCAGGCCCTTCACGTGCGCGCGCAGCTGTTCCAGCACGGCCGGATAGCCAGGATGGTCTTTCGGCAGCACGTCGAGAATTTCGACCAGCGTCATCACCGCCCAGCCATTCGCACGCGCCCAGCGGAATTCGGGATGCTGATCCATGCCCTGCACCCAGCCGTGCATGTACACGCCCTTCTCCTTGTTGAACATGCGCTGCGAATAGCCCTGCACCTGCTTGACCACTTCGTCGAAGTATTTACGCTCGCCCGTCAGCTTGCCCAACTGGGCCACGGCCGGCAGCGCCATGAACATATCGTCCAGCCACATCGTATTGGCCTGTGGGCGATTGCGCGCCAGGGTGCCGTCCGCCAGACGGAATTCCTTGTGCATGATGAAGTCGTTGCAGATATCGATGAGCGGCTGCATATTGCCGGTCGCACCGCCGCGCTTGGCCTTGATGGTGGCCGCGCACAAAGCGCCGATATCATCCAGCGCGTGCGGCTCCAGCGTCCCTTTGATCGGTGAAAACGCCTTGGGATTGGCCTTCAGGCGCGCCTGGTACACCGGCAGCAGCTCATTCAAAAACTGCAGGCGCTTGACCGCATAATCGGTGTAGCGCTTGTCGCCGGTGGCCGCGCCCGCCTGCAGCATGCCGGCATACGTTACCCCCCATTCATAACTGGTCAGGCGATAGTCGCCCGGCGCCAGCACCACGTCGTCGGTGATCTTGCTGTAGTCGCTGACCGTGGCCTTGGTCTTGGAATCGATCAGCCGCGCCGGCGTCACGCTGTCCAGATAGGTAAATACCCGGTTCAGCGTCTTGGTGACTTCTTCGACCGATGGGTTACCGTAGGGAGTCGGGTAATCGGCCTTCATCAGGTGCAAGGGCGCCGTCATGTCGTTATGCTGCGCGCTCGCATTGACTGCGAAACAGGCCAGCAGCATGCCGGCGATCGGTAGCAGTTTGGCTTTCATTGGGGGGTCTCCTGTTATTTGAGCTGGTGGATTGTAAAGTTGTCGATCTCCTGGCGCGACTGGGTCGTGCGGAAACCGAAATAGCCATCCGCGAGCGGCTCCGGGTCGCGGTACGAAAAAAGGGTTTCGCCATCGAGCTGCAACTGCGTGCAGCCCTTATAGACGGCGATCTCCACCTGATAGTCGCGGTTTGCTTCGAGCAGATGCGCGCGGTCGGTGTATTCCGACAGCAGCACGCGTTCGCCCTTGCCGTCATAGCGCCGGAATCGCGAGGTGGTATTGGTGTTGCCGCCGATGCCGACGTAGTACAGCCGCAGCGGATCGTATTGTTCGAATTCGCCGGTGCGCGTAAATAGCGATGCATTGGCCGGGTCGCGCGCCATCCAGAACACGTTAAAGTCCGACAGCCGGTCGTTCTTCCCTCCGGCCATGACGACTTTGCGCGTAAAGCGGATCACGAAGTTGCCCGAAAGCGGCTTCTTGAACCAGACAGTCGCGCCGCCGTCGACATCCATGACCAGCTTGCCGTTCTTGACCCCGATCTGCGCGCCGGTGCGCACACGGTATTCGGCGCTCCATTGGTCCATGCCTTTATCGAAACGGTCGGCATAGAGCTGTTTGCCTGGCTGCCCCGCCATGCAGGTCGACAGCGCGGCCGCAGCGATCAGTCCCAGACTCATTGATTGGCAAAATAGGCGCCGAGCGGATTACCGTTCAGCGATTTCAACCCTGCCACCACGCGTTCCGCATTCACTTGCGCGCCGGCCTCGTTGGTATGGGTGCGCGCATCGGAAAACAGGGAATTGACCTTGTCGGCGCCAAGCTGGCGATAGGCATCAGCCACCAGCATCGTCAAATCGATAAACTGGGCGCCGCCGGCCTTGGCCACTTCCTGGTCCCATTGCGCAAAACTGGCGAAGTCGCGCTCGGCCTGCCACTTGTCCTTGTGCGGAACCGGTGCGAGCAATACCACCGTCGCGCCTTTGGCCTTGGCGTCGGCGACATATCTGGCCATATACCAGCCGAAGCTGTGTACCTGTTCCTTGCTGCCGTCCGGCCGTGTGTCTTCGACGGTCTCGGGGCCGATACCCGGCGCCGAGGCACGGTTTTTCATCGCCGGATCGCCAATGCGTCCGCCATCGTTATGGCCGAACTGGATCAGCACCGTGTCGCCCGCCTTCAGCTGCGCCGCCACTTTATCCCAGCGGCCCTCGGTGAAAAACGTGCGGCTGCTACGCCCGCCGATCGCATGATTAACGACGTTGATCTTGCCGCTGTTGAAGAACGGCGCAATGCGCTCACCCCAGCCGATGGCGCCATTCATGCCGCCGCTCTTGACGGTCGAATCGCCCACCAGATGCAGCGTCGGCAGCGCTTGATTGGCGGCCTTTTCCTCCGGCACCTTGGCGGCATCGACCACCGGGCGGTCGTCTTCGCGCGGACGCGGGCTTGCCAGGAAAGGCAGGGGCGGCGTGATCTTCAGCGCCTTCAGTCCATCGGCCACGATTTGCGCATTCAATTCGGCGCCGGCCAGATTGGTATGGACGCGCTCATCGGGCGGGCCGGCCGGGAACATCTTCATGACCGCCTCGCGCCCGATCTCGTCGTATTTACGCGCCGCCAGTTCATTGAGGTCGATAAAGCCGACCTTTTCCTGCTGCGCCACCTGCTGCGCCCAGCCGGCGAAATCGGCTTTGCCGCGCGCGACCTTGCCATTGGCATCCCACATCTTGCGCGGAATCGGCGACACCACCACGGCAATGGCGCCACGCGCCTTGATCTCATTGATGAATTTGCGCAGATACCAGCCATAGCTGTGCACCACTTCGTGCTTGCCGGTCAGGAGATTGTCGATTTCCTCGGCTTCTTCGCCCACACTGCGAATCACCCCGCGCGCGCGGCTGTTGTCGTTAATCGGGCTGGCATCGTTATGCCCGAACTGCATCAGCACCACATCGCCTTTCTTGATCAGGGCGTAGCTCTTTTCCCAGTGGCCGCTGCTGATATAGGTCCGGCTGCTCAAGCCGCCCACTGCGCGGTTGACCACATTGATCCTGGAAAGGTCGAAATGCCGGGCAAGCGGATTACCCCAGCCCCACTGCCCGTCGGCGCCTTTTCCCTGGCCATCGTCCTTGCCGTTGCGGACCGTCGAGTCGCCGATCAAAATCAGCGAGCGCAAGGCCGGATTGGCCGGTTCCGGCAGCACCACCTGGGCACGGGCCGGATCGGTGGTGGCGGTGAATGGCGCGATCTGCGCCAGCGCAGGCGCGCACACCAGCGAAAGCAGCAGCGCGCGGCGCAAGTTGTCGAAATTTGGCATACGTTCGTTATCGAAATCGGATGGAAAGTGAATTCTATGCGAGTCAAACGGCGCAGCACAGGCCAGCCGGAAAGAATCAGGGAAATGATCAGTTACCAATCAAAACCAGCGCCACGATGCGCAAACCAAGGACGCGGCGTTCCAGAAAACCTGATGAATCATCCCAAATTAATTTCGCCATAATTATTCGCAGGAAAGCTATGCTGGAAGCCTGTCCAACACTGGAGCTTCCAGATGAAACTCAATATCCTGCGTCCCATCCTGGCCGTCGGCGGCCTGTTGTTAGTGGTGATCATCCTGGCGCCGTTCGCGCAGGTGCCGACCGGTTTCCGGGGAGTGATCACCACCTTCGGCAAGCCGAACGAAGAGATTTACACCGAGGGCCTGCACTTCCGCTGGCCGCTGGTGCAGCGCATGCATCTTGTGAACGTCTCGATTCAAAAAGGCGAAGGCGAAGGCAGCGCGGCCTCGCGCGACCTGCAGAACGTCGAGACCAAGGTGGCCATCAACTACCACACCGACCCGAGCCGGGCGGTGTACGTATTCCGCGAACTGGGCAACGAGCCGGGCGAACGGATCATCGTGCCGAGCGTGCATGAAGCGGTGAAGGCCGTCACCGCCAACTTCACCGCCGAAGAGCTGATCGCCAAGCGTGCCGAAGTCCGGAACCAGATCGTCAAGCACCTGCAGGACCGCATGAACCGGCACGGCATCGTGGTCGACGAATTTTCGATCATCGATTTCCAGTTCAGTAAAACCTTCAACGAAGCGATCGAGGCCAAGACCACCGCCGAGCAGCTGAAGATGAAGGCCGACCGCGACCTCGAGCGCATCGTGGTCGAAGCGCGCCAGAAGGTCGAACGCGCCAAGGCCGAGGCAGCGTCGCTGGCCCTGCAGCGCCAGGAAGTCACGCCTGAGCTGCTGCGCCTGCGCGAGACCGAGAACCAGGCCAGGGCCATCGACAAGTGGGACGGCCGCCTGCCCGCCACCATGGCCGGCGGCGCGGTGCCCTTCCTGGATCTGGCGGCGCAGCGCGCGGCCAAGTAATTACAGCGGCGCGAGGGTCACGTTACGCAGCTCGTACGGCGCGCCTTCCAGCTGAAAGCCGATCCGGCCGCTGGCCGGCCTGGCGCCGCTGACGCGGTTCTGCAGCACGCCGTTGACCGTGACCTCGATGGTGCCTGCGCGGCTGACGATATCGCAGGCATTCCACTGCCCCGCCGGTTTCTCGCTGTCGGGCGCGGCATGCGCCTTCAGTGGTACCGGCGCGGCGCTGGTGAGCGGCTCCGTAAAGCTGGCGCCGGCCATGGGCAGCAGGTCGCCCATGCTGCCGGCCTTGGTCTGCACCTGCTGGCTCAGCGGCCAGGCGCGGTCCTTCGGTCCTCCCTCGATATGCAGCAGCACGCCGCCGTTGCCCGGCTTGGCGGCCCAGCGCCACTCCACATGCAGGCGATAGTCGCTGTAGGTGCCGGTGCTGGCCAGGTAGCCGGCCGGCTGCCCGCTGGAGGCGATCACCCCGCCGGGCAGGACCTGAAAGGTCTGCCCGATCGGCGCCGCCGGCACCGTGACCAGTTCCCATCCGCTAAAATCGCGTCCGTTGAACATGGACGTGGCAGTGTGAGTCGTCGCGCATCCGCTCAACGCCGATGCTGCCAACAGTGCTGCGATGTGTGAAAATCTGAACATGCTGTATCTGACCGTTTCAAATAAAAAGTGGAGACCGATTGATGAAAAAAGCCGTATTGACTGCCCTCCTTGCCGGCGCCTTCGCGCTGGCCAACGCCGCCATACCATTGTGGCCTGAAGGCGTGCCCGGCGCAAAGCAGATCGGAGCCGAAAAGGTCGAGGAAGGCCGCATATCGAACGTCAGCGAACCGACCTTGACCATGTACCCGCCCGCGGTCGACCGTCCCACGAAAACCGCCGTGATCATCTGCCCCGGCGGCGGCTATCAATACGTGTCGGCCGCGCGCGAGGGCGAACAGTTCGCCACCTGGCTCAGTTCATTGGGCGTGACCAGCTTCGTGCTCAAGTATCGCATGGCCGAATTCGGCCACCCCGCACCGCTGCAGGACGTGCTGCGCGCGGTCCGCCTGGTACGCTCGCAGGCGGCGCAATACGGCATCGATCCGGCCCGCATCGGCGTCATGGGCAGCTCCGCCGGCGGCCACCTGGCGGCCACCGCGGGCACCCTGTTCGACCATCCGCTCGGGCGCACCGGCGCGGCGCTCGACAGCGTCAGCGCGCGGCCCGACTTCCTCATGCTGCTATATCCCGTGATCGCCATGGACGGTCCCGCGATTCATGCCGGCTCGCGCAGGAATCTGGTCGGCGCCAATCCGAACGCCGAGACGCTGCGCCTGATGTCGGTCGAAAAGCAGGTCACCGCCAACACCCCGCCCACCGTGCTGTTTCATTCGCAGGACGACGGCGCCGTGCCGGTCGAGAACAGCATCATGTTCTATCAGGCGCTCACGCGTGCCAAGGTGCCGGCCGAAATGTACCTGTTCGAACACGGCGGGCATGGGATGGGCATGCGCACCGGCCAGGGCAACGCGTCGCTATGGCCGCGCCGCGCCGAAGAATGGCTGCGTGAGCATAAGCTGATTGCACGATAGCGCTTACTCGAAGCGGAACATCGGCACCAGCGGCCACTCGGTCGGCCGGTTGCCCGGCTGGACCTCCATCAGGTCCGCCATGTAATCCCACCAGCGCTGCATCACCGGATGCTTGGGCAGATCGGCGCTGGTCTCGCCGTCGCGCAGCTTGAGCACCGCGAACAGATGCAGCGTTTCCTCGTCGAGGAAGATGGAGTAATCGTAAATCCCCGCCTCGGACAGCGCCTGTCCAAGATCCGGCCACAGTTCATCGTGACGGCGGCGATATTCGTCCACCGTCCCGGGCTTGAGTTTCATGCGGAATGCGCGCTGCTTCATTTTTTCCCTGCCAGTTGTTTGAGTTCGGACGCGGCCAGCATGAACGCGCCAACCCCGTAGTTAAAGCTCGACGATGGGCGATAGTAGGCCGGCTCGGCGCCGGTCTGCTGGATGTTGCCAAGACGCCCATCGGCGTACACGTTCTTCAGAATGCCCTTCCACGCGCGCTCGATCACCGGCCTGTAGGTCTTGGCATCGAGATAGCCGCGGTTCACCCCGTACGCCATGCCGTACACGAACAGCGCCGAACCCGACACCTCCGGTGCCGGCCAGGCGACGGGATCGAGCAGGCCGGCGTGCCACAGCCCGTCGGGGTCCTGCAGCCTGGCCACCGCCACCGCCATCTCGCGCAGCTGCCCAATATAGAACGGGCGCTGTGGATCGTGGGCCGGAACGAAGTCGAGCGTCTGCGCGATCCCGCCCATCACCCAGCCTTCGCCGCGCGACCAGAAGACCTTCCTGCCGTTCGGCTCCCGTTTGCCGATGTAGCTGACGTCGCGCGCGTACAGGTGCTCTTGCCGGTCGTACAGCAGATCCGACGTCCGCTGCCAGTTGGTGTGGATATAGTCGAGGTACTTGCGCTCGCCCGTGGCCTTGAACATCTTGGCCCAGACCGGCGGAGCCATGAACAGCGCATCGCACCACCACCAGGCAATGCGCGCGTCGTTCGGCTTTATCGTCTTCAAGGGCAGCAGGTCGTCCAGCTCCATGCGCGTCAGCTTGAGCAGCGACTCGCGCTTTTCCGTGAAATACAGATCGATATAGATCGAGCCGATCGACACGTCGTCGGCGTTCGGCAGCCGGTCGCGCATCTGCCAGTCGAAGTGGCGGCTCATGTCCAGCATGGCATTGCGGTACTTGGGGTCGCCCGTCGCTTCGGTCGCGGCCAGAAAACCGGCATACATCACCGTCGAGGTCCAGGTGCGGTCGAAGTATGGTCTCGAACGCGCCAGCTGCCAGTCGGCGACCTTGCGCAGCGCCTTGTCGACGGCGGCCGGTTCCAGCGCCGCCGACAGATCGGTGGCATACGGTCCCGCGTCGGCGGGCGCATCGCCGAAATGGCGGGCCGTGTCCTTGTCGATGATCGCCTGCATGGCAGGTGTCGGCAAGGGCGTGTTCTGGGCGCACGCGGCCCTGGCCAGCAAGACTGCCGCCAGCGCGCCCATGCATAAGCTTTTCTTGTTCATGGTGTCTCGGTGTACGTAATCAGCTTGACCGGCCCGAGGATGCCGGCAGGCCGCGGCTCGATCAGCGCCGTATCCTGCGGCACGAAACGCTGGGTGTAGCGCGCCGACAGCAGGCGGTAGTCCGGCAGGGTGCGCCCCGCCAACGTGTTGAGGGCCAGGTTGGCGACCTGCACCTCGATGCGGTTCTTGCCCGGTTTGAGGAGCGCCGTCACGTCGACCCTGTATGGCGGCGCCCACACGGCACCGGCGCGCTGGCCGTTGACCAGCACCTGGGCCGCCTCGCGCACCGGCGAATCCAGCATGGCGCGCATGCCGGCCGGGACCTTCGGCGTCGACGCCAGCGCGGTGCCGGGGCCGAAGTCCAGCGACACGCGCGCGCCCTTGAGCTGCGCCGCGCCCACGTTCACGTCCCTGGCATACACCGCCACGCCCGAGAAGTAGCGGATGTCCTCATCCTCGGTCCATGAGCGCAGCTGGCGCATGGCGACCGGCTTGGCCTTGCCCGGAAAGCTGACGCTCCAGTCGCCGCTCAGGTCAGCGGCCAGCCTGGCTTCACCCAGGCGCGGCGCTGCCGTCGTGGCCAGCGCCTTGTCGGAGAACACCAGCACGCGCGATTCGTACGGCGCCAGCTTGAGCCCGAACGTGGCCCCCGCGCGCGTCAGCTTGCCGCTGAACGGGTCCAGCCATGCGGCCTCGGCACGCGGCGCCCGGAAGCGCGCCTGCGCGTCGACATCGCGGTTGCTGGTGTTGGCGATGAAGTAGATGTCCGCGTCAAGCAGCTTGCGGTGCACGAAGCCGACATCGCTGGCATGCGCGGACACTTGCATGTCCGGCGCACGGGCGGCATGCAAAGCCGCGCCGATGGCGGCTTGCGGCACCACGCGGGCGCCTGCGGCCAGCAGCTCTTGTGCGCCCGCCGCCACCTGCGCGCTCACCTGCCGCGCATTGGCATAACCCGGCGCCAGCGACGGCAACCGGCCCAGGACCAGCACCTTGCCGCCGGCGCGGGCGTAATCGGCCAGCCTGGCCAGCACGTCCGGCGCCATGCGCGTCACATGCGGCAGCACCAGCACCGGGTGCCTGACGCCGGCCGCCAGCACCGATTCCGCGTCGACGTAATCGAGGTTGTAGCCGGCATCGAGTATCGCTTCAGTCAGTTCCGGCGTGACATACCTGTGCATCTCGGCCGACAGCGACACCTTGCCCGGAACCAGCGTGGCCGCCACGTCGTCGTTGGGCAGGTACACCGCCACATCGTTGGCCGGCTGGCCCTGGCGCATCAGGTAGCTCATGCGGGTCAGGTAGCCGTTCACGTCCGGCATCACGTTCCACCACGGGTTGTGGTCATCGAACACGGCGGCCGCATAGAAGGCGTAGCCCGGTTCCTGGCTGCCCGGCGGCGTGTACGGCCAGCCGTGGCCGACAAACTGGTTCACGCCCTGCAGCAGCATGCGGTCCGCTTCGGCCTTCATGTCCAGCGGCGTGGCCGAGAAGGCGGGCGAATTGAGCCAGGTCCAGGTCTCGGCGGAGATCACCGGGCGGTTGTAGATGTGGCCGGCCGAGGTGGCCAGCCGGGTGAACGAGAAGGAGCGAAACTGCGGGCCCTCGCCTTCCGGCAGCGCGACCAGGCGGTTGCTCGACATCGTCACCGGCGGCTCGCCGTAGGTCTGCGAGCGCAATTGCGTGCCATGCGCCCTGGCCCAGTTGTCGATCGGTGTCAGATAGCGCTCGTTGGCCAGTTCGGTCTGCGTGAGCACCCAGTCGCGCCGCATGGCGGCGGCGTCGGCGCCCTGCCCGCTGGTGATCTTGGGCAGGTGCGGCTTGAGGTCGTAACCGCGCCGCTTCTGGAATTCGGCAAGGAAGTCATCGGTCCAGTCGCTGCCGTAGACTTCCAGGCTGTCCGAAAACACCGCGTAGGGCGGCTGGTCGCCGAAGGCCTTCAGCAGCGGTTCGGCGATGGTGTTGAGGTGTTGATCGACGGCGCCGCGCGAAAGGTGATCGAGCACGAAGCCTTCGGCGCCGAGCGCGGCGCGCTTGACCTGCTGGCCGGTACGGCTGGCCAGGTAGTACACCAGCACGCGCGCCTCACTGGCCGGCTTGACGGCGATGCGGCCGTTGCCGCTGCCTGCCGCCTCGAACAGGGTCAGCGACGCGTTGTCCGGATTGTTGGCGCTGCCGCTGCCGATGAAGGTGGCCAGCAGCTTTTCGCCGCTCATGATGGCTGGCAGCGGCGCCGTGGCGCTGCCCGCCGGCACCTCGACGGCGTGCACGCGCAGGCGGCTGGCCGCCTGCTGGGCGCTGATGTGCGGTCCGCCATACGGCCAGCCGCTGGCGAGCGTCACGTCCACGCGCAGGCCCTGTTCGCGCGCCTTGCGGTTCGCAAACGCGACGGCGTCGAGGAAATCGGGCGACATATACGGCACGTTGCGGATACCGCGCGCCGGGTCGTCCAGCTCCATCGGATACACCGGCTGGATCTCGAAACCGCCGAAGCCGCCCTGCTTCATGGCGTTCATTTCGCGTTCGAGCTCCGGCTTGACGACGGCCGGTCCGAACCACCACCAGCGCAGCAGCGGACGCGCGTCCAGCGGCGGCGTGGCGAAATGGGCGGCGGCTTCGCCAATGGAATTCGATACGGTGGGAAGGGGATGCGGCGGCACGGCGCCCTCTGCGCCCGGGCTGCAAAACGCGGCGGCGGCCATGAGGCGAATGGCGGCGTAGCGCGGAAGGCGCATGCGCATGGATGAAGCTCCTGGAATTCGGCTTTCAAGAACCACGAGGGCGCGCGCGGGCCTGCCCGCGCGCGCCCTGCGGTCAGACGATACCGCTGCTGCTTGCGCCAGCCTTGGCTGGACGTGCCGAGGCGGCACGGTCGCGGTAACCGCTGCTGCGGTACGCGGCCACAGGATCGGCGGCGGCGCCGGAGCGCACGCGCGCCATCGCCAGGATGGCGCTGACGTCGGTGCGGAAGGCGTGCTTGAGCGTTTGCGCGGCCTGCAGCACGTCGTTCTGCTCCTGGTACTGCGCCAGCGCGGCGCGGTCCACCAGCGCGGCCTGGATGAAGGCGCGCTGCACCTCCATGGCGCTGCTCATCAGGCTTTCGATCGGATCGGTCACGTTGTGCGACTGGTCCAGCATGTAGGCCAGGTTGCGCGCGCCGCCGTCGCGCAGGTCCACGTCGGCCAGCTCGTTAAAGATCAGGAACAGCTGGAACGGATTGATGCTGCCCGAATCCAGGTCGTCGTCGCCGTACTTGCTGTCGTTGAAGTGGAAGCCACCGAGCTTGCCGAACTGCGCCAGGCGCGCCACGATCATTTCGATATTGGTGTTCGGCGCGTGGTGACCCAGGTCGACCAGGCACTTGGCCTTCGGACCGAGCTGCTGGGCGCAGGCGAAGCTGGTGCCCCAGTCGGCGATGGTGGTGGCGTAGAAGGCAGGCTCGAACAGCTTGTGCTCGATGTAGACCTGCCAGTCGTCCGGCAGCGCCGCGTAGATGCCGCGCATGCTGTCCAGATAGCGTTCCAGCGACCCGCGCAGGTTGTTCTGGCCGGGGAAGTTGGAGCCGTCGCCGACCCACACGGTCAGGCCCTTGGAGCCGAGCGTCTTGCCGATCTCGATGCAGTCGATATTATGCGCCACGGCCTGCTCGCGCGCTGCCGCGCTCTGGGCCGTCAGGCTGCCGTACTTGTAGGTGTGGGCCTGGCCCTGCTGGTCCTGGAAGGTGTTCGAGTTGACGACGTCGAAGCCCAGGTTCAGGTTGGCCGCGTAGTCGCGCAGTTCCTTGGCGTCGGTCGGTTTATCCCATGGGAAGTGCAGCGACACGGTCGGGGTGGCGTTGGTCAGCTGGTGGATGACGCCGCAGTCGTCCAGCTTTTCGAACACATTGCGCGGTTCGCCTTTGCCGGGGAAGCGCGCGAAGCGGGTACCGCCGGTGCCGGCGCCCCAGCTCGGCAGGGCCACCGCGAAGGTCTGCGCCAGCGCGGTCAGCTTTTCGATATCCAGGCCGCGGCGGGCCAGCATGCCGCCCAGCGCCACGTAGTCGGCTTCCAGATTGGCCTGGGCCTTCGCGTTCAGTTCCGCGACCAGTCCGGCGTCGATTGGTTTGTTCATGTCATGTCTCCTGTGGACCGGCGGGGGCGCATACGGCCCCCGCTTGTCGTTCTTATTGAATCAACGGGTGAACGCGGCGGCGTTGCCGGCGTCGACGTTGATGATGTTACCCGTGCTCTTGGCCGACTTGTCGCTGGCCAGGAAATACACCGCTTCGGCGATATCTTCCGGCAGCACCGACAGCTTGAGCATGCTGCGCTTGCGGTAGAACTCTTCGATATCGTCCTCGCCGATCTTGTTCGACTGGGCGCGCTCCTGCTTCCACTTGCCGTCCCAGATGCGCGAGCCGCGGATCACCGCGTCCGGATTGACCACGTTGACGCGGATGCCGTAGTTGGCGCCTTCCAGGGCGACGCAGCGTGCCAGGTGCAATTCAGCGGCCTTGGCGGTGCAGTAGGCCGATGCGCCGCTTGATGCAACCAGGCCGTTTTTCGAGGCCACGAAGACCATCGACCCGCCCAGTTCCTGCTGCTTCATGATGCGGAAGGCGGCGCGGCTGGCCAGGAAGTAGCCGGTGACCAGGATGTCCTGGTTACGCTGCCAGATTTCCAGCGTGGTGTCTTCCAGCGGTGCCGACGAGGCGATGCCGGCGTTCGAGATCAGCAGGTCGATGCCGCCGAAACGCAGCGCGGTCGCGGCCAGGATGCCTTCGACATCCTGCTCGCTGGTGATGTTCGCCTTGTGCACGGCGATGGCATCCTTGCCGCCGGTCTTGAGCAGGGCTTCGTAGGCGCCGTCCAGGGCTTCCTGGTCGATATCGGTCAGCATGACGCAGGCGCCTTCGGCCAGCAGCTGGCGTGCCACCGCCTGGCCGATGCCGCCGCCACCGCCGGTAACCAGGGCGACGCGCCCGGCCAGCGACTTCGGCTTCGGCATGCGCTGCAGCTTGGCTTCTTCAAGCAGCCAGTATTCGATATCGAAGGCTTCCTGTTCCGGCAGGCCGACATAGGTGTCGACGCCGTTCGCGCCGCGCATCACATTGATGGCGTTGACGTAGAACTCGCCGGCGATACGCGCGGTGGCCTTGTCCTTGGCGAACGACAGCATGCCCACGCCAGGAATCAGGTAGATGATCGGATTGGCGTCGCGCACGGCCGGGCTGTTGGGACGCTTGCAGCGGGTGTGATAGGCCACGTACTCGGCGCGGTAGGCTTCCAGCCCGGCATCCAGGCCGGCGACGACGGCGTCGACGTCGGGATTGGCCGGGTCGAAAGCGATCACGTAAGGACGGATCTTGGTGCGCAGGAAGTGGTCGGGGCACGAGGTGCCCAGGGCCGCCAGCGGCTCCAGGTCGGCGCTGTTGACGAAGTCGAGCACGGTGGCGCTGTCGTCGAAGTGACCCAGCTTGTACTCGTCCTTGCTGATTTTGCCGCGCAGCAGAGGCATCAGCCTGGCGGCCAGCGCGGCGCGCTGTTCGGCCGGCAGGGACTGCACTTTCTGGCCGCCGAACGAAGGCTGCCGGACGTTGGCCGCGAGCCAGTCTTCGGCGCGCTTGATGATCGCCAGCGTGGTTTCGTAGCACGATTTGGCGCTGTCGCCCCAGGTGAACAGGCCGTGGCCCTCCAGGATGATGCCCTTCAGGTTTGGCTGGGCCTTCGACAGCGCTTCGAGTTTCAGACCGAGGTCGTAGCCAGGACGCTGCCATGGCAGCCAACCGAGTTCGCCTTCGAAGATCTTCTGGGTCAGCGCCTCGCTGTTCTTGCAGGCGGCAATCGCGATGACCGAGTCCGGGTGCATGTGGTCGACGTGCTTGCGGTTGATGTAAGCGTGCAGCGGGGTGTCGATACTGGCCGCGCGCGGGTTCAGGTTGAAGGTGCAGTGCGGCAGATAGGCCACCATCTCGTCTTCATGCTCCAGACCGCGGTAACGGCCCTTGAGCGCGTGCAGCTTGCTCATGTACAGGGTCGAAAAACCGTCCAGCTTGATGCTGCCCAGGTCGCCGCCGGAGCCCTTCACCCACAGTACCTCGACCTGCTCGCCGCTGAGCGGATCGGTCATATCGATCTTGGCCGAGGTATTGCCGCCGCCGAAGTTGGTAATGCGCAGGTCCGAGCCGAGCAGGTTCGAACGGTACAGCAGCAGTTCCGGTTCGCTCAGCGTGGCAGCCTTGGCGTCGTCCCACAGCGAGGCGATCGGTAACTTCGGCGTCGTTTCATTCAATGCGGTCATGCTATCTCCGTAAATTAATTTGGCGTTCTTTTCGCTCGATGGATTGATCATTCACCTGCCAAAAAGCGACTGCGCCCAGTAGAAATCAGCAGCCAATGCGAGTCAATGCTCTAGTAATCAATATCATGAGCAGTATCGGAATAATCAGAATGATGATCGATTCGCGCTCGGTTGCGGCTCGTTGGCCGGAAATAATCACCAACGTGATCAATCTGTGATTGACCGGCTTGAGCGGAATGATTAGTCTTGCTGTTGACAAGGCGCTCATTCCAGAGAGGACCATGATCAAAGCCGCAAGCAGCACAGACGGCATAAATAGGAGACAGAAATGGTGAATCACAAACGTCGCAAGCGTTTGCTGAAGCTGCTCGCCGAACATAATACGGCGACGGTTCAGCAACTGGTCGAATGGCTCAATGCCTCGCCGGCCACGGTCCGGCGCGATATCAGCTGGCTGGCCGCGCGCAATCTGCTCACCCGCACCCGCGGCGGCGCCGAAAACCTGCAGCAGAAAAAACGCTCGTTCGCCCTGTCGAGCGAAACCTTCCAGAACAATATTCAATGCTTCGCCGAGCGCAAACGCGCGATTGCCCGTTACGCCTGCGGCATGTGCACGGAAGGCGAAACGATCATCATTAACGGTGGCACCACCACCTTCATGATGGCCGAATTCCTGGTCGACAAGCACCTCAAGATCCTGACCAATTCGTTTTTGATGGCCGAACGCCTGCTGGTGTCGAGCGAAAACGAGATCATTCTCCCCGGCGGCAAGGTCTACCGCGAACAGAACGTCATTCTCAGCCCGTTCGACAACGACATCACCCAGCACCATTACGCCGCCAAGATGTTCATGAGCGTGTACGGCTTGTCCCTGCTGGGATTGATGGAAGCCGATCCGCTGCTGATCCAGGCCGAAAAGCGCCTGATCAGCCAGGCCGAGGAATTGATCGTTCTGGCCGACAGTTCCAAATTCGCCAAGAAGGCCGGCCTGATCCTGTGCGGCCTGAACCGCGTTTCCACCGTCATTACCGATACCAACGCGTCCGACAGCGCCGTGCAGCTGCTCGAGCAGGCTGGCGTGAAAGTGGTGACGGTGGCGCCCGAAGCCGTGCCCGCCCCCATGATGAGCAACGCCTATACGCCCGCGTTCGACCTCCAGTCCAGCGCCCTCTTCCAAACGGAGATTTCGCATTGATCGATACCCTGCATTCGAAACGCATGCTGCTGAAAAAAGTTCTGGCGGCGGCCATTGCCGTCAGCCTGCTGGGCGCGATGGCCGGCTGCGAAAAGAAAAATGAAAAAGTAAAGATTGCCATGGTTGTCAAAAACCTCGGCAATGGCTTCTTCGATGCCGCCCACGAGGGCGCCAAGGAAGCCGCCCAGGAACTGGGTAACACCGAAATCATCTACACCGGCCCGACCTCGCCGAGCGCGGAAGGCCAGATCGAAATCATCAATGCGCTGATCAGCCAGAAAGTCGACGCCATCGTCATTTCGGCCAACGATCCGAACGCGCTGGTGCCGATTGCCCAGAAAGCCATGAAGCGCGGGATCAAGGTGATCTCGTTCGACAGCGGCCTGGCCAAGGAAGGCCGCCTGATGCAACTGAATCCGTCGAATGCGCAGCTGATCGGTGAAAAGCAGATCCAGATGGCCTCCGACGCCATCGGCGGCGCGGGCGAGATCGCCATTTTGTCGGCCTCGGCGCAGGCGACGAACCAGAATATCTGGATCGGCGTGATGAAAAAGCTGCTGGAAAAGCCGGAATACAACAAGCTCAAACTGGTGGCGACCGTCTATGGCGACGACCAGTCGGATAAAAGCTACCGCGAAGCGATCGGCCTGTTGCGCAGCAACCCGAATCTGAAAGCCATCATCGCCCCGACCACGGTCGGCATCGTGGCCGCGAGCAAAGCCGTGGTCGACGAAAAGCTGGTGGGCAAGGTCTTCGTCACCGGCCTGGGTCTGCCGTCCGAAATGGCCGGCCACGTCAAGAGCGGCGCGGTGCGCGAATTCGCGATCTGGAATCCGATCGACCTGGGCTATGCGGCCACCTACGCCGCCAGCGAATTCGTCAAGGGTAAAGCGACGCCGGCCAGCGTGGCCGTGGGCCGCATGGGCAAGATCGATATCGACGCCAATGGCGAAGCCGCGCTGGCGCCGCCATTCACCTACAACAAAGATAACGTCGACAAGTTCGCCAAGATCTTTTGATGCAGCCGGCGCGGTTGCGGCGCGTCATGGCACGCGCCGGCCGCCGCCGTTCGTGTTTTCCAAATGATTGTGAAGCCTTATGCCAGTATTACCAGTTAGCAGCGCGCCCGCCGGAGCGCCGGCTGCCTCTTCCGCTCCGCCGGTATTACAGCTGACCGGCATCTGCAAGCGCTTTAGCGGCGTGATTGCATTAAATGAAGTCGGCCTGACGATTCGCCCGGGCGAAGTCATGGCGCTGATCGGCGAAAACGGCGCCGGTAAATCCACCCTGGTCAAAACCCTGACCGGGATTTACCAGCCCGACGCCGGCACCATTCACCTGGGCGGCCAGCCGGTGCGTTTCGGCAGCGCCCAGGAAGCCATGCTTGCAGGGATCACCGCGGTGCACCAGGAAACCGTGATGTTCGATGAACTCACCGTGGCCGAGAATATTTATGTGGGCCGCCAGCCGACCACCGGTTTCCTGAAACGGATCGACTGGGCGAAGATCGAATCGGCCGCGCAAAAGCTGTTCGAACGGCTGGAAGTGTCGCTGCCGGTACGCGCCCGCGTCAAGGATTTGAGCGTGGCCCAGCGCCACTTCGTGGAAATCGCCCGCGCCCTGTCGCAGGATGCGCGCGTGGTGATCATGGACGAGCCGACCGCGGCGCTGTCGCAGCGCGAAATCCATGAGCTGTACCGCATCATCGACCAACTGAAGCAAGCCGGCACCGCCGTCATCTTCATTTCGCATAAATTCGACGAGATTTACGAAGTCGCCGACCGCTACACCGTGCTGCGCGACGGCCATTTCGTCGCCGATGGGGCGCTGGCCGATATCAGCGAGCCGGAACTGGTCGCGCTGATGGTGGGCCGCACGATTCACCAGACCTTCCCGAAAGCCGACGTGACGCCGGGCGATACGCTGCTGGAAATCGAGGGGTTCTGCCATCCGACCGAATTCGACCAGGTCAGCTTCAAACTCAGACAGGGCGAGATCCTGGGCTTTTACGGCCTGGTCGGCGCGGGGCGCTCGGAAGTCATGCAGGCGCTGTTCGGCCTGTCCCAAGGCGTGCGCGGCACCGTGAAAATCGGCGGCAAGGCCGTTCACATCACCTGCCCGGCCGATGCGGTGGCCCACGGTATCGCCTATGTGCCGGAAGACCGCCAGCACCAGGGCGCGCATCTGTCGATGCCGATCATGCATAACATCACCCTGCCGATTTTGAAGAAGGTCGGCTTTTTCCTGCGCGGCCAACGCGCCCGGGAAACCGCGATCGCCCGCCATTTCGGCGAGCAGCTCGAACTCAAGGCGCGCCACCTGATGCAGAACGTGTCCGAACTGTCGGGCGGCAATCAGCAAAAGGTCGTGCTGGGAAAATGGCTGGCCACCGATCCGAAAGTGATCATTCTCGACGAACCGACCAAGGGCATCGATATCGGCTCGAAAGCCGCCGTGCACCGCTTTATCAGCGAACTGGTCACGCGCGGGCTGTCGGTGATTCTGGTGTCGTCCGAATTGCCGGAAGTATTGGGCATGGCCGACCGCGTCATCGTCATGCACCAGGGCCACATCACCAAGGAGTTTTCGCGCGCCCAGGCCACGCCTGAACGCGTGGTCGCCGCCGCATCGGGCAGCGAGTTATCGACAGAGGAAGCAGCATGAGTATGTTTAAACAACGCGAAGCGCTGCTGGCGGTGCTGATTGCCGCGCTGATCGGGCTGGTCGGCCTGCGCGCGCCGGTATTTGTCAGCGCGGCCAGCCTGGGCAATCTGCTCACCGACAGCACCCTGCTGATCATGCTGGCGCTGACCCAGATGTTTGTGATTATCACGCGCGGCATCGATCTGTCGGTGGCGTCGAACCTGGCGCTGTCGGGCATGGTGGCGGCCTTGCTGGGCGCCAGATATCCCGGCCTGCCGCTGGTATTGATCGTCCTGGCGGCAGTGGCCACCGGCCTGCTGCTCGGCCTGGTCAACGGCTGGCTGATCGGCTATCTGCAATTGCCGCCGATCGTAGTCACCCTGGGCGCCATGAGCGTCTATCGCGGCCTGGTCTTCGTGATGTCGAACGGCGCCTGGGTATCGTCGCACCAGATGCCGGCCGACTTTATCGCCTTTCCGCTCGAACGCCTGTTGGGTGTGACCCACCTCGTGTGGATCGCCGCCGCGGTGATTCTGGTGATGTGGTTTATCGCCCGCCATTCGCGTTTCGGACGCGACCTGTATGCCATCGGTAACGAGCCGCATTCGGCGCGCTATATCGGCATTGCCTCGGCCCAGCGCCTGATGTGGACCTACGGCCTGTCGGGCATGATGGCCGGCTTGTGCGGTTATCTGTGGGTGGCGCGCTATGCGGTCGCCTATACCGAAATCGCCTACGGTTTCGAATTTACGGTGATCGCCGCCTGCGTCATCGGCGGCATCAATATCGCCGGCGGTGTCGGCACCGTCGGCGGCGCGGTACTCGGTTCGCTGTTCCTGGCGGTGATCAATAACGCCCTGCCGGTGGTGAAGGTATCGCCATTCTGGCAAAGTGCGCTGACCGGCATCGTCATCCTGACGGCCGTCCTGATCAACGCCCGCGGCAGCAAAAACAATAGCCGGCAAATCCTGCCGCTGCACCTGATTAACCCGTCCGCCACCCGGAGCGCAGCTTGAATACCACCACGATGCTGGCGAGCGCGAAATCGACCTCGCGCTACACCATTCTCGACCGCCAGCCAACCCGGCTGAAACACCTGCTGGGCCGCTGGGAAACCCTGCTGGCGCTGCTGCTGCTGGTGGCGTTTGTCGCCAACAGCCTGATCCTGCCCAATTTCTTCGACCTGCATAATCTGTTCGACGGCACCTTCAATTTCAGCGAAAAAGCCCTGATCGCATTGCCGATGGCATTGCTGATCATTTGCCGGGAAATCGACATTTCGGTGGCCGGTATCCTGGCGCTGAGTTCCGTCGCCATGGGCCTGGCGCATACGCACGGCGTGCCGCCGGCCGGCCTGTTTTTCGTGGCGATCGCCACCGGGGTGCTATGCGGTTCGCTCAACGGCATTCTGGTGACGCGCTTCGCGCTGCCATCGATTGTCGTCACCATCGGCACCGTGTCGCTGTTTCGCGGCCTGTCGTCGGTGGTTCTGGGCGACAAGGCTTTTACCGGCTATCCGGAACTGATGGTGGACTGGGGCCAGGGGTATTACTTCGACCTGATTCCCAAGCAGTTCGTCGTGCTGCTGGTGTTTGCCGCCCTGTTCGCGGTGGTGCTGCACATGACCACCTGGGGGCGGCGCATCTACGCGATCGGCAATAACCCGACCGCCGCGCGCTTTTCCGGCATCAACGTGGAGCGCTACCGCATGCTGCTGTTCATGCTGACCGGCGCCATGGCCGGCCTGGCGGCCTTCCTGCTGACCGGCCGCATCGGCAGCACCCGGCCGAATATCGCCACCGGCTGGGAACTCGAAGTCATTACCATGGTCATTCTGGGCGGTGTCAGCATTGCCGGCGGTGCCGGCACCATCGGCGGCGTGATGCTGGCGGTGCTGACGCTGGGCATCGTCACCTACGGCTTGTCGCTGGCGAACATTCCAGGCATTTACATGACCATCGTGGTCGGTATCCTGCTGCTGGTCACCATTGCCCTGCCACGGCTGATGCAAGGCAAGAAGGTGGCGAAATAATGAACGACAGCGCCACCATCGTCCTCGACATCGGCAAGACCAACGTCAAGCTGGCCCTGCTCGATGCGCAAGGCGGCCTGCTGAGCGAGCAGCGCATGCCCAACGCCATCGCCGACAACGGCCCCTATCCGCACCACGACGTGGAACGCATCTGGGACTGGATGCTCGGCACCATGGCCGGCTTTGCCGCGCAGGCGTGCATCGGCGCCATCGTGCCCGTGACGCATGGCGCGACCGCCGCGCTGGTCGACGACACCGGCCTGGTGCTGCCGGTGCTCGACTATGAATTCGATCCCGGCGAGGTGGATTATTCGGCGCGGCCGGACTACGCCGACACGCTGTCGCCCGCGCTGCCATGCGGCCTGAACCTGGGCCGTCAGCTGGTCTGGCAAGCCCAAAAATTCCCGACCGCGTTCGCCCGCGCGCGCCACATCCTGATGTACCCGCAGTACTGGGCCTGGCGCCTGTCCGGCGTTGCCGCCAGCGAAGTAACGTCGCTGGGTTGCCATACCGATCTGTGGAATCCCGTCACCCAGCAATATTCCGACCTGCCGAAGCGGATGGGCTGGGAGCACTTGTTTCCGCCGCGCCAGCCGGCGTTCGCGCCCCTGGGCAACGTCAAGCCGGAGCTGGCCGCGCTGACCGGCTTGCCGTCGGACTGCAAGATCGTGTGCGGCATTCACGACAGCAACGCCTCGCTGCTGCGCTACCTCAACGCGCCGCGCCAGACGGTGCTGTCGACCGGCACCTGGATGATTGCGGCCGCCTTCGGTGTTGAACTCAAGCAGTTGCGCGAAAACGCCGACATGCTGGCCAACACCAATGCCTTGGGCAAACCGGTGGCCTGCATGCGCTTCATGGGCGGGCGCGAATTCGGCATCCTGGCCGGCGCCTCGCCCGCCACCTGCAGCGTTGCCGACCTCGAAAACCTGGTGGAACGCGGCACCATGGCACTGCCCTGCTTTGCCGAGTCCGGCGGGCCGTTCGCGGGCCACAGGGGCAGCATCGCAGGACCGCAGCCGCGGAGCGCCGAAGAACGTTACGCTTTGGCCACCCTGTACTGCGTGTTGATGACCGACTATTGCCTTACCGCCCTGGGTGCGCAAGGCGGCATCGTCGTCGAAGGCAGTTTCAGCGGCAATCCCTACTTTGCCCCCTTGCTGGGAGCCTTGCGTCCGCAGCAGCCGGTATCGACGTCGGACGATGCCAGCGGCACCACTTGCGGCGGCTGGATGCTGCATCGCTGGGGGGAGGCGCCGGCCATGGCCGGGCAGGCCGCCACGCCGCTGGCGCTCAGCGGCCTGGATGACTACCGCGAACGCTGGCTGGCAGCTGCCGTAACGCGCTAATGCACGGCGCTGAGAGCCGGACGCTGGCGCACCGGCTTCGGCGCCCGCGCTGACGTACTCTTTTCTGCCAATCCTTGCTCGCCCAGCTCGAACGCGCTGACCACGCCGACCATGTGCTCGGCGCGCCGCTGCATGGCTTCGGTGGAGGCCGCCGCCTGCTGCACAGACTGGCGTTTTGCTGGGCCACCTCGTTCATCTGTTCTATCGCGCGGCTCACTTGCGCGATCCCGTTCGATTGCGCCTGGCTGGCCAGGGTGATGTCGCTCATGATGGTCGACACCCCCTTGATGCTGGCCACCAGTTCCAGCATGGTGGTGCCGGCCCGGTCGACCAGCTGTGTGCCTTGGTCGCCCCGTTCAACCGAGGCGCCGATGAGCTGCTTGATTTCCTGTGCGGCGGTGGCCGAGCGCTGGGCCAGGCTGCGTACATCGCTAGCGACCACGGCAAATCCGCGTCCCTGTTCGCCGGCGCGCGCTGCTTCGACTGCGGCATTGAGCGCAAGGTGGTTGGCGTGCTCGGCGTTCTGCATCACGGTCGCCGTCAACGATGAGATCGAGGCGGTGGCTTCCTTGATCGATTGCACTTCGGTGTCGGTGCGCTGGGCCAGGTCGCGGTTGCCATCGGCAAGTTCGTTCGATGCCTGCGCGATGTCCTGGGTGCCGGCACGGACCTCGGCCACCACGCGGATCAGCTTGCTCTTCATTTCCTCCAGGGCCGCAAACAGCAAGCCGATTTGCGCGCGCCTTGGCGTACGGAACCAGGGGCGCCCAGGCGGACATGGCAACGCCGGCGGCGAAAAACGCCAGCCGGGTGGAAAGCAGATGTTGGCGGTGAGTTTGATCCATAGGACACAGTCTACACCGCCACGAGACGCCAGCCTGGAAACGCTTCACATTCCCGCGACGCGTTTACTTGAAGGCATATGTTGCGCTGATATAGCCGCGCCGTCCGCGCACGTCGGTATAGGTCGGGTCGTAGCCGGACAGGAAGTAATAGGCCTGGTTGGAGAAAGGCGGACTCTTGTCGAACAGGTTTTGCACGCCTGCGCGCAAGCGCAATTGCTTGCTGACCTCATACCCCAGCGACATGTCCCACAGCGAATAGGCCTTCACGCGGTTGGGCGCCACCACGCTGCCGTCGTCGATATTGATGGCCGAGTTCTGGTCTTCGTAGCCGCTCGAATACGTGTTCGACAGCGTAGCCGACAGCGCGCCGCGCTCCCAGTCGACACTCAAGGTATGGCGCCAGCGCTGCACCACCCCGTCGGTGACGAACCGGTTGAGATTGCTGACGTAGGCGTCGCCGGGGCCGTTCTGGATTGTCGAACCGAGTACATAGGTGCCGTTCAGACGGGCGCCGAAGCGGCCCGCCGCCGTGTCCAGGCGGCGCAGGCTGAGCGCCAGATCCAGGCCCTTGGCCAGTTGCGCACCGCGGTTTTCCTTGCGCAGTTCGATGTAATCGATCAGCCCGTCCTCGTCGCGGTGGACCAGGCTGCCGTACTTGGCCAGGTTAGCGAGAATGATGTCGTCGCCAATCTCGCTGATCAGATTGGTGCGCTTGATGTTCCAGTAGTCCAGCGAAGCATTCCAGTGCTTGCCGGCGGCGAAAGCGGCGCCCAGCGAGAACTGGCGGCTGCGCTCGGGCTTGAGCTCGGCGTTGCTGTAGCGCCGCGTATTCCAGTTGTCGGCGCAGTCGGCGTAATTGTTGTCCACCGTGGCGCAATACACCGGGTCGGGCAAGGTGGCGGTGGCGCTGTACACCGTTGGGCGGAACAGTTCGCTCATCGACGGCGCGCGGAAGCCGCGTCCGGCCGAGCCGCGCAGCAATACGCTTTCGGCCGGGCGATAACTCACGCCGACCTTGGGACTGGCCGCCCCGCCCACCCGCTGGTAATGGTCGTAGCGCGCGGACAGCTGGGCTTCCCACTGCTTGGTGAACGGCATCAGCACTTCAGTGTACAGTGCGGCAATATTGCGGCTGTCACGCGTGGCCTGCCCGCCTTCGGGCGCCGCGTCGTTGTTGATGTTGTCGCTCATTAGCAGGGCCGACGGGGTGAAGGCGTTGCGCTCGCGCCGGGCCTCGCCGCCGACCGCCAGGGCCAGATCGCCGCCGCCCATGGGCATGAGCGCGCGCGAAAACTTGAAGTCGAACGAGTCCATGGTGCCGCGCGCGTGTCGCACGTCGTCATTGACCTGTATGCTGTCCAGCAAGGCCACGCCTTGCGCGCTGGACGGACCGAAGGGGTTGATGCGACCGTCCGCGATGCCCGCCAGCAGCTCGTTGTAGAGCACATAGCCGTGGGTATCCTTGTCCTTGACGGTGTTCACGCTGTGGTTGAACGCGGCATCGTAATCCCACCCGCCCAAGGTACCGCTCAGGCCAGCCACCAGGCGCACGCCATCGCTGGTCAGTTCGCTGGTACGGCGCCCCGCTTCGTTCAGACGCATGCGCAGGGTCAGCTCGCCGGGCACGTCGTCGTCGTCGAGCTGGTCGAGCCCGGTATTGGCCAGTTGCGGCACTTTGCGGTAATCGACAAGGCCGGTCACGCGCGCTGCCGAGCCCACGTAATAGGTCTTGGCACGGCTCAGCGCAAGCTCGACATACGCCTGGTGGCCGCCGCCCAGTTTCAACACGCCACGGCTAAGCAGGCTGGCCTTTTCCGATTTGGGATACAGCTCGGTGTCGCCCATGTAATTGTAGGTGCAGGCATCGACCCCGCCGGTGCCGTCCGGCAGATAGACGTTGGCCGGCGGCGCGCATTGCGGCGCGTACAGATTGATCTGGCGATTGGTGATGGGTTTGCCGTCGATGGTGAAGCCGATGTCCTGCAGATGGTCGCGCTGGGCCGAGGTCAGGCGGATATTGGCCGGGCTGGTAAAGCTCGACAGCAGATGGCCCAGCCGCTGTTCGATCCGCAAGTCGCCGATGAATTTGCGCTGCGAGGTGCTAAGCGCATCGGTGCGCTGGAAGTCCAGCACGGCGAACGCATTGAAGCCGTCCCGGTTGAGGTCGCCCTTGCCCGCGCTGAGGCTGGCGGTGCGCTTGCCGGCGCCGCCTTCCCGCGTCGCGCCCGCATAGGCGCTCAGTTCAACGCCCTGGAAATCCTTGCGCGTGATGAAGTTGATGACCCCGCCGATGGCATCGGTGCCGTACAGCGCCGAAGCGCCGTCCAGCAGCACTTCGACCCGTTCCAGTGCGGCCGCCGGAATATTGTTCAGGTCCACGCCGGTGTCGTCGCCGGGAGACGCGAAGTTGGCCATGCGGCGTCCGTTCAACAGCACCAGGGTGGACGAGGTGCCGATACCGCGCAGGTTGGCGCTGTTAAAGCCGCGCTGGTCGCCGCCGACGTTGATGCTGGCGCCATCGCTCAGGCCGCCCACATTCGCCGAAACCCGTCCCATCAGCTCGGAGGCGGTCGTCACGCCGGCCTTCTCGATCTCGGCGCGGGTGATGATCTGCACCGGCAAGGCGGTTTCCGCATCGAGCCGCCTGATGGCCGAACCGGTGATTTCCACCGTCGGCATCGCCTCCTGCGCCAAGGCGGCGCCCGCCGCAATACCATACGCACCCGCCAACACGACGCCGCGCACCGCGCGCGACGCGGCTTTCCTGATCATTGCCATCAACACTCCTCATGTATTTTTTGACATTGTTGACTATTTCGCCAGTCAATACAAGGAAGTGTGGTTTTTTACTTCGGGTCCGCCACCGGCTCGCCGAAATCCGGCGTGCCGTCGGCGCGCCAATGAATCACTTGCGCGCGGGTGTGGCGATTCGGATCGTACAGCGAATCGCCGGCGATATCGCGGTAATTGCGCGCGTGGTAGACCAGGATATCGGTCTTGCCGTCCGGCGTCGTGGTAAAGGAATTGTGGCCCGGTCCATACTGGCCATTCTTTTCGCTGGTCTTAAAGACCGGCAGCGGCGATTTTTTCCATGAGGCCGGATTGAGCAGGTCGGCCTTGGCATCGGCCGTCAACAGGCCGATGGCATAATTGGCATCGGTAGCGCTGGCCGAAAAAGTGATGAAGACCTTGCCGTTCCTGACCAGTACCGCGGGCGCTTCATTGACCTCGAATTTGACCTTCTCCCATGCATACCCGGGCGTCGACAGCATCACCGGCGTACCGGTAATCGAGGTCGGCGTGTCCATTTTGGCAATATAGATATTGGTCGCCTTCAGTTCCGGTTCCGGACGGCGCTGGGTCCATACCAGATAACGCTGGCCATTGTGGGCGAAGGTGGTGGCGTCGAGCGAGAAGGTTTCCCACTCGGTTTTCAGCTGGCCTTTTTCGATCCATTTGCCTTCGAGCGGATTGGCCGCACTGTTTTCCAGCACATACAGGCGGATGTCCCAATGCGCTTCGGCGCGGCCGGCGGTGAAGTAGATATACCACTTGCCGTCGATCCGGTGCAGTTCCGGCGCCCAGATATGAAAGCTCATCGGCCCGCTGGCATGCTTCTTCCACACCACCTTGGCCGCGGCCTTGCCCAATTCGTCCAGCGAACGGGTACGGCGCAATTCGATGCGGTCGTATTCCGGCACCGTGGCGGTGAAATAGTAATAGCCGTCGGCCTGCAGGCTTACCTGCGGATCGGCGCGCTGTCTGACCAGCGGGTTATGAAATACCGGCTCGGCCAGCGCCTGCACCGACCAGCACAAAACCAGGCCCACTACCCAGCGCGTCAACTGCTTACCCATGCGTTCCTCCAATAAAAACCGAGCGCGTATCTTACCAGCACGCTCAGCCGGCCGGCACGGCATTCGTGGGCGTTGGCGCCTGCGGCTTGAACTTGCGGGCCAGTTCAGGCGTCGACATGACATCGCTCGCGCCGGCCGCAGCCTTATCCACTTCCACACCCAGCACATAGGTCGGACCGAACATATTGGTGCGGAACACCACCATCTTCTTATCGGGAGTAAAGCGGACATTCGGCTCGAGCCGGTAATCGTGATGCGCCATGTTCACCAGCCGCTCCGATTTGAACACGCCCGGCTGCCAGTAGTCCTTCTCGTTGATGGCGCCATCGGCCAGCAGCGGCTGCGGCTTGAGCAGAACGATCCAGGTGCCGTCCGGCGCATGCGCGACCTGGCCGGAATCGCCGCCGTCGCCGGCGAACAGGGTGCCGTCGCGCGTGACGTTGAAGTGGATCGACCAGTCGTTGCGCTCGAGCTGATAGGCGGTGCGCCTGCCGGTTTCCAGGTTCCGGCCGGCCACGTAGAAGGTCGCGCCCTTTGGATACTGCCAGTCGTACCAGACCGTTTTGCCGTCGTCGCCCCAGAATTCGTGGCCGGCGATTTCCATCGCCATGGTGCGCTTGTGCACCAGGGTCTTTTGCGAGCCGTCGGTGCGGATCGTCCAGACCCGGTCGACCTTGTGCCACGGTCCTTCGTGGCAGTACATCAGCAGGCCGGGATCGGTGGGGGAAAACAGCAGGTGGTTGATCCAGTCGGTCGAGCGCAGCATCTCGCTCACCTTGGCCGTCTGCAGGTCGATCGCGAACAGCACCAGCGGAATGCGCGCGGCCAGGCGGCGCTCCATCATTTCGCCCTTGTTGGCCGGCTGCGTGAGCGGGCCGCCCAGAGCGTCGTTGCGCTTGACCGCGCCCGCGGCGGCTTCATAGGTCCCGGCTGCCAGGGTTTCGTCGGCGTTGATGCTGTCGACCTTGTAGCCGGCCGGCAGATCGACCAGCTTGCGCGCTACGCCGGTGTCGAAGCTGGCCGCGTGGATCGAGGTCACCCGGGTCACCGGGTCGTCGCGCAGGAAGAACACGCTGTTGGTCTTGCGGCCCACCGCGATGGTGCGCACGGCCATGCGCTCGCCGTGATTGGGCACCAGCAGGCGCGTCTTGCGGGTGGCCAGGTCGAGCGCGTGGATGCCATCGGTGGCGTTGTAGACCATCGATTTGCCGTCCGGCGTGAAGGCCGTGTAGTTGAAATACAGCGACGATGTACTGGGCTCGGGCGTCAGGCGCCAGACCCGGTGGCCGGTGTCCTTGTCGACCCAGGTGGTGGGCGGCGCGCCGGCGCCGATGGCAGGGGGAAGAATGGCCGCTGCCGCAAGGGCCAGCGCCGCACGCAGGAGAAACTTCATCATTTGAATCCAGGTTCGGGATAAAAAAATACCAGCCGCGCCAGGAGGCTGTTTCAAAATGGGCAGGGCCAGGCGCAGCGACGAAGCCAGCTGCAACAACGCCATGCCCATTCTGAAACAGCCTCCAGGACGGCTGGTGCAAATGTCGACACCATCAGGAGAGCAGCGTCGAGTAAAACGGATGCGGACGAGCGCTTAGTTCTTGTACGAGATGCTCACGAAGTAGCGGCGCCCGGACCATGCCAGTTCGTTCAGGCGGAACGGATCGCCGGCGGTGGTCTTCTGGATTTCGTTGGTCAGGTTCTTGCCTTCGATCGCGAAGCTCAGATGATCGTTGTAGCGATACTGAAACTTACCGTCGAGGAAGCCAGTCTTTTCCGCGAACACCGGATTGCCCGACACGTCGGTCGCGCCGGTGTAGTAGCTGTCGCGGTAGTTGTAGGCCAGGCGCGCATTGATCTGGTCGCGGTCATACCAGATGCCGAGGTTGTAGCTGTTCCTCGACATGCCGGGATACGGCAGCACGGTGCCGTCCAAGCTGTTGAGCTGCTCCAGGCCGGCCGCATACTTGAAGCTCATGCGGGTGTAGTTGGCATCCACACCGAAGCCGCCCAGCCAGCCCGGCAGGAAGGTCAGCGCGGTACGGCCGGTGAGCTCGATGCCCTTGGTGGTGGCGCCACGGCCGTTGAGCGGCTGGTTCACGTCCCACAGCGTGCCGTCGCCGAACAGGTCCACGTTCCTGCGCAGCTGTTTGGCCAGGATGAAGCTGGTGATGTCCTTGCGGAACAGCGCCAGGCTGAGCTGGCTATCCTTGCCCGGATACCATTCGACCGAAAAGTCCTTGTTGGTGGCGCGGAACGGTTCCAGCGCCGGGTTGCCTGCCGTGCAATCGTCGGTACCGTCGCCGCCGAACTGTGCCAGGCCGCTGTTCTTGGTGCAGGTGGCGGCCGGGTTCAGGTCGGTAATGGTCGGACGCGCCATGACCTTGGCCCAGCCCAGGCGCGCAACCAGGGTGTCCGGAATCAGCCAGGTGGCCGCGTTCACGCTCGGCAGCAGGTCGTGGTAAGTGTTGTCGACGTTGACGACGCCGTTGCTGACGATGTAATCGGCATAACCCACGCCGCCGGTCGAGGTGGCCAGGCGGATCTTGTTCTGGAACAGGCCGGAAGACGTGTCGCGGGTCTGGGTGTAGCGCACGCCGATGTTGCCGTCGATATCTTTCCCGAACAATTCCTGCTCGAAGTCGACACGGAAATACGTGCTCTTGATGCGTTCCTGGTTGCCAAACGACGGAATTTGCGGATACGTCTTGCCGTCCGAACCCACGGCCGAGTACAGGTTGCCGTAATTGAAATGCGACAGGTCGAAATACTGCGCGGCGCTGCCGAACATCGGCGTCATCCACGACGACGGAATGTTGGAGATGCCGTCATAGCCGTTGAAGAAGGTGCCGGCCGAGCGGCCGCGGATGGTGTCGATCATCGCCTGCATCTGGGCGGCGTTGACGTAGCGGTTCGAACTATTCGGGTTCAACAGGCTCGTCCCATCGTTGGCGCGCTGGGTACTACCCTTGTACAGCGGATCGTAGACGATGTTGGAGGTGATGTTCGCGGTCGGCACGACCACGTCGTCGCCGGCGCCAGCCAGGTCGCTGCCGGTGGATGGTATGTAGCCGCCGCCCGCATAGCTCCTGGCCGAGGTCTTCATGCCCTGCACGCCGGCATACACCTTGGTGAAGAAAGGCGTGGCCAGGCGGTATTTCAGGTCGAGCTTGAGCTGGTTCTCGGTATTCCGGGTCTCGATCGGACGGTATTGCACCTGGATCTGGTTGTACGAGCTGCTCGACTCGGGATCGTAGCCGGCCGGGAAGGTGAAGTGCGGCACGCTGTCGCTGTCGAGCGAGACTTTCAGCCCCGGCGCGTTCTGGGTCAGGATGATGTTGTTGGTTTCATTGTGGTAGGTCGCCTTGGACTGGACGATCATGCCGGACAGGTCGAGGCGCTCCTTGCGATAGTTGAAACCGGCGTTGTTGTAGACCGAGTCGATCTTCAACTGGAAATCGCGCGCCGAGGTGCTGAAAGCGCCCTGCCCGCCCTCGCCGGCCTTGTACACGCAGCTGCCCACGGCGTATTCGGTCACGTGGTGATTGGTCACGACCACGCCCGCGGGCGTGGTGGTGGCCGGCGCGGCGATGCAGGTGCCGCTCTTGCTCTGGAGCGCGGTGGCGTCGTTGTAGACCGGCGCGGTGCCGGCGTTGCCCAGGCGCGTGAGGGCCGACAGGTCGGTGCCGAAGTTGCGGTCGTTCAGGCGCTGGTCCTGGTTGTTCTGGGTGCGGCTGATGAAGGCCGTCAGGTTTTCCGAGAATTTGTACTGGGCGGTCAGCTCGGCCGACGAACGCTTGTGGTCGCGCGTCCAGATGCCGTAACGGGCGATCTGCGGCGAGTAATCGTTCCACTGGGCCTGGCAGGCCGTCACCTGGGCGGCGGTCAGGCCGGAGGTCGAGCAGGCGCCCTTGGTGCCGACCGCGGCGACGGCGGCATCGCGGCTGACGACGGTTTTCTCGGCCGAGAAATCCCAGTCGCGCAGGAAGCGCCACGACGTGTTGCGGGCGTAATCGTTCTGGGTCAGGACGTTGTCGTAGACCAGGTTGGCCATCAGGCCCAGGTCGCCACCGAAGAAGCGGTCGGCGATCAGCAGGCTGGCGCGCGGCTGCACCCCGCCGCGGCTGGTCGAATGCTCGCCCGACAGGGTCGAAGCGATGGTGAATTTTTTGAAATCGAGCGGTTTGCGGGTCGTCACGACCACGGTGCCGCCCACGCCGCCTTCGGTCATGTCGGCGGTCACGCCCTTGTACACGTCGATCGATTTGATCAGTTCCGAGGCCAGCTCGCGCAGTTCGGCGCCGCGCCCGGCGCCACCGGTGGTGCTGAGCACCGACATGCCATTGATCTCGATGCGGTTCAGGTCGGGCGCGACGCCGCGGATCGACACCTGCGAGCCTTCGCCGAAATCGCGCGACAGCTGCACACCGGTCACACGCGAGAGCGCTTCGCCGACGTTCTTGTCGGGGAACTGCCCGATATCTTCCGCCACGATCGAATCGGTCACGGTGCCGGCGCCCTTCTTGCGGTCGATCGCCGAAGCGACCGAGGCGCGGGTACCGCTGACCACCACCACGGTCGGCTCCTGCTTGGCCGGGGCGGCCGCTTCCTGCGCCAGGACGGCATTGGCGGCGAGCAGGGACAGGACGGTGGCGACGGCGTGGGCGCAGCGGGTGCGCTGGAAGATGGCGTGCGTGTGCTGTGTCTTCATAGTGTCTCTCTTGTTATCGGCCAGCGGACCCGGCCTGTCGGTGTAATTTCTGCTGGCTATTCTAGGCACACGGGCAAACGTTTTGATTGGAGCTGATAAAAGAATCAACAAACTGATTGAAGCGCGCCACAGCAGCCCTGCAACAATGACGAAATAGCATGACAAGCAATCAATCGATCACCCGGCTGATCGGTACGGCGTGGCTTTTTGGCATGCCGGCCGCCGTTTCCATGCCGCGACAGCCGGGTCCGTTTTCATGGACACCGCCCCCACAAGTGAGTATCCTGAAAGTAATATGTACAGCGCCGGGCGCCGGCCTCCAGGCCGCTCCCCACAGCCACCGCACCATGCCCATTCCCGCGTTTGCCCGTCCACTTCGCCGCCTGCTGGCCGGCGCGGTGCTGGCCGTGGCCGCCGCATCAAGCCAGGCGACCGAGACCTGGGACCGCCTGGCCACCCCGCTGTTCAATCACCTCGGCCTGAAAGACGGCTTGCCGCACCCGGTTGGCATGGCGCTGGCCCAGGACGGCGACGGCTTCATCTGGGTCGGCACCCAGCGCGGGCTGGCGCGCTGGGACGGCTACCGCATGCGCAGCTACCTGCACGACGGCGCCGATCCGGCCTCGCTGCCGGCCGACTTCGTGCAAACCTTGCATGTCGACCCGCAGGGACGCCTGTGGCTCGGCACCGCCACCGCCGGCCTGGCCATGTTCGACAAACACAGCGAGCGCTTCGTGCGCTACGGCGCCGGCCCCAAAGGCTTGGCCAGCCCGGCCGTGTCGGCCATCGCCAGCGACGCCCAGGGCGTGCTGTGGGTCGGCGGCGCGGGCGGCCTGGACCGGCTCGATCCGCGCAGCGGCGCACTCACCCATGTCAAGATCAACGGCGCCGACGCGCCGGTGCGCGCGCTACGCATCGACCGCAAGGGCGACCTGTGGATCGGCTCGGTCAACGGCCTGGCGCGGCGCGACGCCGCCAGCGGCGCCATCGTCCCGGTCCCGGTGCGTCCGCGCAGCGGCGCGCCCGCCTGGAAGGACGCGGTGCTGGCCCTGGCCGAAAACAGCCGCGGCCAGATCGCCTTCGGCACCATGAAAAGCG